>NZ_JXYC01000020.1:0-132089 GCF_000967665.1 Marinomonas sp. S3726 | reverse complement strand
TGAAGAAAAGCATTCTTCTCGGTTAAAAAAAGGCTGGCAGCGTAATCGTAAAACCTTAAAAAACATCATCGATTCACTTATGGCTCTTGATGAGGCGTAGGTGGCTGTCATGTCTAAAATGGACGCACAACGCAGTGAATTTTTAGAGGATTTAACACTACATATTACAAAGGAATTGACCGAAGCAGGTATCAATCCTGCAAAGGCAAAACAGCAGGCTCTAGTTAGCGCTGATGCGTTCGCAAAACGCTGGCAGGGCTTACATCTCTACGTACCAAAAAATATCAAAAAAGCATCGCAAGACATTCGTGAAAAAGTCACTTCTGAGTTTACGGGAAACAATCACGGACAGCTTGCGATTAGGCATAACGTGCATATTAGAACAATCTACAAAATACTTAAAAAGCAGGAGAAAGATAATGACAATAAAAGCAACGGTAGAGTGTGATGCGTATGGATGCTCGAATGAATTAGGGCCACATGATCCGGACGAATCCTCATCTGAAATATCTTATGCAAATTGGCGTGAAGATCCCAATAATGGGTATCAACATTACTGTTCACAGTGCTGGGAAAATGTAAAAAAAGAATTTGAGGAGCTGGACGATGAGTAATGATCGTATTTTAGATAAAATTAAAAAGTGTCTAGCGTTGGCTAAATCATCAAATGGAAATGAAGCGGCAACCGCTTTACGCCAAGCACAAATACTAATGGAAAAACATGGGGTAAATCAGTCCACTATTGATTTATCTGATGTCAATTCTCAGACTTCTGGCGCAGGGAAAAGCCAAAATCCGCCGCGCTATCATCAACATCTTGTTTCAACTATTGCAGAGGCTTTTGCTGTCAAACCAATATACCACCCTAGCTATAAAGGAACTGATATAGAGTTTATTGGTTTTGACTCTCAACCCGAAGTTGCAACCTATTGCTACGAGGTCTTATATCGTCAGTTAATAAAAGATCGTAAAAACTATATGGGCACTCTGTCACGCTATAAGCGGGCCAATAAGGTTCGAAAGGCAGATCTTTTTGCAGAGGCGTGGGTATTAGGTGTTTACGCTAAAGTGATGAAGTTTGCACTTACAGAGAAACAAGAGGAATTAGTTGACCTATATATCAAACAGCAACATGGCAAAACTGAGAAGATGAAAAGCCGAGAACATAAAGTTAAAAAAGAAGACCACAGTGCGCGGCTTGAAGGTCGACTAGCAGGGCATAACGCGAATTTGCATAGTGGAATGGGGGAAGATAAAAGAACAGCCTTAGAGGCTCTAAATTAAGCGAAACATGGCTCGTTGTAGCCGTGTCTATTCAGCGTAGTGGCTGGGTACTGATGAGCAGCTAAAAGCCTAAATTCTACAAACCTCACTCTAGAGGTGACTAAATTCTCATTTGAGGCTAAAATGTGTTCAAAGGTTAGAAACTATAACTTTGTCCCATTAAGTACCGTTATTAACCATATAATCCCGCTTAAATATCGCGCATTAAGCTATTCATATATCTCTATCCCTCTCATCATCAATTTACAAATGCGCCTAGTGGAAAAAGAAAACAAAGCACTTAAAGCAGATTATCAAGTCCATCTTATTTGGCTCACTAGCCTAAGCCTTTTTCTTATCAGTCTATTAATTTTACTCAGCTTTATTCTCTATCGTGCCGTGAAAAAGCCCATCGACGATTTAAGTAATAGTATGGAGCGCATTATTAGAGATGCGGATTTTACCACCAGTATCCCTATTGAGAGACAAGACGAAATTGGCACCATGGCAACTCATTTCAATGCCACTATCTCTATGATTCGTCATGTGATTAAAGAGCTCAACAATGTGACCGCTAAGCTTGCTAACTCCTCTTCAGAGCTCACCCAAATCAGCGCTGAAACCAAGCTAAGAATCAATGCCCAACGCGAGGAAGTTGAACAAGTCAGCAGCGCCATGCAACAAATGGTCGAATCCACCAATAAGGTGACAGGTCAATCTGAAAGCGCTAATAAAGAAGCCCAAAACACCAGTAATCAAGCAAATGAAGGTTCTGAAGTCGTACAAGATTCAATGCAAACAACCAATGCTCTGATCGAAGAGATAAATAAGTTATCAGGTCAAATCAGTATCTTAGATACTGACAGCAACAACATAGGCCAAGTGGTTGATGTGATCACAGACATCGCTGATCAAACCAATTTATTAGCCCTTAATGCGGCGATCGAATCTGCCCGTGCAGGGGAGCTCGGCCGTGGTTTTGCAGTGGTTGCCGATGAAGTTCGTACCTTGGCACAAAGGACACAAGCTTCTACAGACCAAATTCGTGATGCCATAAAAAGCCTGCAAACTGGCACCCGTTTAGCCTCAAATATAATGCAACTGTGCTCCACTCAAGCCGATAGCGCAGAAAACAAATCTCAACTTGCTGCTGAGACGTTAACTCAGATTGCCAAAGCCGTTGAACGTATGACACACATGAATTTAGACATAGCAGATGCATCGGATTTGCAGTCCCATGTGGCTGAAAATATTAATACTTCATTAGCCACCATCAACACCCAATCCCAAGAAGTAAATACCGGTGCAGATAAAGTCACCCAAGCAAGCCAAGAACTAGAGACATTATCTAGCGAGCTACAAAGGCTTTTAGGCCGCTATCAAGTGTGATGCCTAGTACTGCGTATCTGGCTTCTACCTAAAGGGTTTCGAAAAATAGAGGCTTAACACTAGCCTCTACTTTGAATCTCCTTTCATTAAGACGATTAACTTAATTTAAATTTATTCAACATTTTATCTAAATCAGCCGTTAAGTCAGACACCTCTAGGCAGGTTTCTTCAATCATATTGGTGCCTGTTAAGGTATTAATCGATGCTTGATGTATGGATTTAATATTAACGTTTAGCTGATTGGTCACATTACTTTGCTCTTCAAAAGTATTCGTCACTAATTCATTTCCGCCTGAAATTTCTTTAACTTTTTCGATAACTTGATGAATTGAGTCACTGCTACTCTCGACGAGTTTTACGCTACTTTCGGACAGTATCTGACCCTGTTTCATCGTATTAACTGATTCACTGGTGGTTTTCTGAAGTCTCTCAATTTTAGACTTTATTTTTTCTGTGGATTCTTGCGTGCGTAAAGCAAGGGAACGCACTTCATCGGCAACAACGGCAAAACCTCGACCTTGCTCACCCGCTCTAGCGGCTTCAATAGCAGCATTCAGGGCGAGGAGGTTGGTTTGATCTGCGATACCACTTATATCCTCTAAAATGCTGCCTATTTCGTATGCTTCAATTTCTAATTGCTCTATGGTTTCTTCAGCAATAGTAATATTACTCGCAAGTGAACTAATACTATCCGCTGTTGAATACATAGAGGATTCAACATCATTCGCAACACTAACAGCCTCATGCGCATACCTTGAAGCAAGGCTTATATTGGTAGACATTTGTTGGGCAGTTTGTCCCATATCACCCATTGCATTTGCTAATAAGTCAGCTTCCGATTGCTGATTTAACATCAAGACTTTGGCCTCTGCTGATTGCTTGGACATATTGGCCGTTACTTCTACTAACTTACGGGAAGAGCCAGCAACTATTACTAAGGCTTGTTGCATGGCACTCATGAGATTATTAAAGGCATGGCTTGCCTCTGCAATTTCATCTTTGCCTTTAATCTCCGCTCTCATACTCATATCACGGCTATCACTTGTCTTGATAATGACATTCGTTAGTTCTTTAAGCCTTGGTACAGAGATAAAATATAAAACATAGCAGCCCAAACTCACGATTAAAATTAATACAATACCACTACCAATATTTGCATAGTTAATAGCATTAAACGTTCTATTAATCTCGTTATTAGACTCTTCTCTTAAATATTTAAAGTTTTCATTCAGTTTTTCAAAAGCTTTCAAAGCCTTACTATCATCTATTTTAACTAAAGAATCGATTAACTCAGGGGCATCACCCTTTATAACCATAGGCTCTATTTTACTTAACATATTAAAGTATTGCTCAGCTACTTCTTGAACACTATTTAAAGATTCAATTTCAACATCATTTATTAAGTGAATTTTTTTATAAATTTTAATTTTATCAGTAATTTCAATATATTTTTCAGTAACTTTTTTTGAGTGCTTAAAATCACCACGTATTACAAAATTCTTAAAATTATGAATCAAACCGCCATATCCAAAACTTTCTTTTATTTCCATTAACATTCTTTGTCTTTTCTCGACATCGCTTAGATATAACTCCCATTTATTTTTAACTTCATTTTGAGAGACAACTGAAAAAACACCAAATGAAGTCACAAAAATTGATAAAAACACTGAAAACACAATAAACTTAAACTTTATAGTAGTCACTAAACACACCTTAAAAATTATTTTTCAGCCTTATAAATTCAAAAGCAGGAGAATAAAATTGAATTTTTTATAAAAACTAAATTACCATTCATAAAATTCGTGATAATTTATACATTAACTCAGATTGAGTGATGATTTAGTTGTCAATAAGTCGCGGTTAGTTTGCAAAAAGTACAAATAGTTAACAGAGTTAAAAAACATGTTAGAAAAATTCAATCAAAGCCAAGCAGAACTCAGTTCTCCACTTAGCCAATTAAAAATGAGTAGCGTTTTTTATACTCACTCTACAATGAAGCAGCCATGGGGTGTTAAAATGCCTGCCATCCCTTCTAGCACAATGTTTCATCTTGTATTGGAAGGGACTGCCGTTGTTGTCATTTCAGGAAAGAATATTGTATTAAATCCAGGGGACTTTATTTTACTGCCGAGAGGACGTGGCCATGACATAATTGATAAAAACCTCTCACCAGCAGAAGAATTAACGGAGCAAAGTTTATCGAAAGTAACTGAGTTTTATGAACGCCTGACAACAGGTGGTGATGGAGATATTACTACCACCTTATGCGGAACCGTTTTATTTGAGAATGAAATAACTAAATCAATTATTAACTCTATGCCAGACCACATTCTAATACCGAGTAGTGAAAAGTCTCATTCAACAATTAAAAGTACAGTTAACTCTATAAAAAAAGAAACAAGAAATTCTGATTTTTGTGCTGGGTTAATTGTTTCAAAACTAGCTGATATATTAATTTTACAATGTATTAGAACTTGGATTTCACAGTTTTCAGATATAAATAAAAACTGGATAGTTGCTTACACAGATAAAAACCTATCGGCAGTTATGTATCACATTCATAATGATACAGCTTCAAAAATCGATTTAGAAAAACTATCTCAAATGGCAAAAATGTCTAGAACAAGTTTCATCAATCACTTTAAAAATATAGTAGGACAAACACCTAAAAAATATATCAACAACTGGCGATTAGCGATAGCTAAAGACCGCTTAAAAAACACGAACGAAAACGTTCTTAATATTGCATTTGAAACAGGCTATCAATCAGAATCATCATTTAGCCGAGCCTATAAAACAAAATATGGCGAATCACCCTCTATTACAAAATCAAAATCCCCCCATATGATTTTATAATGAGAACTAAGATCATATACTTAGTTTTCATGTTTAAAAAATTCAATATAAGTCAATTATTTATAAAGCTTCAACATAAAGATAGGGCTTTTAAGCCGCGCTCTGCGGGTCTTTTAGAAAGGGTGTTAATCTGTATTCTTTCTTCTCGAAAAGTGTCTAGATTACGTCAAAGTGACGGCTTGTTTAAAAAGACTGAAAAGAAGTAACTAGTTCCTAGCTTCCTTGCAGCAGCTTTGATAGGAAGTTTTTTTAAACCTATTTAAGCATGAGTTTATGTAATGCTTCTATGTTATTAACTCGATTGCCCCTTCCCCTGCTTTCCTCTTTTATAGGCGTTTATATAACAAATATAAAAGAGGCTAAGTCATGTCAGCCAATGACTTTTCATTAGACTGTAAATTAGACAATCAACTAGACCGGCTAGACAGTCAGTTAGAAACGCGCGTAGAAACAGACTTGATTGGCGCACTAGAAGTGCCTGTTGATGCGCTATATGGTGTACAAACTCAAAGGGCCATTGCGCTCTATCCTCTCAATGGTGAAAAGCCGTTAAGCGCTTACCCTGTGTTAATAAAAGCCATGCTGAGGGTGAAGAGAATTGCGGCTAAAACTAACCTCAATACAGGGGAATTAGAGCCTAAGATTGCCCAATCGATTATTCAAGTGATTAACAGGCTATTAGACGACTTACCCCTTGAGCAATTTCCAGTGCATGCCTGTCATGGTGGTGGCGGCATTTCGACCAATATGAACATCAATGAAGTGGTCGCGAACCTAGTAAATCGTGACGCGTTTTTTCGGCCGTTAGGCACTTACTCTCCCGTTCATCCCAACGATCATATCAATCTCAATAATTCCACCAGCGACGCTCAAACCACAGCCTGCCACTTTGCTGTGATTGAGCAATGGCAATCCTTAGAAAGCAGCATAGACAAGCTTATTAACGAGTTTAATGCCCAAGGAGCGAAATGGCAGCATGAACAAAAAATCGCCCGCACCTGTTTGCAAGATGCGGTAGAGATCAGCTTTGCCGACCTGTTTAGTGGTTATCAAAGCCTGATAGAGAGAAACAAAAAACGCCTTAACCAAGGGGTAATAGAACTTTATAAGATTAACCTTGGTGGCAATATTATTGGTCGTAAAGGAGATGTATCACAGGCATTTTTTGAAAGCATCATAGACGAGGTGAATACCCAGATGTACACCAGTCTGTTTTGCCATAGTGACAACCTGTTTGATAGCTCTCAAAACCATGATGACCTTATCTCTATTGCCAATCGTCTTGAGTTATTTGCCCGTGGCTTGATTAAAATCGCCAAAGACTTTCGCCTCATGTCATCAGGCCCTGAAACAGGCTTCGCCGAGCTCAATTTACCCGCTGTTCAACCTGGCTCCTCTGCCATGCCGGGTAAAGTGAATCCAACCATTGCAGAGTATTTAGTGCAGTGTTGCATGCAAGTCTGTGGACGTTGCTACACGATACAAATGACGCAAGATCATGGGGAGCTAGACCTTAACGTCTGGCAGTCTCTTGTTATACATAACTTATTAGATGCCATGAGCTGTCTAGAGAATGGCATCCAAGCGTTCACCCAGCATTGCCTGAGTGGTGTGACGCCCAACAGCCAACAAAATCAGCAGAATATACAAACCATGATCCCGACTTTAATTCGCCTTAAACAAGAAAAGGGTTATTCCTATGCCGCCAAAGTATTCAAGGAGAGCCAAGGTGATATTACAAAAGTCAGAGCGCATCTTATAAAAGATAAACAAGAAAGCTAATAAGCGAGAGAAGCTAGCAAGCGAGAAAATGAGCAAGCGAGAAAAGGATCAAGGCATGAGTTTTTAGCCATAGCGGTATTCAATAATCTCAATTGTGGCTTGAGACCTAGCTTTCTAAACTTAAACCAAGTTTCCAACACTATTTTTGACAGCTAGATCAAAATAAAAATTAACTAACAGGATATGAAAATGACAATAGCACAAGAGATCCCGCTAGCTTGGGCAAAAGACTGGCTAACTAAGCCAAAACAGCAGTACATCAATGGCCAGTGGGTTCAAGGTGAAAACACGGATTGGCAGGTGAAGAACCCAGCCAATGGTGACACACTTTGTGCGATTAGCATGGCGAGTGAAACGCAAGTTGAAAAGACAGCAGAAATTGCCAAACACCATCACAACATGGGGACTTGGAATAAGGTAAGCCGAACTGAACGTGCTAATTTATTGCGCCAAATTGCGCGTTTAATCCGTGAAAATGTCGAAAAGCTGGCCCTATTAGAAACCTTGCCTAACGGTAAACTGTTCTCTGAATCCATGGCAGATGATATCCCAACCTGTGCCGATATTTTCGATTATTATGCTGGCTGGACAGACAAGTTCTACGGGGAAACTTCACCTGTTGATGAAGGCTTTTTAAACTACACATTAAAAGAGCCTATTGGTGTTTGCGCCCTGATTGCCCCTTGGAATTTCCCCCTATACCAAGCCAGTTTAAAAATTGCACCTGCCTTAGCCATGGGTAATACAGTGATTATTAAACCCTCTGAGTACACACCGCTGACCACGGTTTTCCTAATGGAACTGATCGACGAAGCACTGGATATTCCAGCCGGTGTGATCAATATGTTACTAACCAATGGCAGCAGCGCCAATCAACTTACCTTGAGCCAAAATGTGGATAAGGTGTCTTTTACCGGTAGTACAGGTGTGGGCCGTAAAATTGTGCAAAACTCAGGACAATCTAACCTAAAAGCCGCTACTTTAGAGCTTGGCGGTAAGTCACCTTGTATCTTCTTTGATGATACGCCAGACCTAGATGGCGCGATCGATAGAGCCTTTAATGTGATGTTTTCTCATAAGGGTGAAAAGTGCTCCGAGCCTACTCGCTTCCTGATTCACGATAGCATTTACGACTATGTACTAGACAAGCTAGTGGAAAAAGCCAATGCGGTAGTTTGCGGCAACCCGCTAGCAGAAGGTGTTGACCAAGGTCCACAATGTAATCAGGTCCAGTTTGACAAGATCATAGAATACATTGAAATAGGTAAAACGGAAGCCAGATTAGTGGCGGGTGGCTATGCGGATACTGAAGGTGAAAATGCCAAAGGCTACTTTATCAGACCAACTATATTTGCCGATGTTGCCCCAGATGCCCGTATTGCCCAAGAAGAAATCTTCGGCCCAGTACTTAGCTGTATTCGTTTCAATACCACAGAAGAAGCTGTCGCCATTGCCAATAGCACTGAATACGGTCTAGCGGCCGGTTTATACACAACCAATGTTTCCCGTGCTCACAAAGTTGCCGAACAATTAGACGCAGGCATGCTCTTTATCAACCGCTACGGTTGTTATGGTTTAGCGGCTCCTTTTGGTGGCTTCAAGCAAAGTGGCTGGGGCAAAGAAATGGCAATACATTCTCTCTCTTCCTACACCAAAACCAAAGGGGTTTGGGTCTATTACGGGGATGCTTAAGCGGTTATTAGCTCTCTCATAACAGCTCTTAAAGCTGCAACACACTTACACCCATGTTAGCGCTCCTAGGAGCGCTTTTTTTATTTCAGAAAGACATTCATAAGCTTAAAAAAATCGGTTCAGAAATTATAATTAATCATTTATAAATCAATACATTAGAAAAGCATTACTTAAAGTCATGCTAGTTTGAATTTAAGTGATTTTTAAATTAATTAAGGCTAGTTCACTCTTGGCGGGTCTTACGATAAAGCCATTTTAACCTGCTCAATAAATAAAATAATAATTGGAAGATCATATGAAAAACATTCGCCCTATTACGTTTTGGCCAGCCTGTATTGGCTTGCTGCTAACAGTAATATATACCATCTTGGATAAACAAAATTTCATTGCTGCTACCTCAGCAATCAATACGGCCATCATAGATAATCTGTCTTGGTTATTTAACCTCAGTGCACTCTTTCTAGTGGGTGTTGTTGCTTATGCTTTTTTCGCACCGGTTAGCAAAGTAAAAATTGGCGGTGAAGGCGCTAAACCTATGCTTTCACCGTTTCAGTGGTTTGCCATTTCACTAACAACCGTTATCGCTATGGGGATATTATTCTGGTCTGTGGCTGAGCCTATTTTGCATTACCACACACCACCTGCTTATCTTGGCATTACACCAGAAAGCCCAGAAGCAATGCGCTTTTCCATGTCTACCATATTCGTACACTGGACTATCACTCCCTACAGCATTTACACAGTGGCAGGCTTAGCCTTTGCCCTTGCTTTTCATAACCTAAAACTGAACTTTTCCATCGGCTCCATGTTGCGCCCTTTATTAGGCCGTTGGGTTGACGGTGTTGGCGGTCAAATCATCGACGGTCTAGCGCTGCTATCGGTTGTATTAGGTATGTCAGCCACTTTGACGTCTGGCCTACTTGTAATTGCCGATGGTATGAACTCAGTATTAGGCATTGAAAAGAGCCCTTTCATTTACGGCCTCATCGCTATCGCGATCATTGGCTCCGCCATTATCTCAGCAGCATCGGGCCTATATCGAGGTATTCAAACTCTAGCGCGTATTAATACTTGGTTATATTTTATCGGTGCAGCCTTCATTTTCGTTGTTGGACCAACCGCTTTCATTCTCTCTCTTGGCGTTGAATCTCTGGGTGTTTATCTGTCTGAATTTTTCGCTCGTAACCTAGTCACTGGCGCATCAGGTAACGACCAATGGCCAGGCTGGTGGACAGTGGCTTTCTTTGCCAGCTGGTTCGCTTGGGCACCTGTCAGCTGCCTTTTCCTCGGCAAGATTGCCCGTGGTTACACAGTTCGCCAATTCATCATCGTTAATATGTTACTACCTTCTGCATTTGGTTTTCTTTGGTTCAGTACCTTCAGCGGTTCAGCGCTTTTCTTCGATACCACCATGGGCGGCATCATGTATGACGCTTATCAAGCAGATGGTTTTGCGGCGGTTATCTATGTGCTATTCGATCAACTCCCTGGCAGCACCTTACTTAGTGGTCTGTTTGTTTTTGCCTGCTTTATTACCTTTATCACAGCCGCTGACTCAAACACGGATGTTATTGGTGGTCTTTGCACCAAGGGTAATAACTCTGAAAACCAGAAATCCCCTCTTTGGGTAAAAGCGCTATGGGGCAGCGCAATCGCTTTTGTGGCTTGGATTAGTGCTTCTTTCATTGGTGTTGATGGCGTCAAAATGCTGTTCAACCTATCCGGTTTGCCCGGCATGTTAATCGTCCTCGGCTCAGGTTTTGCCTTTATTCGCCTGGCTCAGAAAGTCGAAATCAATGGTCAAATTGTTGAGATCAAACCTTCGACACTTGCTGCTCTTGAGTCTCCAACCAAGGCTCAGACGTCAGGTGTCACAACCCCTGCTAACTAAAGCAAACCACTTATTAAGATCAGGTGTCTGAGCACAAACTTGGACACCTTGTTAGGAGTTAACTATGCAATACGTTCGTCTTGGTCAATCCGGCCTAAAAGTTTCTCGCCTCTGCCTTGGCACCATGAACATGGGCTCAAAGGATTGGAAACCTTGGATTTTTGATGAAAAGGAAAGTGAGCCAATTATCCATCACGCGCTCGATAACGGGGTTAACTTTATCGACCTTGCGGACTTTTATTCCATTGGAGCAGGCGAAGAAGTGGTGTGTAATGTGCTTAACCGTATTGGTCGTCGTGATGACTTAGTGATCACCACCAAGGTAGGTTATGCCATGAGCGATGACATCAATGCACAAGGTCATTCTCGCAAAAATATTTTTAAAGCGATCGATGCCTCCCTCACTCGTATGGGAATGGATTATGTAGACATATATATGCTGCATTATTTCGATACCGACACTCCAGTCGAAGAAACTATGGGTGCATTGAATGATCTCGTTCTTGCAGGTAAAACTCGCTATATTGCTGTGTCTACCATGTACACTTGGCAGCTAGCTAAGATACTACAAGTGTGTGATCAAAACGGCTGGGCACGCCCTATTAATATGCAGTTACAGCTAAACTGCGCTTATCGTGAAGAAGAGCGTGAGATGCTACCTTTTTGCCAAGACCAAGGTATCGGTGTTTCCGTCTTTAGCCCTCTGGCGCGCGGTATTCTTACCAGCGACTTACAGTCTACCCGTAACAAGACAGACTTCTTTACCGCTGAAATGTATAACGACGAAGCGTCTCGCAACATTGCTCATTCGGTTGCGAAAGTGGCTGATGCCCGTGGTTGCTTGCCTGCACAAATAGCACAAGCTTGGGTTTTGAATAAACCAGAAGTGGCCTCTATGTTGGTGGGAGCAGACACTACCGCACAATTTGACAGCGCTTTAGCAGCACTTGAAATGCAGCTCACTGCAGAAGAAATTTATGAATTAGAGCGTCACTATACGCCATGTGATCTCATTAATGATTACACATCAGGAAAGCGAACACCGAGATTTTCACGTCCGGCTAAAGCGCCCTTTGCTTAAAAGTTCATGAACAAAAAAAGCGTTTGTGCTTACAACACAAACGCTTTTCTAGTGACTTTTGGCATTTAAACTTCCAGTGAAGCTTGTTGCTTTAACCATTCTGTAAAACGCATGACCTTAGACAAACCTTGTTTTTCAGCAGAGACATCAAGCCAATAACCATAAGGGCCTTGTGTACTTATCTCACTAAACTGTACCAGTTCACCTCGATTTAACTCTTCACCTATCATGTGCTTATCAATGATGGCAAAGCCAGCTCCAGATTTAAGGGCATTAATCACCTGATCCAAAGTACTAAAACCCACCCCTCTGGCCGTATCGACTAACCCATCTAGCCCTGCAGCAACCAACCAATCCTGCCAAACAGGTAGCTTTTTACCTTCGTGCACTATGTTTAATAAATTACTGCTTTCTAGAGGTAATTGTGCCGCCCTAACTTGCATATCAGGCACACAAACTGGCAGGTGCTCTTCAAGGAATAAGAGCTCACTATTGGCTTTCGCTTTCGGGCCAATACCAAAGCGAATTTCACAATCAAATAATACCTGATCATTCGGTCTGTCATAGATGCTTAATTCGAATTCAGGAAAGCTTTGTCGAAACTTGGCCAAACGCTTTACCAACCAACGTGTCGCCAAGGTAGGAGGTAATAAAATGTTAAGTTTCTGCCTTAAATTAGGGTCACGAATATCGGCTATGGCGGTTTCAATCAGGTTGAAGGAAATATCCAATTTTTGCAGCAATTCTTGCCCTGCATCCGTGAGTTCTAATTTATGGTGTAACCTGACAAATAAAGGCACACCTAAATAATCTTCAAGCTGTTTTATTTGTCGACTAACTGCCCCTTGGGTTACATGTAACTGCTTGGCAGCTAAGGTAAAACTAAGTTGTTTAGCCGCGGTTTCAAAGACACGTAACGCAGTAAGAGAAGGCAGTGAGCGCATAAATTTAAAACTCTAACTTAGGCTGAAATTAAGACCCTAAAGTCCCTTAGGATAATCCTCAAGTATACGCCTAAATATGAGCTGCTTGAATGCAAATTAACGGCATTTAAGGGAGAAAAAACACCGCAAATTATTAACCTGTAAAAAGTTTTTTTAGTAGTGAACCTTATTCAGAAAAAAGAGAGTAATAACTTGTTATTGAATATGAGATTTAGTTCATATAACCTGCCCTTCTTGCGAATTTGATGGTCAATTATTCTGTACTTTTTGATCACCCATCTCTAAAAAAATCCCTCATAAAAACAATAAATTGAAAGTGCTCTTAGATTGTTTTTTCTGTGCTCAGAAAAGATAAATTGCGCCTTTCTGACTTTTTTATTTCGTACCAAAACACTCACAAAATTAGCAGGAATAAGGACTAGGCTATAGATACATTTAGACGATAAAAATAAGTCACGACATTAATCTGATCTAACTCACAGGTTGCGAACGAGCACCTGATAACAATGAGCCTTTCTAAAAACAAAAAACTCAGCGCTTAACTTTTGTTACTTTGATCAACTTTTATTTCATTTATGCAATAAAAATGTCATCGCCGATTAATAGTATTTTGAAAAATACATCTCTTTTGCTGGGATAGGAATCCCGCAATTTGTAATCACCTACACATCAGACTTACAGGGGTCCTCATGGTCAACTTAGGCTTTAAGCAAACATTATTGCTAGCAGTGTCATTAATCATCGCCTTAAGCGTTGGTTCATCCAATTACTTTTCCTATAACGAATTTAGTCATGAACTGACAAATACCATTTATCAAAGCACGGAAGAACGCATCAAAGTCGAAGCAGAAAAACTCGAAGCTTATATCCAAGCAAAAACCCATGCTGTCGAGAAATTAGCTGATGATTATCAGCAACATCAATACCAAACAGGCCACGCAGAAAGAATGAGAATTGCCTCCCATGGAGCAGATGTCTTTGCCCTAATGATAGGCTTTGCTAATGATGATGCTTATACCTCAGCCAATTACGATACCTGGATTGATAACAAAAACCCGCCAAATTATGACCCAAGAAAACGTCCTTGGTACCAAGAAGCTATTCGTACTTCTGGCTCTATTTTTACTCAACCATATACAGGCGCAAGCACAGGCTTACTTATGGTAAGTATTGGCAAAAACTCAGGTAACGGTGTCATTCTGGCAGATATTACGCTAGAGATACTTAGCCAAACTGTCTCTGACATTAATATGAAAGGGGCCATCGCTATGATAATGACAGAGGATAATACGGTTCTTGCCAGTAGTTCACCTGTCGTTAAAACCGGTAAAAAGTTAACTGATTACAGTGAGTTATCTCATATTAGTAGAGACGTGCTAGGTACTGAAACAAACACCACAGACTATGAGCTAAATGGCACAGATAAGGTGATGTTTTCTAAGAAGATAAATTATGGCGACAAGAGCTAGTATCTACTAATTGGCCTAGATAAAAGCGTTGTCTTTAGTCAGCTTAGCGAAACAAAAAGCACAGCGACCCTTCTAACCATTACTTATGTCGTCCTAAGTACCTTGATTACCTTGTTAGTACTCACCTTCCTATACCGCCCTATCTTAGCCCTTAAAGAAACCATACTTGGTCTATCTAATGGTAATGGTGACCTAACCCATAGACTTGAGATTAACTCTAATGATGACCTTGGGCATATCGCAAAAGGTGTGAATAGTTTTGTCGAGCATGTTCACAGCCTTATCATTGAGATAGATAAAGCCTCAGGTGAGCTTAAGCATAATGTCTCAGAGTTAAAGCTTAAGTCCCACGAAAACACAGCAATGTTAGATCATCATGTGCAAGAGACAGAACTAATTGTGACTGCCATAGAAGAAATGAGTGCCACTGCTAGCACGGTTGCTCAAAATGCCAGTGATGCTGCGCAATCAACTCAGCAAGCAGCTCAAATTGGTCAAGACTCTTTAGATGTGGTCACAGGTGCTCAATCTAAAGTCTCAGATCTGGTTGATGATATGGATAGAACCGCCAATAGTCTGCAGGCCATGAGTGATGAAACCAAAGGCATCAACTCTATTCTAAATGTGATTGGCGATATTGCTGAACAAACTAACTTGCTGGCACTCAATGCCGCCATTGAAGCCGCTAGAGCAGGCGAATATGGTAGAGGTTTCGCCGTGGTGGCAGACGAGGTCAGAGCCTTGGCATCTCGCACCCAAAATAGCACATCTGAAATCGAGCAAGCCTTAACAAAACTGGTTTCTGGCAATGATACTGTGGTGAAAGCCATGGAAAGTACTAAGTCGAATTGTGATGAGGCCTATCATAATACCGATAAGGTAAACGAGAGTATTAACAAGCTATCTACCCATGTTCACGATATCACAGGCTTAACCATGCAAATTGCGACCGCCGCAGAAGAGCAAAGCAGCGTGACTCATGAAGTTAGCCAAAACATGAATGCACTGAACGGCATAGTCAACCAACTAAATCGCAACAGCGAACAAGCCTCTAGCCAAACCGAAAACATCACCCATGTGAATGAAAGATTGGCGTCGATCGTTAATCAGTTCAAACTTCAGTAATGAGGATAAGAGTAAGCCGCAAACTGGCGGCTTACTCTCTTATTTGGCTCTTCTTTCTTGCTTTATTCTTGCTCTGATAGCACTCAAGCTCGGTTTATTGAGTATTAGGTTGAGTCCCAAACTCTTTATATATTTTATTGATAAATAAGTCTTTTTGCTTAATGTTTACGAGAAAGTTAGCCGTAGTCACAGCAAAAGGTAATTGCACTATGCCAGACTCTTGGCCTGTGGGAATTAAAGCCATTAAAGGGTTAGTTTTATAAAGCTTTGCCTTTTTGCCTACTAATTCAGCACAAATTACTTTCGCTAAATGGGCCCCTTGTTGATTCGCGAGATAACCTAATTTGGCTTCCCCTACTTCGGCAATATCCCCAAGCGCATAGAGAGTTTTATGCCCTAGTACGCGAAATTTATCATCTACTTTGACATACCCTTGGGCATTCAAGGCGTCAGATAAATGAGCCTGTAAAAACTGGTTATTTGGTTTTACCCCAATCGCTTCAAATACTAGATCAAACTTGCTTACCTTCCCGCTTACCTTATCCAGATACTCTTCGTTTTGTCTTTGGTATTTGCGATTAAATTCAATGGTGACGCCTTGCTGTATTAATTGCTCTTTCGCCTTACGTTGCGCTTTCGGCTTAAAGCCTTCTAATAAGGCTTTACCCGAATGACTCAAGGTCACTTTTTTATCAGGGAAGGAAAAAGCAATCTCACCCGCTAATTCAACACCTACAACACCGCCTCCCATAACCAAGATAGAATTAGCCGCTTGTAAAGCATCATTCTGGCTAGCGAACTCTTGGTTACGCTGCTCTAGGTTCAAAGCCGCTTGGGGCTTGGCAACTGTCATACTCGGGTAGTTTGTACCTGAGGCAATAATGGCACGTTTGAATTTAATCACATCCCCATTGGCCAATAGAGCTTGCTCATCCTCTAGTTGCTCAACACTGGTTTGTACAAATTCACTTTTCAAAAAGTCCTGATAGCGCTTTCTGGCTCTGTTTTGAGTTTTACCTGGGTCAGTCAAGTTTCTAAGATTAGCGAAGGTCACTTCAAAGTAATCTTTCTTATCCACTAGTATGGTTTTTATGCCCTTTTCTACGAGTTTTTGTGCCGTACTAACGCCAGCAAAACCACCACCAATAATGAGTACATCTGTCGTATTTATCATCTTAAAATCGCCTAATTTCTTGCACATGCCCTCATCTACCAAGAGAGATACACATGCTAAATGTCTAATGACTTGCATCTTAAGATGTTACATTTTTGCTGTAAATGAGCGATTATACGCATTAGGTGTGCATAAATATGACACCTAAATATTGGCCTTAAGGAGTCATTCAGCATGGATAAATGAAACGAAATCAGAACCGCTTACAAGCTAGCTAAACTCAAAACCTTAAGTGCCACGGCACAAGATATGGGCGTTCATAGATCCACTGTGATGCGACATATTGATAGCCTAGAAGAGGCTCTCGGCGTTACTCTTTTTCAGCGTAATGATAAGGGCTATATCGCCACAGAAGCTGGCTTAGATATTATGCGTTTGGGTGAAATTACAGAAACTCACTTCGCCCAATTACCCAATAAGTTAAAGCAAAATGATGAAGCCTTAGAAGGCAGTTTAAGCATTACCAGTATCGCTGACATTGCCAGCATGATAATGCCTAGCATACTGAGATATCAGCAAAAATACCCTAAGATGCGGATAGATTATCTCGATGATATTCGAAACTTTAAACTCGAATATGGTGAAGCGGACATTGCCATTCGCGCAGGCAAAAAGCCCACCACACCCGATAATATCGTTCTGCCTTTAATTCAAGTCTCACTCACGTTTGCAGCCCATAAATCCTATATCGAAAAACATGGTCTACCCAGCCTAGAGACACTCTCACAACATCGATTTGTCGCTCTAAAAGATAGACCGAATCACCTTGTTTGGAATGAATGGATTTATCAGAATATCGCCGATGAAAACATCATTTTTAAAAGCGCTAACCACCAAGTTCTCGCCCAGGTTATCAGTAAAGGTGGCGGCATTGGCGCTATGCCAAAGCACAGCCTTGAACAAATTCCAGATCTTGTTGAAGTCCCTACCCCAGATGACTGGCAAGTGTCCATCTGGGTACTCGTTCATAGGGACATGTATAACATGCCTAAAATCAAAGCCTTTATTGATCTATTAAGACAAGATGAAGACATGTTACTGACCCTAGCTTAGTGGCTAAAAAGAGACTTAGCTTTTCACTTGGGCACGTGTCTTTTTAGCCGCTTCAATAAAGGCTAAATACACCTTTTTCTCCCCTTCGCTTATTTGATATTCAGGATGCCATTGAAAGCCCAAACAAAAGCGTTGGCTTGGGATTTCTATCGCTTCAATAATGTTATCTTCTGACATGGCACTGACCATTATCTCAGGAGACAAATCCTTCACTGCTTGGTGATGCACACTATTAACGCTGACCTTTTCTTTACCAAATAAATGATACGCCTTAGTACCAGGAATAAAATTCACCGTATGAGCCGGTACATTATGTGGCAAAGGCTGCATGTGTTCTTGACTGCCTTCTACCTCTAGTCGAATATCTTGAATCAGCTTAGCGCCCTTAATGACAGCAAGAATTTGCATGCCGCCACATATGCCTATCACAGGGATATTGCGGGCTAATGCCTCTTTAGCTAATGCCAGTTCAAACTCGGTACGGGTGTCTTTGGTTACCAGCTCACCCTCTATTTTGTCCTCCCCATAAAACTCTGGGTGAATGTCATACATGCCACCACTAATGATGAGCCCATCGAGCTGATCTAAATAGTCATTCACTGCCGTCACTTCGTGCGGTAGACACATGGGCAAACCACCTGCTTGTGTCACCGCAGAACAATAGTTCTCCCTTAATGCATACCAAGGCTCATGGGCGTAAGAGGGTTCGTTTTCAATGTCTAATGTGATTCCAATAACTGGCTTTGTTGTCATTCGATTGTTCCATTTAAAATAAGTAAATTTGCTTTATCAGACCCTTAATTTGTTACTTGGATATTGGCTGATAGCCTAAAACCAGTTCGGGTAGGAAAAGCGATAAAGAAGGAATAAAGGTCGTGAGAATGAGCACTGGAATATAACCAAAACAGATCAATATCATGGTGTAGCCCACCATTTTTGGCAGTGTGGTATTACCGATCAAACCCGCAAAATATAAAATGGGGGCTGTAGGTGGTGTAATCAGCCCCATACCTAGATTAACCCCAACAATGGCACCAAAATGCACTGGGTCTATGCCTAAACTCATGGCGACAGGTAACAACATGGGAGAGGCTAATAACACACCACTGATATCATCAAGGAACATACCAATCACAAGTAAAAACAGATTAATCAGTAGTAACAAAACAATCTTGTTATCACTAATGCCAAGCATGAATTCAAGTACAGTTTGAGGCACATTTTCCATGGTCCACACCCTTGCAAGCATGGAAGAGAAAAACACTAGTATCATTAATACCGCAGCAATTTGGCCAGTTTTCCAAGCCACTTCTGAAAAGCCTTTTAAGTCCAACCCACGATAGATAAAAATCGCAACGGGAATCGAATACACCACGGCAATCGCCGCCGCTTCAGTCGGTGTGGTGATACCACCATAAATGCAACCAAGAATAATAATCGGCATAGCCAAACCAAAGGCGGCACGCTTGGTTTTAAACCAAACATCCAAGGCCCCTTCTTTTAGGCTTGGTGGAGGCAATTCAATTAACGGCATTCTACGAGTCAGAAAGTAATTCAAAACACTGAAGCAAGTAATCAACAATAAAGCAGGAATAATCGGCGCTAAAAACATGGCGGTGATGGACGTATTAGTCACCCAGCCATAAAGGATCATGGAAGAACTAGGGGGAATCAGCAGAGCCAAAACCGATGATGCCGCCACCAGTGCCGTGGCATAGCCTCTGTCATAACCTCTTTCCACCATTTTAGGAATCATGATGGAACCAATAGCCGCCACAGCCGCAGTCGACATACCAGAGATAGCGCCAAAGATTGCTGTTGAGAAGACAACAACAATGCCTAGCCCGCCCTTCACTCGTGCCATCATACTTTCAGCAAGATCAATTAAGCGAGTCGCTATCTTGCCTTCTGTCATTAAACCACCGGCAAAAATGTATAGCGGAATCGCCAACAAAATAAGTGAAGATAATTTAGTAAAACCTGCTGAGATTAAAAAGTTAGCCTTATTAAAGTCTCCCATAACAAAGAGGAACAAAGCGGCTGCGGCAAAACATAAAGGCGCAGGCACACCAATAAACAATAAGACAACCAATATCAGGGCATCTATTAAGATTTCTATACTCATGATTATTTACTCGGATCAGGCGTGTTGTTCGGCTTTTCATCTAGTGTGACTAGGGCGACATAATCTTCTTTTTTGAGAATAAAAATGACGCGCCTAATGACTTCTATCATGGCGTAAAACACCATCAAACCTAGGCCTGCCACCATGGCAAAATGGACATAATAAAGGGGTAATCTAAGTTCTGGAGATTTGGGAACTCGCTTCACACTCCACTGGAAATACTCCCAGCAAAGTAGCAAGATCCAGCAGACCAAACACAAGGTGATAATGGCAACAAAGCACTGAAACTTATCCTTCAAGCTTTGGCTCGGGAGGATAAGATCCATCACACTTGCCGAGATATGATTGCCCTTATACACACCATAACCAGAGCCGATAAAATACAGCCAAACAGCAAGGTAAGCGGCGATTTCTTCAACGCCATAAAGTGGAATATCAAGAAAGTAGCGAATGAATACCTGTACGAAGATAAGCAGAGAGATGATAGTGGTGCTCACTCCCATTATGAATCGTTGCAACACAAGTAATGCCAGATGAATTTTTTGCAGGGAGAATCCTGTCATAAAAGACTCCAAAGAGCTGAGTCAAAAGGCAAAAACCCAACCTAATGGCGCCTAATGACTCAAGCTAAGAACTAAAAAAGCACTCAGACAAAGCACTGAAAATAACCGTTAAAAAATGATGCACCCTACTCAAGCGAGGCGATGAGGCAGGATGCACCCAAGTGCTTAAACTTATTTAATCCCTAAGCTCTCTTTCAATTTAGCCATGTTCTCCGCGCCAATTTCATCTTGGATTTTTGGCCAAACATCACGTCTTACAGCATTAGCCACTTCGGCTAACTCTGCATCTGTCAACTCAACAACTTCGATACCTTTATCTCGCATTTGCTGTAGGTATTTTTCATGCTCTTGCTCAGCTACGGCAAAACGCTCTGCTGATAGATCAGAGGCAATCTCTGAAATGATGTCTTGTTGCTTGCTAGATAGGTTTTCAAATCGTGATTTATTCACGGCGATAAAAGACACCTCAAAGTGGTCATTGTTCTGTACCCACATTTTGGCGATATCGGCAAAGTTGTTCATTGCAAGCTCTGGTGTTGCGCCAATTGCGCCATCTACCACGCCTGTTTGCATAGCCGTGTACAAGTCAGACCATGGAATTGGGGCAGTCTGATAACCTAGTCTGTCTAATAGGGCTTGGTGTGTTGTGCCACCGGGCCAAACACGAATCTTAAGACCTTGATCAGCATTAGGGTCTCTTGGCTTAGGCGCGGCCTTGGTATAAACAATGCCGCCCATGCCAGATACAAAAGCACCTAAAATTTTAATATCTTGGTGAGCAAGGGCTTGGTTGATAGTTTCATAAATCACACCACCTTCTGAAAACGCCTTCTGGCCTGATTCAAAATCTAACGCCGCATATGGAAACCACTGAAGTGCCAGCACATCGTTAAAGCCATTGGTTAGAGGCTGGATAGCCAAATCAATCGTACCTTCCATGACTTGTTCATGTACCTCAACCCAATCACCTAATTGGCTTGATGGATAAACTCGAATCTGAATTTCATCTTGGCTGGCTGTTTGAACTCTTTCGGCAAAAGAGTTAGCAAATTGAACAACCGTAGAGGTTGGTGGCTCAATCGCAGACAATCGCATCTTTTCGACCGAATAAGCCGACATAGAAGACAAAAGTAATGAAGCAGTAAGTGTCAGACCTGACAGGGTTTTGAATGGTTTATATGTCATAGCGTGTACCTTTATTGTTGTTTAATGTCGCCCTAGCAGATAGTGCTACCTGCTAGTTCGTGGTGGCTGCCAGACATTAGAGCAAAGCAATATACTGCTGCCCATTTCGCATAAAGATCAGCAAGATGCATCAGGTGCGTCGCCCCTATGCTACTAATGCGTCATGTTTTTATTGCGCTTGAGGAGTATAGTTAGATTCAGTTCTTAGCCATCAATTTGATGAATCACAGGAAATGACTTTTGGATTTTGTCGAAAACTTAAAATTACTCTGCACTCACTATTCATCCATCGCAGAAGTGTGTCGAAAAATTGGTATCAACCGTACTCAATTTAATAAATACCTGAATGCACAAGTTCATCCTTCCAAATCCAATATTCGTATTATTTGCGATTTTTTTGGGGTGGAAGAATTTGAAATCATGATGCCCCATGATCAGTTCAGACAGCAGGTACTGCCTAGTAAGTCAGACCCTAGGCAAGAAAATGATTTATCCGCATTTTTTGAAAAAGCTAAGCTTTTAAAAAGTGCCTCATCTGCCACACTGACCCGTTATCTGGGTTGGTATTATGAGTATTATTTTTCCCTAGGTTATCCAGGACAAGTGTTTCAATCTCTAATTGAAATTCGTCAAGACGCCACAGGTCTAACCTATAAGCGTTATGAAAGACTCATTAACCATGACCAATCCCATGAGAAGGTCACCCATTGCTTATATGATGGCATCGCCATTAATTTATGTGACCGAATTTTTCTATTGGATGTGGAGTCTTTAACAGAAAATGAGATCACACAAACCATTCTCTTTCCCTCTTATCGCAGCCAAATAAAACATCTACATGGGCTTAAACTTGGGGTGTCATCACGTAGCCACAGGTCCCCTGCTTGTACTCGGGTGTTATATGACTTTATCGGTAAAAAGATCAACTTCAGGCAGGCTTTTAGAGAATGTGGGCTTTATCAAAAAGAAGACATTGATGCCGCTATTTTAGACGCCATCAATAACGATAAAAACCCAGAGGACCCACTCTTTTTTGCCCGAGGTGAATAGAGAACAGCTAAGCAGATTTGAGACATTAGGCTCTCTTTGGCAAATGAATGCCAGCTATCATGCAACGCATGCTTCCACCTGAAAGTTCGACCGTGGTTAACGGCACACTTAATAAAGAAGCATGTTTCTCAATGGCTAAAACCTGCTCTGAGGTGAGGCAATCTAAACCCCTTTGCGACATGGCTAAATAACGCCCTTGCGAGCCTGTTAATTCAATGGCATTACCCGCAAATTCAGCCACTTGCTGATTACTCAATAAAATAAGCTTTTTACCACTGGCTTTTAACGAGTGAATAACATGGTTTCGCGCTTGTTCTGAGGCGATCAGATCCGCACCCAATAAGGCAAAATCAGTGCCGATACTTAACATGACATTGGTATGATAAACCGACTGCTTGGCTTCAGTATTTGTCTCAAAAATCACTGGTGTTAAACCCAACAAATGACATGCCTCGTGAATCAAGCCCGCATCAGCACGATTAGACAAGCCAACATAAGCTAGATGATTGATATGATCAATACACAAAACACCTGTGCCTTCTAAGAAGCGACCTTCCTGCTCATAATGGGATAAATCAATCTGCTGATTGATCTGAAATCTGGCAGACAATAGCGCCTCTATTTTAGAGTAAGCCGCTTTTTCCGTGCGTCGAGCAGGTGAAAACATAGGATAAATAACACTTGCTCCACTGCCGTGAGTTGAAAACCAATTATTGGGGAAGATGGCATCAGGTTTAGCAGGTATTGCCTCATCTTGAAGCAGATTAACCTCAACCCCAACCTCGGTTAGAGCCTTCACTGTGTGATCAAACTCTGCCTGAGCACTTAACAAGAGCTTCGCATATCTTGCCTCTGGTAAAGCTTTTGATTGAAAAGCATTACAGGTTTGAGTATCGGGATTAGGGTAAAAAGCACTGGGCCTTACCATTAACACTGTCTTTGGTGCTTGTATAGAATCCTTCACCTTGCTTCCTCATCTAAAATTTCAAAACTAAAAAGAGCACTTAAAAGTCTAAAAAAGCCAGGCTCTGCTCACAATAAACAAGCTGATCAACTTGTTTAACAAAATAAACATAGTGATAATCGAAACAAACAACTTGTATATAAAGGCATCAAAGTGGACACGATTGATAGACAGATTATTCAGATTCTCAGAGAAGACGCACGCAAACCTGTCACCTTGATTGCCGAGGTATTAGGCCTTTCTCGCTTAACCATACAAAAAAGAATTAAGAGTCTAGAAGAGCAAGATGTCATTCGAGGTTACACAGTACGTACTGGGGCTAATTATGAGACAGAAGAATTCCGTGCCCATGTACTTGTTGAGGTGAAAACCAACCTAAACCAAGGTTTATTAGGCTTTTTAAAAAGCTTTCCCGAAGTTAATACTATACATAGCCTTGCTGGCAGGTTTGACGCCAATATCATGCTTGAGGCAGAAAGCTCAGAGAGGCTAGATAAGTTACTTGCTAAGATACTTCAACACCCAGAAGTGATCTCAACAGAGACCTGCATTTTACTCGCCACCAAGCTAGATAGATTACCAATAACCTATTGATTACAGGGATATTCTCAAGACGCTATTTAAAAGACACTGTTTTTTAATAGAGCTGACACAGTTTATCCAAGATAAAATAGGCTTCTTTTACCATGGCAGGATAATCATAAGGAGACAGCTCTAAAGCATCGTTGGTGTGTAATGCAAAGTCCACTTGGAAACCCAGCCTAGCGCTATAACAGCCATCCAGATCCAGCTTTTTCTCAAGAAAAATAATCTCAAGGGCAGATTTGAGCGTTTGCGCTTTAAAGTAATCTTCACCTAGCTTGCCATAACCTTGGGCGATGATATCGTCCATGGCAAAATCCAATTGCTCCACCGCGCCATAAGCTAGCCCATAATCTTGCGTGCTTTGCAGGAAACGAAGGGTATTAATGACTTCTGTGATGACATTGAAACGACTATGTTCGGCCTTTTCCCCTGACTCATCTGTTTGATCCATTGCAGCTGCTGGCAAAGGCAGTATTAACAGGCTGGTCATAAAAAAGGCAATTAGATATTTGAAGGTCATCAACTGGGGTCCACTTAAAACTTACACCGATAATCTTAAAGGGATTCAGCTAATAAAGGTATCTCTTATGCTTTAAACCGCCTCTTGCTAAGCCCTTGTTAAGCCATTCATTCAAGACTTAACAAGGGCATTCCTTAAGCAAACAGGATATTAAAGGTGAAGCCTGCGAAAACCGCCATACTAAAAATAACCACTAAAAAGGCGACTAGCATAGGCCAATGGAAAAGGCGTTTTAGCAAAATCAGTTCAGGTAAACTTGCGCCACCACTACCAATTACCAAAGCCATAACAGCGCCAATACTCACCCCTTTAGCTAAGAAAGAACCTACCAAAGGCAATAAGGTAGAGACTCGAATATAAAGCGGAATACCAATTAAAGCAGCGGTTGGTACTGCCGCTGGGTTATCTGCATTCGCTACTTGAGAGAAAAACTCAGCCGGTACAAAACCGTGAACCAAGGAGCCAATCATCATGGCAATAACCATATAAGGCAGCATAGATAGGAATAAAGGCCAGGTCTCTTTCCAAGCCGTTTGCCAAATGTTTGGGGCTTTTTTACTAGCAGAGCAATCTGAGCCAGCACAACTACTTGCCTTAGTACTTGGTAATAACATTTCTTGTTTGATAAAACGGTCAAAGCCCAGTGTCTGTAATAGAACCCCTGCAAGTACAGACACAACCAAGGCCAGAGACGCATATAAAAGCGTTATCTTAAACCCTAAAATTGGCACAAATAACGCAATCACAATGGGGTTCAATAAAGGCGAAGTAAATAGAAAAGTAATGGTCGGCCCAAAGCCTGCTCTGGCTTTTAATAAGCCGATTAACATAGGGATAGTCGAGCAACTGCAAAAAGGCGTAATCGCTCCTAAGCCTGCAGCAGTGATATAACCACGGCCTTTTTTACCACCCAATAACGCCTGAATCTTATCTGCTGGCAGCTTTTGGTTAATCACAGAAACCAGATAACTAATAGCAAGAAAGAGTAAGGTTAGCTCAACGAATAAGTTGATAAACATGTGCAGGGAATCCATAAGCATTGCCTGCATGTCACTTGTTAGGCCCAAACTAGATAGATCAATCATAATCACCTTCTCGTAAATCTTTTTGTTTAAAGTTTATCTTTCGAAAACACTTAAATATTTTTAAAAATATCGAAATATAATTTTAAAAAAAATGACCAACGACTTCTAAGCGTTAGGCCATTTTTTTGTTATCGATATCTATTATCTGAAACCTATAAGCAGCTAATTTAGCCCCTTACAAGGTACAACACTCATCTTCCAGGTAGCTCATCACTTCACGAAAAGCATCCAATTGAGCCACACAATATAAGCTGCGCCCTTCTCTGTTTTGTTTAACCAAACCCACAGAAGTAAGCCTTCGAATATGGTGCGAGAGTGTTGGTCCCGAGATATCCAAATGTTGTTGAATATCACCCACGACTAGTCCTTTATCTCCCGCTTTGACTAACAAGCGAAAGACAGAAAACCGAGTTGAGTGGCCTAACTCACATAAAATATTAGTAGCGTTGTCTTGATTCATATTGGCAGTATGGATCAAGATATATAATATTTCAATACTTTTAGAAATATTAAAATATAATAACTTAAGAGCAAATGTTTAATTCGATTCATAGAAGTTATAACTTTGTTACAACAATAAAACACTTAATTCATTGCCAATTAGTTATAACAAGGTTATAACTATATAAAATTAATGAGGTACTTCTTATGAAGGTTCAACTTAAAAGTTTAGGTAATAGCATTGGAGCAATCATTCCAGCCGCTTATATTCGCGAACTTAACCTTATAAAAGGCTCTGAGGTAGATATAAAATTAGATGAAGGGCGCATTGTTATTGAGCCAATTAAGCCAAAAAAGAGGCAGCTTAAATTTACTGAATCTGAGCTTTTAAAAGATTTGACCCCTTATTCAGCTCATGCTGATGAAGTTGCCCATGTCTCATATAAAGAAATGGGGGATGAATGAGTAACTACATCCCCAAGCGTAATGATATTATTTTTATCGATTTTGAGCCGGTTAAAGGCAAAGAAATTGGCAAATATCGTCCCGCTCTCGTGCTTTCCAGCCTTGCCTATAACAAATCAACAGGGTTACTAATTTGCTGTCCGATTAGTACAAGCATTCGTGGTGGTGCAACAGAAGTCCCTGTCAATAACCTAGATAAACCCTCTGTTGTCGCTGCTAGTCTAATTCAAACCCTATCTTGGAAAGATAGAAAAGCTAAGTTTGTTGCTCAAGCTGAAACAGAAGTCATGGACGAAGTTCTCATGCGAGTCATTCCTTTGATTGGGGCTGATATATTTTTTAACGAGTAAAGAAGTAAAAAGCACCAAGTCTTATCCATTACTCACACTTAAACTTATCCGTCATGGTTAACAAGTCTTTAGCTTGCTCACTTACCTGCTCAACGTAATCCAATACCTCTTGGCTTTGTTCCTTATTGCTGGAGACGTTTGAGGCCACTTGGTCCATGTTTTCGGCTATCATCTGGGTCGCTTTTGACGCTTCATCTATGCTGATGGCAAGCTCTTGATTACGCTCGTTCACATCAAAAACCAAGCCTTTGATTTGCCCAACAGCGGTTGCAGCTTCATCACCTCGCAGTTTGCCATTATCCACATGATCGCTGCCCTCTTGCATGACTTTTAACAAGGACTGAATACTCGTATGCATGGCACCGATAATGTCATTGATGTTTTGTGTGGCGTTGACGGTTTTCTCGGCAAGGCTTCTTACCTCATCTGCCACCACAGAGAAGCCACGGCCAGCATCACCCGCACGGGCGGCTTCTATCGCAGCATTCAAGGCAAGTAGATTAGTTTGCTCAGCCAAACCATTGATCATTTCGGTCACCCCATCTACCTTGCGATAGGTGCCTTCAAGTTCGCTTACTTGCTCATTAAGATGCTCAAAAACTTGGGCTAATTGACCTAAACTGCCAATGGCATTGGTAATCACCTCACCCCCTTGTTCAGCAGACTCATGGGCTTGCTGTGTCTTTTGTTGAGCCAGATTCGTCGCACTTGCCATATTAGCAATGGTGGAACTGATCTCTTCGGTTGCGACCGCTACAGATCCCGCTTGCTCGTTAGTCTTGGTGCTCTTTTCTAGCATGTGTTGCAACTTAGAGGATAAGTCACTGGCCCCAAGGTCAAGGCTTTGGCTGGTAGAAGTCACCCGATTGAGAATTTGGTTAAGTGAGGATGTCATTTCATTAACCGCTATACCCACCTTGTCGAGCTCATCTTTACGGTCCTGATTTACCACCAGCTTCTGAGTTAAATCACCCTCAGCAAGTTGGTACATCACCCCTGACATACGCCCCAAACTGCCTACCAAACTTCGGCTCGTCGCAATTAATAAACCGACCACCAACAAGGCTACAGCAATCGCGACACTAAAAATTTGTGTCTGAGCTTGGTCACTCACCAAGCTAGCATCCTGCTTTGCCAGAGTAAGTTGTTCGCCAAAATAGGCATTAGACAAGAGCACGCCTTTAGCCAGGGTGTGATAGGCTTTTTTGGCCTTTACTGCTTGCTCATTCATACTAAACACAGCGGTTGCAAGTTCGGTTAACAGGCCCTCAATTTCGCTGATATTAGCGCCATATAATTCCTCAAACTCCATCTCATAGGTCAGTGTTTTAAACACTGTTAGGGCAAGCTTCATCTTTTGATATTCAACCTCATTTCTCTGATCCATAAAGCCTGTAAAGCTTTGCTTGAGCTCGGCAAAAGGCTTACGAAAATTGGCAAATAAGTTTTCTTCTAAGGCGCTAAAGCTTGTTTGCATTTTCGCTCTTAAACCGTCTTCGGCACTGGCTCCAACTTTTTGATTCTGAACAAGCCAAAGCATTCGACTAACAGTAAAAGCCCCAAGTGATAATTGAATATCGCTGACGATTTGCGCTTGCTCGATAGGCGCCTTTTGTACAATTTGATCTAGCTGGTCTTTATAAATTTCAGGCAAGGCTCTGAGTCTGCCTTCATCGGTATTCTGATTAATTTGCAGCACTTCAATTTGCAGGTCTTTGAGTAGGTTCGCATCATAGCTAATATCATCAACTCGTTTTGAGGCGATTGCTAACGTGCTTAACACATTGGATGAGAGTACTAGCAACAAGGAGAAACCCATCAGTGCTAAGGTGATAACTGTGTAGAGTTTATGTTTTAAACTTAAGTGAAATAACATCATGGGTTTCTCCTGCATTTATCACATTGAATAAATTGCTTATTTTAAATTAAAGTTTGGCGCTCTTTTTTCTAAAAAAGCGGCCATGCCTTCTACTTGATCAGGGCTTGAGAAGCTCAAACCAAACTGATCACTTTCCATGATGCAGGCGTTATCTAGAGGTAAATCCTGTCCTCTTTGTACAAGTTGTTTAATAAGTTGCAGGGAAGTCCGACTTTTACTCACTATGTCTAATGCCATTTCCATCCCTTTTGTCATCAAGGACTCTTGAGGAAAGATATGATTTACCAAGCCAAAGCGTTGGGCTTCTTCCACCCCAAAAATACGCCCTGTATAAAGCAGCTCTAAGGTCATTGGCCGGCCAACAAGACGAGTTAATCTCTGGCTGCCACCAAAGCCTGGGGTAATACCCAAGTTAATTTCAGGCTGACCAAATTTGGCATTGTCTGAGGCTAAAATCAGGTCACAGCTCATGGCTAATTCACAGCCGCCCCCTAAAGCAAAGCCGTTCACCAGAGCGATCACAGGGAAAGGTGCATTTTCTAAGCGTCTCAATACACCTAGCCCAAAGGCAGAGAAAGCCTTAGCTTCAAGGGCGCTGAATTGGCGCATTTCTTCGATATCCGCCCCAGCAACAAAGGCTTTATCGCCAGCACCTGTGATTAATAACAAGCGTGTATTCTTATCTGCTTCCAGCAGATCTAAAGCCTGACTTATCTCTTCTAAGGTTGCCCTGTTAAGCGCATTTAACACCTTGGGGCGATTAATCGTCAGACGCACAACACCAGCTTCGATCGGCTCAAGTAAAATATGTTGGTAACGCATTACTTGCTCCTAATAAGTATAAAAACCACGGCCAGTTTTACGGCCTAAATAGCCCGCATCTACCATTTGCACAAGCAAGGGACAAGGACGATATTTGCTATCATTAAAGCTGGTATATAACACCTGCATTATGCTCAAACAGGTATCTAAACCAATCAGGTCTGCAAGCGCCAAAGGTCCCATGGGGTGGCTCATACCAAGCTTCATCACCTCATCAATATCCTCTGCTTTGGCCAAGCCTTCATGCAGGCAAAAAATGCCTTCGTTGATCATGGGCAGCAGAATTCGATTGGCCACAAAACCCGGTGAATCCTTCACATCCACCGGTGTTTTTCCGATTTCTTTTGCCACTTGGGTGACCTGATCAAACACCGCATCTTGAGTTTGCAAACCGCGTATAACTTCCACCAGCGCCATCACAGATACTGGGTTCATAAAGTGCATCCCTACTACGTTTGAAGGGCGCTTAGTCACAGCCGCAAGACGCGTAATAGAAATGGAAGACGTGTTGGTGGCTAAAATGGCATCTGGATGGCAGATATCATCTAACTGTCGAAAAATACTTTGTTTAATGCTCTCTTGTTCGCTGGCAGCTTCTATCACTAAATCCGCTTGTGCCATTGAGCTAAGCTCTGTTGAGGCTGAGATATTCGCCAAGCAGCCTTGCATCTCATCTATAGTGAGCTTTTCTTTTTTGATCAATCTTTGCAGGCTGGTCGCTATGCCAGATAAGGCCTTTTCGAGGGCTTCGCCGTTTAAGTCAAACATGATGACTTGATAGCCAGCCTGAGCACAGACTTGGGCAATACCTGCCCCCATTTGTCCTGCACCCACTACCCCAATTTGTTGAATGTTCATGCGTTATTCCTTACCGATTTCTTAGCAATTGCTCGCTCTTTATTCACTCTTTATGAGAGAAGCCTTACCAAGAACATTGAGAATTAAAAAAGGCGCATGGCATAACGCCATGCTCCCTGTAACCAAGGCCTTCTCGTATTAAGCTAAGGGAACGAGAAGGGCTAAAAGGGTTACTAAGACCGAAATTTGAAATTTATAAGCACTCTGTTGTGCATGGTGATTGGCTCATGGCTTTTTATTCATAGAGAGCAACATACAATTCACGGCTTCAAGGTGTTCTGGCTCGTTATGACACATACCTTGGTAGCTAGCGCACACATCTAAAAAGTCTTTTAATTCCGTGCGTTGTGCCATTTTCATCAAACGCTTAGTGAGACGTGTGGCTTTAGGTGGTTGGCTAGCAATACGCTCAGCCAAAACTAAAGCGGCTGGCATTAACTGATCGGGAGCGACCACATCCAAAACAATACCTAGGGCTTTGGCTTCGTTGGCATCAATTACACGGCCAGTGAGGGTGAGTTCAAATGCTTTTTGATAGCCAATCAAGCGCTGCATAAACCAAGCGCCGCCATCCCCAGGGATAATACCAAGGTTTAAGAAGGTCTCGCCAAACTTGGCTTTTTCAGAGGCGATCCGCATATCCGCCATATTGGCTAAATCAAAGCCTGCGCCTATAGCAGGTCCATTAACCGCCGCTATGATAGGTACTTCCACTTCTTGCAAGGCCAACGGAATACGCTGAATACCCCGACGATAACGCTCTTCACACTCGGCCACATCGCCCGCAAAATCGCCAGCACGTTCCGCCATATCCAAAATATTGCCGCCAGCGCTAAAAGCTGACCCTGCGCCTGTCATCACCAGCACTGACACGGCTTTTTCTTGATTCACCCAGCTAGCCGTTGTCACTATGTCATCAATCAAGTGAGAGCCAGTCAGTGCGTTGCGCAGATCATGACGATCAAAAGTTAATATCGCCACCCCCTCTTCAAGGGTTAACTTAGCGTCTTTTAATTGCGGGATTTGATAGTTTTGTGTCATCTTTATTTCTCCTGAGAAACAATGATTCTGGCATCGACAATGGCATAAGCTTTGTCGTAGGCGATCACAGGGTTAAGGTCTAATTCGCTAATGTCTGGGTGGTTTTCCACAATGGCTGAGACGGTTAACAAGAGGTCAACTAAGGCATCTTTGTCTAGAGGTAATTCTCCTCGAACACCGTCAAACACCTTGCTAGCTTTGATCTGATCTATCATGGAAATGGCGTCATAACGACTAAGGGGAATGGCTCTAAAGGACACATCTTTTAATATCTCGACAAAGATGCCACCTAGCCCAAACATGAGCACTGGGCCAAAGATTGGGTCTTGGCTCATGCCGATAATGACCTCTGTTCCTTTGCGGGCCATTGGGGTTATCAAAACACCTTCAATATCTGCATCGTCGTTATAGGCAAGACAGGAAGCCAAGATGGATTCTCTGGCGGTATAAAGCGCGTTTTTTCCAACTAAGTTGAGTTTCACTCCACCCGCATCGGATTTATGCAGTATGTCTTTGGACACCACCTTCATCACCAGCGGGATATCACCAAACTCAGCAAAAACGCCCTCTAACTCACTTTCATTACGCACGATAATTTCTTTTGCCACCTCAAGTCCGTAAGCACTCAGCAAGTTTTTCGCTTCATACTCAAACAAGTCTCGCCCTTGGTTCTTGGCATTGGCTAGACTATCGGCACAGGCTTGATTGATCGTTAAAGGGGCTTTTCGTGCTTGACGCTGATTGTTTTTAAGATAAGCGCCACGCTCACCTAGGGCTGACATGATCTTGACCGCATGTTCGATAGAGGCATACACAGGCAGGCCAGCTTGGCGTAGTTTCTCAAGTGGCTCAGGTTTTATATGAGCATAAAGACTGTCGATAATCAGAGGCTTATCTGTCTTTTTCGCAAGGGCTATCATCTCATCCGCACATTGTAGCTCTTCTTCGATTAACTCCTTGGCAAAACGAATACCGTACCCACCAAACATGCCAACCAAAAAGACCATGTCAACGTTCTTATCGGCGACAAGTATCTCCATGCATTTGGATAACAGACCTGGCGCCGCATCTGTACTACCCGCCACATCAATGGGATTCACCAAGGAGGCTTGAGGAAAGAGAATTTGGCTTAAAGCTAGGCGTGTCGCAGGCTCAAGTTCAGCCAGTTCAAGGCCAGCTTCAGAGATACGATCCGAGGCAATGGTTGCTTGTCCACCACCATCGGCAAGCACGGCGACACGCTTGCCCGAAGCGTGTCGCATCAAACCTAAACCTTCGGCAACAGGCAGAATTTCATCGGAATTTGCCACCACGCTGACACCCGCTTGCTGAAGAAGATCCACTGTCATCTGATAACTACCGGCAAGTGCCCCCGTATGAGAACTCGCCGCTTTCTGACCTGCTTCTGTACTGCCAGATTTATAGACAACAACCGGTTTTAACTGGCTAGTTCGTTTTGCTTCGTCTAAAAAGGCACGGCCACCTTTAAAGCCTTCCACATAGAAGGTCGCCACTCCTGTATGCTTATCACTCCCTAGGTAAGCCAGATAATCAGCAAAGCCAACATCCGTTTGATTACCTGGGCCCACATAGGTACTAAAGCCAATATGACCATTCGATTGCGCTTCTAATGCAAGGGATAACAGCATGTTGCCAGACTGAGAAATGATGCCGATATCACCGGCTCTAACATTATCTAATGCTAGTAAGTTCACCTTTTTATGCAGATTAAAAAGACCAGATGTATTCGGCCCGATAACACGAACCCCAGCCTTTTTTGCAGCCTCTAACACTGCTTGCTCTAGCTTAGCACCGGCTTCATTCACCTCACCAAAACCACTGGCAAGAATAATCGCGCCTTTAACCCCGACGTCACCACACTCTTTGATCAAAGAAGGGATGGTACTTGCTGGCGTACAAATCAGCGCCATATGCACACCTTCAGGAATCAGGTTCACAGAAGCATAAGCAGGTTTACCTAAAATGGTGTCGGCTTTTGGATTAACTGGGTAAATATCCCCTTGGTAACCGCCGTCTATTAGACCCATCATGGCCTTATAACCACGTTTGGTTGGGTCATTCGATGCCCCTACTATGGCAATCGAATCTGGCGCAAGCACCTGCTCTAATGAAGAAAAGGATTGGGTGTTAAATTGGGTGTTAAATTGTGTGCTCATGCTTAACACCCCTTAAACTTAGGTGCGCGTTTTTGTGCAAACGCATCCACACCTTCTTGCCAATCTTGCGTGGTTGTACACACAAACACCGCATCTAACTCATGGATGAGCTGGGCATCTAGATTGTTATAAGAGGCTTGATTTAACAGCTTTTTCGCAGACCTCATGGAAACAGGTGCTTTGCTTGCCAGCTCAGAGATAAAATCTTGGGCGCTTTTCGCAAGTTCATCTGTCCCTACGGCCTTAGTCACTAAACCAATACGAGCCGCTTCTTTGCCATCAGTCTTGTTACCTAAAAAGATCAACTCGCGGGCTTTTGCTAACCCCACCAGACGAGGTAAAAACTGAGTCACACCGCCGCCAACACATGTGCCTATGCTGATTTCAGGGAAACCTATTTTGGCCTCTTCCGCCATGATGACAAAGTCACAAGCACATGCCATTTCAGCACCTGCGCCTAAGGCATAGCCATTTACCGCAGCCACAACTGGCTTATCTAATTCAAAGATGGTTTCACACACATCATTACCGAGCTGTAGATATTGGCGACGATCAAACAAACTACGTTCACCTGCCCCATGCTCTTTCATATCCGCACCGACACAAAAGGCGCGGCCTTCACCTGTCAGTAATACCGCACGTACCTCTTCATCCGCTTCAGCATGAGCAAGGGCAGCAATTAACTCTTGGTAAAATAGTTCCACCACAGCATTTAGCCTGTGTGGGCGGTTAAAGCGAATCTCTACATAATTCGCTGCTTTGTTATAAATTAGGGTTTCAAACTTCATGGTTATCTCGCATTTTTGAATCAAAGCAACCCCTCTCGCCCTATTTGGAAAAGGTAAGGCAAAAGTAGGATGGGATTTAGGCTTAATAAAAAACGAGAGGAACTAGTCGGTATTACCGCGACGGCTCCAATGGCCAGGCCGCATCAAGATAGGCAACTTAAGCTGAAACACAGATAACAGAAATACCATTCCCTTTATCAGTGACAGTCCTTGAGTAGAGGCCTTTAAAGGTGAGAATAAGCGCTGAGGCAAGGATAAGAGCAAGCCCCTTTTTAAGGCCTTTAGCCTAAAAGAGAGCGTCAACTTGCTTAATGTTTCATTCAATCCTGACATACAAGATTACCCACAGCGTTATTTTTTTAATTGTTAGATAAACTATAGGACTCTGCTTGGTGGCTCGACAATTTCGCAATCAGTCAAAAACTGACGCAAGTTGACGCTCATTCAGCGCCAAATCACTCACACCTAGCCTGTCATTCATACCAGCGCACTCACAATAAAGGCACCATTAAAGTGCAACGCCTATCCGATTAAATGAGAAAAGCAAAAACGAGTCTTTTTAGCCCTTTTAATCGCTCGAGGTAACCATTAACAAGGTGAGCAAATCGACGCACCAAAGGCTCAAACTTGCGTCAGGTAACCATAGAGGGCGAAATTGAACCCCAACTCACTCCAAGCCTATAGTGGAAACAGAGTTAGTTAAGGGCAACACACCCAAACAAACTCTTCTGAAGTAGAGAATAAAACAGATAGAAACACTTCAAGATTAAAGGTAATGCCAGCAGGCTTACTACAAGAAAAGATAACAAGGTTAAGCCTTATACCTCTCTTGTAATAATAATGAACTTTCTAATCTAGCATCAATGCTAGATACCTTATTTTTACTTCTTTAGTACTCACGAATTTCTAACTTTTCTTTTTAATCAGAGAGTTAGGTAAATCAAGTGAAGTAGCCAGATTATGCCAAACTTAATAACAACAATTCCTGGAGAATCTAGATGTTTAACCTCAACACCCTAAGCAAAAATGTGCAAAGAACACTCTGCACTGGTGCTACCTTAATCGCACTTACCACTGCTATGTCGGCCTCAGCAGCAGACCTTAGATTAAAGTTTGCAGGCACACTGCCTTTAGATCATCCAGGCACCAAGATGATGAAGCAAATTGAGAAGGACATTGAATCAGCGGATGTTGGTCTAAAAGTTTCTGTTTTCCCAGCGAACCAATTAGGTTCTGGTGAAGAACTGTTTGAAGACAGTATCCGTGGCAACATTGATATGGTGGCAGGCTTTATTTACTCACATAAAGACCCTGTACTTGAGATCAACTCACTGCCTTATCTTGCTAGTTCTTGGGCTGAAATGGACAGCGTGGTACGTAACAAAAATTCTGCCTACAACCAGATCATGCGCGAGCGTTTAGACAAGCTTGGCATTCACCTAATGGAAAACATTCCTGAAGGCTTCACCGGTATTGTGGCAAACAAAAAGCCAAAGAACTGGGAAGGTGTCGGCGAGAAAGGCATGAACATACGTGTTTGGTCTTCTAACGTAGTGAAAAACCTCGTTGAAATGATGGGTTATCGCTCAACAACTATGGCTTGGGGCGATATTTTCCCTGCATTGCAATCAGGCATAGTCGATGGCGCGATTTGCTGTACTAGCCAAGCAACTTACACCATCTTCGCTGTCAGTGATGTGGGTAAATACTTTATTGCTAACGATGCCATTATCGATATCTCTTCTTACTATATTTCACAGAAAACTTGGAACAAGATGACCATAGAGCAACGTACTGTTGTGTCTAAAGCCTTCACCAAAGCGGCGGATCAATTGTTCGATATGAATAAGAAGAATGACGAAATCTATCGCGCTAAATTAGTCGATAAAGGTTATGAAGTCCTTGTGCCTACTGATGCTCAAAAACTTGCTCTGAAAGAGAAAGTAAAAGCTGAAATCTGGCCTCAGATTGAACCCACTGTCGGTAAGGACACACTTGATCGCATCAAGGCTGATTCTCACTAATCAGTCCTATTCAGAGTATGGGAGCCTCCCACCCATACTCTGCTTTCAAGTTATCTGTTCACTAAAGTAAGGCTCATTTCATGGCAAATTATACGAATCAACTCCCCTCCGGGCTGCGGATACCACTGGACTTATTGATGAAGTTAATGAACGGCATCATTATCGCGTCAGGCACCATCATGGCGCTCACTTTTTTCTTTGTGGTGATTTTTAGATATGGCTTTAGGGCGGACTTGTTTGCTTATGAAGAATGGCTGATGACAATCGCCTTCTGGATGTTTTTTATGGCAAGTGCTGTCGCCAGCCATGATAGAGCCCATATTAATGCCGATATTCTTGGCACCCTAATTAAAGACCCCAAGCTTATTTGGTGGCGCTCTATCCTCGTTGAGGTCATAGAGTTATGCATAGTCGTCGTTGTGGCTTACTGGGGCTTCTTAATGTGCCAGGAAGAGTTTAATACTTACCCAAACTGGCAATCGACTATCGCTTTAAAAATCCCATTTCTGGTGCCTCGTATTGGTATTTTCCTTGGTTTTCTAATGATGGCTATCTATACCGCGCTTCACCTTTATCTGCTGTTAAGCAATGGCCCTAAAACACAACAACAGCCAGCATTACAGGACGCTCTATAATGATTATTGCAGGTACTCTTTTTATTCTTTGCATGCTTTTGCTAATTGGTGTGAGTGTGCCCATTGCCTTTGGCGGTGTACTCATGTTTTTGGCTTCCATGGGTGGCCACGAAGTGTCAGGTTATCTCCCGACTGGCCACTGGAAAATGAACTCCTTAGTCCTATTGGCTATCCCTTTGTTTATCATTGCGGGTGCGGTTATGGAGAAAGGCAGAATTGCCGCGCCCTTGGTGAGTCTGGCGGAGATGTTTGTTGGCCACTTAAGAGGTGGTTTATCCGCTGCAGCAGTGATTGCCAGTGGTATCTTTGGTTCCATCTCAGGCAGCGCCAACGCGACCCTGACTTGTATTGGTGGCATCATGATGCCCCATTTAAGAAAGGCCAATTACCCTAAAGGATTATCGGCAGCGCTTATTGTCAGCGCCAGCCCGCTAGGCTTACTGATTCCACCAAGCTCGTCCCATATTCTTTATGCTTGGGCAGCGCAGCAATCGGTACTGAAAGCATTTTTATCAACGGTTATTCCAGGCATTATTCTGATCACACTGCTGATTATCGTTAACTACATTTGCCTACGTCGTCAGAAAGACTTGCAACTAAACCTAGGGCAAAAAGTCGATAATTTCGGCCTTATGTTCCGAACTCGCTCCTTTAAAGCCTTTCCTGCGCTTATGATGCCAGCCATCATTTTGGGCGGCATTTACGGCGGTATCATGACCCCAGTAGAAGCGGCAGGAGTAGCGGTTATCTATGCCATTCCGATCGGTATTTATGTTTATAAAGGCCTAACTTGGCGCACCTTTTTAGACACCATGCGTAATGCTGGTGTCACTGTTGGTGTGGTCATGGTGATGATCTTTATGGTGCTGATTGTTAGCCGCTTTTTAGTCTTTGAAGACATCCCAAGCATTGCCCAAGAGTTGGTTTATTCTGTCTCGGATAACCCGATTGTGATTCTCTTGATGGTGAATCTGGTGATGATCTTAATCGGCATGCTGATGGATGACATCAGTGGCTTGCTACTCTCAACACCTTTGTTACTGCCAATTGTCACCGGTGTGGGCATGGACCCCATTCACTTTGCCGCCGTGCTTGGCGTTAACCTAGGTATGGCAAACATTACGCCTCCTACTGCTCCTTTGCTCTATTTAGGCGCCAGAGTGACACAAGTTCCGGTTAATAAGATGATGAAACCAACCTTGATTTTTATCGTTTTCGCCTGGTTACCCACACTTATGCTAACCACCTTTATTCCAGAATTATCACTCTTTTTACCTGAGCTGCTTTTAGGCTAGTCACTAAGATTTGAAATTCTTTTTATCAAGCAATTTTTAATAAACACGCTTTATTAAATAAACCTAATGGAGTCATTCTGGTATGCGTATATTAGCTTGTCAGATTCATATTCCGGCGATAGATAGCCGAGAAAAACAACTACAACACATCGACACTGTTATCACTAAATTAGAGACAGAGTTGAAAGATAAAAGCGTGGATTTGGTCGTTTTGCCCGAGCTTTCCACCATGGAGTATTCGGCTGAAAACTTTCAGAACATAGACACCTTTAGTGAAGAGCTCTATGGTGAAACCTATGACAAGTTCTCCAGTTTTTGTCGCAGAAATAAGGTGGCTATTTGTTATGGCATGCCTCGTAAAGAAGACGGTGATGCCTATATTAGCCAAGTGACTTTAGGCCGTAATGGTGAGTATCTCACCCATTATGACAAGATACACACAGCCGAATACGGTGATGCGGCTGAGCTTAAATACTTTAAGCGTGGCAACCACTTATCTGTATTTGAAGTGGATGGCGTGCGTGCTGGCATTATCATTTGTTATGACATGCGTTTTCCAGAACTCATCAGACGTCTGTGTGGTGAGTTCTCAGTCGATGTCATCTTGCATCCTGTGGCCTTCGCCCAAGACTTGTCCTTCCATACTTGGAAGCAATTTGTGGTGAGCCGCGCCCTAGAGAATCAGGTTTATTTTATGAGCATCAACCAAAGTGGCGATCATTTTGGCCAATCCATTATTTGCCCGCCTTGGGTGGATAATAAAGTACAACCACTCATCTTTGGGCAAGAGGAAGCTTTCCATCTTGTTGAAGTCGACAGAGAGGTGATCAGCAAGGTACGAAAAGAGATTCCTTATCGACGTGATACCTTAGCCGATTATGATGTTTTGCCAGTGCGTAGCTCAGAAAATAAATAAGCGAGAAATAACAACATTAAAAAGCCCCTTATCAAGTCATTGATAAGGGGCTTTATAGATTGAAATTGAACGAGAAACTAGAGTGGCCTTGCGTAAAACACCTTCTCTTCAGGGTCGAGATCATTACTTATATGTTTACGAATCTGTTCTTCTATCTCACCGGAATCTTCTTCAAAAATGCCGCATGCTTTTAAGGCTTCCTTGTGATTACAGTTTTTTCCTAAATAGGACAGAATCACCCTTTGGCTCACAGGTTCTCTAGCATCTGTTCCTGATACACCTAACATCAAACCCGATAACAGAGACACCTTATTCTTATAAGTCGGAAACAAGGTCACATGTATCATTTCGTTTTGCAGTAGCTCTTCGTAACCACTGATAAAAATACGGTTACCTAAGCCTGTCACCATGCCTTTAATCTTATAAATAAAATCGTTATGACTAGATTTGTCTTTTTGCGAAAGGCGCTCTATCCACTTAATAAAATAGCGCCCATCTTCTTTGAATATCATGCCGTAACCCTTGAGGATCTGGGTCGGAAAAGAGGTGGAGTAATAATAAATGTGATAGCTGCCTTCGTACTTGGACAAATCCATGGTCGAACTTGTCATCAGCTGGTCAATAATATGCAACTCAGGGCGATTCATGGAAGCGAGATTCAACTCATGAACTGGTCTAACCCTGATGATCTCTTCAAACTCTTCATGGGGCAGATAAATCTCGTGCTCTTCTAAGCCAAAGTAGTCACAGATACGGCGTAAATTATTGCCAGAAGGCGTGGTTTTAGCACTTAAGTATTTATTGAATTGTTGGCGGTTAATCTCCAACTCGCGGCACACTTCTGAGATAGATTTTTTATAATTGCAGAGTAATCTAAGGTTATCGGCAAAATTCTGTTTATTCATCTCTCATTGGGTCCATAGTCGGATTCAGCTCAATTTACCTATTTAGTAACAAGACGTTAGTAACTAGGTACTGATATTTAAAGACACATCAGTTAATTGAATAATAGTACACTTTTTATCGTTCTAACTTAATGACGTTAAAGCAAAAATATAATTTTGATTCAGGCTCACCCAGAAATATTTTGGGAGCCAGATACTTTCTTCTGTGTTATCCATGCTCACAACTCGCTCATCACACATATCATATTCAAGATAATCATCAGAAGCACAGGCTTACTCTTTGACAGGAATAGAGTAGGATAGAATCAGCAAAGGCTTCATGAAAGAAAGCACAAGCATTTAAGCCAATGACTCGAACCGATTACTTAAGCCAATTAAGACAGAAGAGAAACACACCCAGGTATTGGATTTTATTTGAATGGAAAACAACAAGCCCTTCTCTTTGCTAGAAAAGAAATCTATCTATTTTCTTGTCATTACAGTGTCCATGTACTTTTTTGCGCTTGATTTATACGCCCCTTCTTTACCGCAAATTAAAAGCCTTTTTCAAGCACCGTTTTACCAAGTTCAGTTAACCATCACCTTATTTGCCATTGGCTTTTGGAGCTGCCAACTCTTCTTTGGGGCGCTCATTTCCCATTATGATAAGCGTAAAGTTTTATTAGCCACGAGTGCCGTGTTTAGCCTAACAAGCCTCGCCATAGTCAGCACCAATGCGATAGAAACCTTATATGTATATCGCTTTATTCAAGGGGCTTGCTGTGCCTCCATGTATGTTATTGGCTTTGCAACAGCGAGGGAGCTGGTATCAGAAGACAGACTCAAAACCATCATGCCACTCTCTTCACTGGGTTTTACTCTCATGTCTGCTCTTTCTCCTATAGTGGGCGGCCTTATCATCCAGTTTGGCCAATGGCATCAAGTGTTTAGCAGCATGGCCTTTATTGGTTTTATCCTCTTTGTTTCGACCTACTTTTTATTCCCCCAAACGGCTAAACAAACCGATAAAGCCGTAACAAAAATGCGCTTTGCCTACTTTGTAAAAACCTCATACACAAACTACAAAGCCATGCTGACAAACTTAGTATTTACCATCAGCTCTTTTATCAGCATTAGCGCCGTGGTTGCCATGGTAATTTTTTATCAAATCGCCTCTTTCATCTTCATAGAAGAGGCACAGCTCAGCTCGTTAAACTTTGGCATCATCTGCTTTTTATTAATATTGGTATCTGTGTTCGCGAGGCTTTACTACCTAAGGTTTTTAAGAGAAACAAATGTAATGCAGGGGCTATTTAAATGGAGCTCTTTGTCTATTCTGGCGGCATTGATTAGCTACCTAAGTACCTTAACCCAAGGTATGGCGTTTATCCTTCTCTTTTCTCTAAGCTACTCAGCCTTTATTTTTGCCCTAAGTGTCGTCCACTGCTATGCCCTTGTTTATGCCTTCATGAAGGTAGATAAGTCGAAAACAGGCTACTCTGCCGCCATCTACGGCACCTTAACCTCATCTTATATCGTCATAGGCTCGGCCATCTCTTCTGAGTATGAACCTAGCGTTAACTACCTCATATTATTGATGATCGCCATGGCGTGTATCTGCCTCGCTGGTACGGCTTATATTTATTTTAAAACATTGATGGTAAAGCCAAGACCAGCACCAAATTAGGTATCTCGATCTAGACGGTCAGATTCGACAACTCTGAAAGAATAAACCACAATAATATCTGTATTAAGCGAATAAAAAGCCTGAGTTAAACCTTATAAAATACAGTTTTTAATCTTTTCTTAAGATAAACTTATCAATCAATATTTTTTATTAATGTACTTATAGAAGTATTTAGATCTAATCAAAACATATACATTCTAACCTTCGCTTTAAGAGCATAAACTCGCTTAAACTAGTTTCAATTTACTTTAAATTCGCGAAATTTAATAACTTTTACGTCTTTGTATAATTACTCTTGTCTGTTTAGTTTTTTAATTCTAATAAATAAAATAATGAGAGAAATATATGATAAAACCAGAGTTTACTGATGTTGTTATAAAAAAGTCTGACACGGGGTTTTATCAAAACTATAGTGTTCCAATCGCCCTAGGAAGTAAGAGTATTATTATTGCCCTAGCGCTTTGGGCCCTCTTGTGGCCAGAGTCAACTAACAACTTACTTGGGAGCATAAAGTGGTCCCTACTCGAAAACTTTAATGCCTTCTATATCATCTTATTTGGCCTTTTTTCATGCTTTCTCATTTTTATTGCGCTTGTTCCTTCAATAGGAAAACGCGTAATGGGCTTGCCCGGTGATAAGCCAGAATTCTCAACCTTCTCATGGTTTTCAATGATGTTTGGGGCCGGTTTAGGTGTTGGCTTAATGGTTTTTTCGACCGCTGAACCCTTAGGCCTTTGGGCATCTAACCCCGCAATATTAGCTCAAGAAGTTGAGGCCAATACGGCTGAGGCTCTCTTACCTACCTATCGTTATACCTTTGCTCATTATGGATTTCATACTTGGGGCGTGTTTGTCATTGTCGGTTTAGCATTAGCCTATTGTTCATATACCCGAGGAATGCCTCTAACATTAAGATCGACTTTAGCACCTTTAATCGGTAAATATGCAAATGGTGTATTGGGACATATCGTTGATATATTAGGTGTTGTTGCCACTATTCTGGCTGTATCAACAACAATTGGTTTTGGTGTGAGCCAGTTAATTGATGGTATTTATACTATTACTGGCATTGAATGGATCATGAATATCAGTGGCGATATACCAACACCCAGTAATGCAGGGTTAATCGCTGGCTTAGCATTAATCATGATTTTATCAATTGTTTCTGCTGTATCAGGTGTCGGAAGAGGGGTTAAATACCTTTCTAACCTTAATTTAATTTTATCTATATTCTTGTTATTAATATTCGTTTTCTTTGGTTCATTTTTCTTTGCGATGACCACCTATGGCACTGCGTTTGTTGATTATATTTTGCATTATATTTCTCTATCATTTAATGCCTATTTACCAATGAATGAATCTCAATATTTAGATCTCATCCCTGAATCTGCAAAAGCATTTTCAAGCGAACTATTCGCTAACTCAACGAATGCTTGGGGAAGTTATCAAAGCTTCTTATCAAGCTTATCCGATAATGCAGCAGCACTTGATGAAAGTACTCTTAAACAAGCCTATATAGCAGGAAATGAAGGCCGTCAATTTGCATGGCAAGCAGGCTGGACAACCTTTTATTGGGCTTGGATGGTGGCATATGCGCCTTTTGTCGGCTTATTCCTTGCTCGAATTTCAAAAGGTAGGACGATTCGTGAATTCATTTTAGGCTGTGTCATCGCACCCTCTTTGGTTTGCTTTGCTTGGATGACAATATTAGGTGCGACAGCGATTGACCTTGAATTAAGTGGCGTTGCAGATGGATCAATTATTGACGCTTCAAATACAAATAAATTATTTATAACGTTAGGCTACTTATTAGAAGGTGAGTTTTTAGCACTGGTTAATATTATGTGCGTCATTTTGGTTCTCACATTCCTAATCACTTCGGCTGATTCGGGTATTCTTGTTATGAATACAATCATGTCAGGTGGCGATCAAGATGCAGGCATTAAGCATCGCATTGTTTGGGGAGCCATCCTCACTGCCGTCATTGGTACTCTGCTTTTAGCCGCAGGCGATAACAACCCTATGGAAGCACTAAGAAATGCCATGATAATAGGCGCACTGCCCTTTGCTATGATCCTAGGCTTAATGATGATTGCCATGTGCAAAGCCATGTACGTCGATAGCCTGTTACTCAAGCAAGAAATCAAACAAGAAAAGTAGCGTAAACTCATCTCAGAGAAAATATAGCTAAAAATTTATCGCTAGAAAAACCTAAAAAAACGAGTGATTAAATTAACCTTAAAAACCCAATAGAGCCGTATATTTACAGCTCTATTGGGTACTTTATCGCAGGCAGAATCATAGTAGATAAAAAAATAAGAAAAGACCTAGTGAATTAGGTGCCTCAACCCAATTTTTAAGCAAGTGAACCACCTCGTTACCATGCTCTGCGTGGTAATGTATACCATTGAGCTCCAGCTCAATAAAAGTATCTCAAGAGAGTAAAAACCAGTAAGAAGAATAACCAGCCTTTTCTTAATAACATGGGAAGAAGGAGAATAAGAAGTTATCTACGAATTAGAAAACAGACATAAAAAAAACCGCAGCTGATAAATCAACTGCGGTTTTTAATATGGTGGGCCTACCGTGACTCGAACACGGGACCTGCCGATTATGAGTTTCTATTTTGACTCATTGACGCAGTTATACGGAAGTTGATAAACGTATATTTTATCTTTATTTTCAAACACTTATAGAAATTATTTTTTGATAAAGGATTGTAGACGTCTACCTGTTTTGATAGATTTTGTAGCACAGATGTAGCACAGAAACAAAATCAGGAGATCAAAATGGACGTTAAATTCACCAAAGAAGCCATCAATTCACTAGAAGCAATTGATAAGCGAATTCGTGTAAAAGACACCAAAATTGATGGACTATTAATTGAAGTTCTACCCTCTGGTCGAAAGTCATTTCGTGTCTACAAAAGAGTAAAAGGTAAAAACGCACCTGTAAGTGTCACCCTTGGTCAGTTCCCTGCCGTTAGTATTGAGAATGCCCGTAAAAAAGCATTAGCTGTACTTGATAAATTAGCTCATGGCATCAACCCAAATGTTCAGGCACGAATTGAAGCCAAATCAAAAATCACTTTATTAGAAGTCTATCAAGATTACATCTCACAAAAGGAGCTCACCACTTCAAGTTTGCGTGGTTATGATCAAATCATGCGAACTTATCTAGACGATTGGAAAAGCAAACCTATCGCTGACATTACTGAAACACAAATCAAAGATAGGCACGCGTTTCTTACTGAAAGCAGTAAGGCTCAAGCGGATTATTGTATGCGGGTTCTAAGAGCACTATTTAACTTTGCCAAGTTTGAATATAAAAACGCGCAAGACAGACCTATCTTTCTATACAACCCTGTTGAAATTCTGAGCCACAGGAAGCAATGGAACCACGTTGCCAGAAAACAAACTCGCATCACTAAGAGTCAGATTAAGCCTCTATTAACGGGACTAGATAAAATACGTTCTGAATCAGATTGTTTTATGAGGGCTGTTTGTGATTTTGTTGAAATGGCGCTTTTTACAGGATTAAGAAAGACTGAGCTACTATCCCTTCAATGGAAAACAGTGAGCCTTAAAGAACGCTCTTTTTATGTTGAAGAAACTAAAAACGGAAGTCCGCTAGAACTTCCTATATCAGACCATCTTTTAAGCATCTTTAAACGCAGACAAGCTGAGACTAACAATGAGTACGTCTTTCAAGCTGACAATGAACACGGTTATATCAGAGAGCCGAAAAAGTGTATTGCAAGGATAGTGAATGAAACAGGTATTCAATTCACTCTGCATGACCTGCGTAGAACCTTTACCAGTACCGCAGAGCTATTAAGAGTCGGGACATACACTATAAAGAGGCTACTGAACCACAAGACCCAAAGAAATGATGTTACCGCAGGCTATACAGTATTAACGGCTGAAGAACTGAGAGAACCCTCTCAAGCGATTGAGGACAGCTTGCTCAATGGACCAAAGAGGGATAAGGAAAAAAACGCTGAAGTTGATATTAGAGAGCTGTTAAGTCAGATGAGCCCAGAAGAAAAGCTCGCTTTAATTAAGTCTTTCTAAATCATTTTAAATTTAGAACGGTATAAATACTTTCTGTTGATAAATGCCCTGATGCAATAAGAGTAAGCGATATAAAACCTAACAAGTATATTTTCATTTTCCAAATTAAAAAAGAACCACCTATAAAGCCTTTATACTTTTTACGATTGATTCTAGCAAACGCAGAATAGTTTTTTATTTTTGAAACAGTCCATAAAAACAAAACAAATATAAAAAAATATGCAAAAGGCTGAGGATGCTTAAATTGCAAGGCTGTAGCTGAAAGAGTTATTGCTAAAATCCCAACAACATCGTTGATAAAGGAAAAATATTTCTCCTGATTTGCTTCATCATTATTTAAATATATCACTTTAAACTCCAATTTAATTTAATAATTAAAGTCACAAACCAATATAAGAAAGGTAAGCATAACTGGAAGAAAAGAAAAAAGAATAGCAAACAAAACATCAAATATTTTATATTGAAAAATGATTAATTGTTTTTTAAAAAAACCTAGAAAATCATCAAAACCAAAATCTTTCGGATGCTGTGTTTGAAAATATTTATCATCTATAGGAAGATGATTAAAAGAGTACTTTTCTAGCAACGAAGCATATTTTTTAGATAATTTTTTCTCATTAACATTCGATTCTAAAGATAAAATTTTATTATAAAACTGATCAATTTCCAAAGCGCAAGAATGATGCTTTTCAGCCTGGAGGCCATAATTTTTTCCGCCTTCATGTAATCCATATGATAAAATAATTATTGCTAAAATTATTGAAACATATGAAAGGTATGAAGAATTATCTGTACTTATTCCGAAGGTGTTAGTTAGTTGCAATACTGAAATAGCAAGTAAGTGTATAGAAGAGAATGTTGTAACAAAAGTAACTATACTTTGTTTTCTTAAAATTCGTCTATTAGCATTAAACCTACAACCTTTAGTTCTCCATACTTTATGCTTTAACTTTTCTAAAAATTCACTCATAATAAAGTCCATTGAAAAATGGTACGCACTACCTAATAATTTCACAAGTTTAACTTTTTACTCTTAAGAGTAAAAATTGTATAACAAAAAGAAGGTTACATTAACTCATCATCTTAAGATGGGAGCCTTCATACGACATATCGTATGTAGGTAGTGCGCTATGACATACTACCAAGATCAGCTTCTAAATTCACTAAACTTTTACCTTTAACTTGATTAAATAGTTTATCAATTTGTTCAGGGGTATAAGATTTATTACTTTTCTCAACTATATAACCCATTTTAATCAAGTAAGATAACTTCTCTTCATTGGTATTATAGATGTTATAATTATGAATATAGCCACTATAAGGGCTATTTTTTGCTTCAAAGTATGATTTAACCAAACTTTTTAGTTCTGATGGAGGAGTAAAATCAAATACCTTCAGCCTTTTAAACAAATCTCTAATTATAAAATCAATTTTATACAAGAGACTAAAGTCATTAATTTCTAAAAAATAAAAGACCCATCCGTAACGTTTATCATCACTTATAGCACCTGTAATTTTTTCATTAAGTTTAAAAATAAATGCAGTTTTTAATTGATCCATAGTTAAACCATTAGAGTTCTTTTCTCTCCAAATAGCATTATGTTTCATATCTGTGAATAATGCAGCTAAGCTAGCAATAAACCTTTCTTCTGTTGCTTTTCTAACCTTAACTTTGGGGTACTCTATACAATACCCCAAAAAGTCGAATGAGTTAGTAATCTTTCCTTTATCTATTTTTTCGTCTGAATGAGTTTCTAATGAAAGCTCGCCCATAAGCCTATCTACTTCTCCATGAAGATAGTCAATATCATTTTTTTCCGAAATTATAAGTATATCATCTACATATCGAACATAATAAATTCCTTTATCATAAAAAAAATCATCAAAATTCATTAAATATATACTTGAAAGAACATTTGATATGGCTAAACCTTGAGGAACTCCTTTTTCTCTTCGGTATTTAGAAGAGTCTTTCTTTCGATAATCTATAGGTACTGTTTTATTATATATAGCTCTTCTCAAGAGCAAAAATAAGCTATCTGAAGAAACTTTAGTTTTAATATTATTAAGCAATAAGTCTCTACAAATACTATCAAAAAAAGTTTTTATATCGATTTTTAAAAAATAAACTTCTTTATCTTCATTTTTAGAAATCGTTTTAACAATGTCTCGAATAATAACATTTGGAAGTTTTTTAGAAACTGAATTGGGAAACGTATTATGTAAAATATCCTTCAAAACTGATAATACTAATTTATCTCTAAGTGCTGGTTTAGAAATAACTCTTGGTTCTCTGCCTCTACCTTTAGATTTCAATATTTCCAAATACGGAGTATATCGATAGTTATTCGAAGCTATTTTCTTTATTAAATTATCACAATTCGACTCAATATTTTTATAAAACAAAATAGAGTCAACACCATCAATACCTTTTCCACTTTTATTTTTAAGCCGCTTTTCAAAAACATCAGTCAAATTTCTTTTGTTATAATATTTTTCTAGAATATCATCCATAACTAAAACCTAAAAACATTTAATAATAAAATTATAACTTTTCAATTTTTTTTGTTTGCTCAATAAACAAATCTTTCATTTTTTTATCAATATTTTTTTTATTATTATTTAAAAGCACTAAAGGCTGATCACTTATCAAAACATCTAAATTCTTCGCTATTTTAACTAAAGATTTATTAATAGTTTCTTTTATCTCTATGGTATCAATTCCAGATCTCTCTAGTTGTTCTGATAACTTTAAAATTCTATCTAACTCAGCAGAGCTCTGATGTATTGTTGTAATCTTTCCTTCCAGCGTATAATTATCATGATAATAATCAACACCTATATCAATTAATGATGTCATTAGTTTTGTAACTACAACACTACCAAAGAAGACCTTTAGTGTTAGACTACCATTTTCAATGTATTCTAATTTTAGCGGACAATCAATTTCAGAAGTATTATTAAGGTGTAATACTTCTTTATATATATCTGAAAAAGATTGAAGCTTTTTTGCAAATGAATCTAAAGTTTCTACGTTTGATAAATATAAACTTAAACTTCTATCCTTTTCTAACGGATTAATATCTTCTTTTAAACCAAGTAAGTCAGGTGAGATATTTTTTAATTGATTTATCATTTCTTTCAGTTCAGAAGCTATTATCGCAGTATTAAGAAAATTCCCTTCCGTATTTTCTGTTAGAAAAACATCATATGAAACTTGAAAACTCTTTAATTTATCTAAAACCCCAGAAAATAAATTCTCCTTAGTTTTAATTTTATTTGAAACCTTCTCCACTTCTCTCTCTAGAAAAAATATTTCTTTATAGAAGGCCAAAGAACCTAAATTTATGATTTCTTTTGTTGTGTTTGCTATCTTATTTTTAATTTCATTTCTTTTCGACTGAACATTATGCGATTCTGAAAAGATTGAGAAAGGGTTAGATTTTAATTCTATTAATAAGAAATTAAATTTATTGATAACTTCATAAAATACAACCAAGTCATCTTTCAAAAATAATGACTTAATATCTGAATAAAGTTCGTAGCGATCTAGATTATTCATTAAAATCCTTTTTCAATCTGTTTGTGACCCAACAGTAAAAATTAATCATTTAGATTTTAGCTTCTCGAAGACTTACCTACAAAAATTTAAAACCTATAAAATTTATCCGTAAGCTCTATGCAAAACTCTAGTAAAAAATATTTTATCACTAGATCAATTAGATAAGCAAAGTGTTCTAATTAACTTCTATCATATTCTACTGTAAGAACTTCCACAGCCAAACTCGCTAGATTATCCTTAGACATCATGCTGACAAGCATTTCTTCCCTTTTCTGAGCTAGCTTTGACATATCTCGGCTCGAATCAGGGATGCACTCTTCTATTTCATGGCGATTACAGAAGATATGAGACTCATCCTTGTGTCGGCTGGCTGCTACATAGGTATTAGCTCTATCCATACCCTTGGTGTAATACACAAATGTATTGCCATCAATAGTCGTGCCCTGCGAACTATACACAGTAAGCGCATAAGCTAGACATAAATGAGTACCCTTTTCATCAGCATAGTCAGAAGCCAAAAAGTTAACCTTGCGGCCATCATCTACCTTGATAGAAAACTCAGTATCTTTGTTCTTTAAGCTTCGAATACTTTCTATCGTGCCTAGAGTGCCGTTTGAGACACCTAACGACTTATAGTCATTTCGACAAAACTTGACCCTATCGCCCTTTGAGAATTCAGTATTAAAACGTTTATCGGCAACACTACAGGCTAAAGAGATGTTTTCCCGCCCTACTCGCCCTTCAGATATATGAATGTCTCGAATAGCATTACTGAGCTCTTTTACATCGTCCCACCTATGGGCAATGACTAAAGACTCTTTGTATGGATGACTTTTTTGATAGTCATGCCATTGCTTCACTAAATTAGCTTTAGTTGCCTCCTTATCATTTGAGTAATGAAGGCAGTCCTTTTGTTCAAGCACCTTTAAAGCACTTTCAGCTTTACCATCCCGAAAATCTGCAACTACTTCCCTCGCCCAACTAGACCTTTGCCTACGTATATTTTCAATACGTTGGGTGCCTATGACTTCAGGGCTGGATAGATACCTAAGAGAGCCACCGCGATTAATCGCGTCTAGCTGCTTGTCTTCACCACTCAGTATCAACTTACATTTAGCTTGATCAGCACAATACATAATTTGTTGAAGGTAGTTACAGGGTAGTTGACCCGCTTCATCCACCACTAAGACGTCAGATGATGTAAGAGGGTTGCCCCCTTTTTCAATCTTACTAATTAATGAGGCTATAGTGACCGAGGGTATCCCCGTTTCTTGTTCTAGATTGTCAGCTGCTTTCTTAGCAATACTAGCACCTAGCACATTGAGGTTTTGAGCGTCGTAAGCATGTTTTGCCGCTAACATTAAGGTTGTCTTCCCTGCGCCTGCACTGCCTTGAAGGATAGATATATCAGGGCCATTCAGGGCCATATGAGCTGCTTCTAATTGTTCATCATCAAATCTAAAACCAAGTTCGTTTTCAGCTTTAAAAATTGCCGAATCAATCTGATTCTCATCTAGTCTTTTTGAACTCTGCTTTGACATTGATTTTGCTATTTTCAGCATGGACTCTTCAGTTTTTAACACCTTTTCTGTTGTATATAGTGGGCTGTAAGCACTTTCGGCTTGAAGCTCAACAACACTATTAGTTGTTAAAGACTGCCTTGTTAGCTGTTCACAATCATTAGCATTGAGCCCACACGTTACCGAATCAACGGCCACTTTATAAAAGACATCTTGAGGTTTAAATATCGCTTTTTGATCTGTGATAGATTCAATAATAGGGGCTGTCTCTAGGTATCTTTTCCTATTAACAGGGTCTTTGGATTGAATACTGCTAATAAGTTCTTGATCACAACCAAGACTGGTCAACTCTGTTTGCCAACCTTCAAGTAGTTCTTTATGGTTAATCGGTTTTTTATGAGCTCTGGTTGAAAGTTTCACTGCTTGACCAGACTTACTTGCACTGGTTGTTAAGCCCTTTTTCTCTAACTCTTCTTCAATCGCTTGGGTTCGCTTCGAGTAATAGCGGCACAGGCCCTTATCAACACCAACTACATGAAAAGATTCATTATCAGCTTCTATTTGAAACCCTAAGCTTTTCATCTGGCTTGCAAGTTCAGCTCGATACATAGCACCCGCAGCTTTATGCCACTGATACAGTTTACGTGACTCAATACTTCCCCAAGATCCATCCAACCTCGGAGCAAGATTACAAACTAGCGCATGGGTATGTAACTGAAAGTCTTGGTCTCTTGAGGTGCAATGATCAAACGTTGCTACAACAAGACCTGCGCTTCGCTCTAATGTTTCACCCGCTTTTCCTCGCCTAGTGAGTGCCGCATTTCTTTCTATAAAATCTATTCCTCTTCTAACGGCCTGTTTATGAGCCTCTTGTATCTCAGCTCTTAGACTGTCATCAGCTCTAGCCCAAAGTAAGCTAACGCTCTTTGGCGCACTATAAGTTAGATCCCATGCTTTTCGTCTTTTCTCATCAAATGCATTTTGAACAAGGTGCGCGCCATCAGGCGCGCCCCCCATCATTAAGTTTTGATATGTCTTTGAGTCTACAATATCGTTGTGAATATTTAAGTGCCTAGCTCCTAAGCCGTACCAAGTGCTAGGTGGCTCCCCCGAGCCCAAGTAATAGTCCTCCTCAGCTAGATTACTGTAATAATCAAGATTATTTACAGGACAAATAGTTAGCATATTAGCCCCTTCTTAATAATCGGTTTTTAGGCTGAGGAGTCTCCTCTATTACCGTTTTTTCACTTAACCATTTTGCAGGCACGTGCTCAGCTGCTTTTGCTTTTTGGGTGAAATGCGGCCAGCAGACCTTATAGACGGAGTTCCAGCTGGGCACAGTTAGATAACCATGCACTCCTTTATTATTTGCTTGCTCTAAATGTATAAGATCCTCTTCGCTGACTAACGGCTCCTTGCTGCTTGCCCAAGGCACGCTTTTATCTAAACTGACTGGGCGCAGTACTTCTCTCTCACCAAACATACGCGAAGTATTTTTCGCTTCATCACCCGCTGAACCGACCCGCATAGATATAACAGTTGAAAGCAAATTTAATATGGTATCTGCATTATATTTGCCGTAATTTTCATAAACCTGACTATTAGATTGAAAACCAACACAGCTTCTAGCCCCTCTAGACCTCGCTAGTTCTAACCATTTTTGAATGCTTGGGTTTGCTGGTAAATTCGCCATTTCATCAATAAACAACCAAGTTTTACGATTCGCTTGATTATCATTAGACAAATAAAACTGTGTCATTAATGAAATAATGGCATTACAAAGAGGAGCTCCAATTTCCTCATACCTCGGGTCAGATTGAATAATTAATACAGGCTTTATTGCTTTAGAGTTTTGCGAAGTCTCTACCCATTCTTTAATAGAAAATGAGTTAGAGCTTTGTTTGCCCCAAGCTTTTGCCAAAGTATTTAGCCATCTCAGGTTAGATATCAAATTGACATAAAACCCTTGGGTTGTTTTGCTATTTTCAACAACAAAGCTTTGCGCAATCGGGTAGTACTTTTCTAAAATAGCTAACATCTCACCTTGTGGCGTTTTTAGCATGTTAGCTAAATCTGTCCAACTCCAATTTTCTTTTGTTCTCATTAAGTAAATTAACATTCCTGTAAAAATCAGCCTTGCACCATTGTCCCAAACAGGATCATTTGATTTGCTTTTAGCAATAAGATTATTAGCAACAAGTATGGAGTCTTCTTCCGATAAAATATCTTTTCCTATATTCCAAACAATACCTCTTGAGTCCCATGGTGCAATTAATAAAGACCTTTCACTATAAAACAAAGATGTATATTCTTTTTTCTCATCATAAATAAGAACATGATCACCTCTTTTAATTACTTGATTTAGAATATATTTAATAAATGTCGATTTCCCACTGCCTGTTGTGCCGATCACCAATAAATTATTCAGCTCTCTCATTATAGAAATTGGTATTTTTGGGTGTAAATTTATACCTTTTTCAAAGTACTTATTACTCTTTCTTTCTTTTTTATACATCTTCTTAGAGTGCTTAAATACATCTTTAAATCGATATAATTTTGGACCATTTAAATGCTGAACTCTTTCTATTCCACCTTTCTTTAAAACCATTTTAATGGCTAAAAAAGAAGCTATTAAAAGTGAAAATAAAGCGGGTAAAAGAACATGAAGAGCTAACTTCACTACCCACTCATTATCAACGATAACCCCCCAATACCTCTCCCATGTATAGCCTGATTTTCCAAACAACCACATTTTTAAAAGAGATAGAAAAGCGTTGAAGTGAGCCTCTTTATCCCCCCAATTATTACCTTCTCCCATCAGCCATGTTAATGATGTTGTAAACCAGAAAGTCACAAAGAAAAAAATACAAAAGAGAGTCCAAAAGAAAGCCCAATCTTGGTAAAAACGACTTGGTGAAGACATACTAAGAGCCTCCTTTTAGGTTGTTTTTCAATCTTTGCTCTGCAAGGTATTTTTCTTGTTCATCTAAGTTGGCTACAGCAGATACGATTTCAAAGTTACGTTTTGATAACCTTTCTTCTAACTCAAGTAGCTTAAAAGTGAAGCTAGTGTGATTTTGGTATTCTGCCCAAACAATGCGTATCATTTCCGCTGTTGCTACGTTTTCTTGTTCAGCCTGTTGAAGTAACTTGTTATAATCGTTCAAACAGAATCGAACAGTGACTGCTTTATCTAGTTTATTTTTAGACATAAGAATCCCTTAGACATGAAATCGTTGATTTCACACCCTAATAAATTGAAAAGTAAGATTTTTTTAGATTTTTACAAAGCGCTTCGATGCTCTAGAAGAAACGCTCTTTAAGCCTTATATACCAAGGCTTTAGGCGAGAATCTTCCGAGTATGAGGATGCACACCGAGGTGCGTTAGGGTCTGTCTCACCCAAGTATTTTTTTGATGATTGAATTCTTAATTTTTTACTTATTAGTTTACTCTCAACTTTTTTGTACTCTTCCGTATTTCTAACGCTCATAAAATCATCAGACCAAACTGTGTCAGCTTGCTTTTCATTAACAATCATTCCAGCTAACTCTCTCGCTTTAATGACATTACTCATTGCTCTTCCTCCCCTGCAAATGTGTTCATTTCAATAAACTCATCTAAGTGAGTTTTGCTGTAAAAAACACGACTGCCAATTTTTATGTACTTCAATGGGTAGCGTTTAGTTGAAGCCCAAACACTTAATGTTTGCGGCTGAACATTGAGGTATTCAGCTGCTTGTGCACGATTTAGAAAAGGGGGTTTTGATGTTTTTGGATACGTCATATTTTAGCTCTCTATAACTTGATAACTATTGATTGTGTTGAACGAAAAATAGATTATGACAAATGGCTAAAACAGTCTCACAATTAAAATATGACAAAAGTGACCAACAAAATGGATTTAAAAAATAGCTCAGAAAGCCTAGGAAATCAGATCAGTAACTACTTAAGCAACATCATTGATACAAGAAAGTATGATGCTAGTAATAATCTTATTAGCTCTATAGAAGAGCTAATAGAGTATTGTACTGATACAAGATTTACCGTTTCATCATATGCAAGATATAAACAAGCTCCCTTCTTGATTAGGTTGAAAAATATTATCGTTAGCTCATTAGAGTCTACAATTAGAGCTTATGAAGAGGTGATTGCTTATCCAGAATTTGAGATTAACTCACTTGAAAATAAAGAAGAGAAAGAAAAAATAAATTTATCAGGTATTGGTGATGCTTTATCATTTTTTAGAGAGGAATCCAATTGGAGTTCTGAGTTTTGGGTGTCAGGAGACTCACCATTAGGAAAAGAGAAAATCAACGAGCATACTAATAACATTGAAAAAGTAAGAAAAACTGTTCAACATATTTTTGGAGACATGGGTTCTGAAGAAATAAAAAAAACGGACAGCAACTTAAATATCATATATATAGTATTAACGGATCTACACAAAAAACTATATAATCAAGGTAATAAGATTTGTCCTTATTGTTTTAGGCATAACAAAGGGAATATTGTTTGTCACCTACATCGAGCAGATAAAACAGATAAAGACAAAAAATATTTAGAAGCAAGAAAAGTTTTTGATAACCTTTCCGATGAGGCATTAAAGCAATATAAAGACTTCATTAGTTTTCGAAAATATAACTCTGAAAATGATATAGTCCTGTCTAGTCAATCATATCCAAATTTTGAAATTAATAAAGATAGCTTTCATATTACTATCGATTCAAGTTTTCACAAAGTCATCTTAGATGCTGAAGGACCCGTCTGGAACGACATTTTAAAATCTAAGTTAGATAATAATATAAAAATTTATTTCCCTCCAATTTATAATACAGTCAAAGACCATATTTATTCATCTGAAAGTCTAACTGACTTTATAGACAAGTGTTATATGAAAGGATGCCTAGACAACCAATATGAAAGATCTCGTCATCCTTTTTTCTTTTTTTCAATATTATCTATTGCTTCTGATTTAATACTTTCAAAGCGACAACTTGATTCAAAGTTTATAGAGCGTGATGAGCGTTATTTTGAAAAGAAGAAAACGATGACTTATAAACAAATTGTAGACTCAGAAATAAAAGAAGGCCACATGATCTTAAAAGAGGGAGAATCTAGGAAAGGAAAAGAGAGTAACATAAAAAAAATCATTAAAAGAATGAGTGAATAGCATGCTCAATCTTCAAAAATAACATCAGAATAAATTTAGAATACTTACTAAAGAATGAATCTAAACCAAAGGTCTAATCTCTAGACCTTTGGTTTTCGCTTCTTGATTAGATTAAAGTTTTAATTTTATACCGCAAGCGATTAAACATAATTTTTATGACCATTCCCTTTTGGCTTAATACGATCAAAAAATCAGTATCGTAAGCTTGGGATAACATAACGTAATCATACATTTGGCCAACTTGAATCGACAGTACAAATAATAGTGGTAACAGCGCTAGTGCTGATTTAATTTTTGGCATGAAGTGCCCTCTTTTATACAAAGATATAAAAAAAGAGGTGCATAGAAACAATTCAAAACGCCACATTTTTAGTACGAGCAGTAAGAGAGCAATGCACGTTTAGTGTAAACTTTCATTGCTTATCAAGTAGGCTTTGAATAAAATTGACTTAGTCGACCGCAAAATTGACTAAGCTAGGCACCTCGCATAGGTATTTGGCATTTGGAAACCAAGAAGTCTTGTGACTCTAATCACTTTATTTCTTGGTTTTTCAATTCTTCACAATAACTTTCCTTCTACAATTTTTTCCCATTATATACCCTTACATTGGGTGCTAACTGCAGTAATTTGTCTTTATCTAAGAGATTTTTCTTCAAATTCATGCAAGTCGATTTCTTATCACTAAATAGTGTCTTTTTCTTCGATTGTTTACTTCAGGCTTAATAAACATATTGAAACCAAACTAGGTAAAGACATACCTGAACTCATACTCGTATCAACTAATCGCTTCGTCAGTAAATTTATTTAAAAAAGCTTGGCCTGTAGAAAGCCGTATAAAACGTTCATGTATAACGAGGGAAGGAGGAGGAATAAAATGTAGCACAGGTGTAGCACAGACATAAAAAAACCCCAGAAGTTAGCTTTCACTAACCGCTGAGGCTTTGATATATGGTGGGCCTACCGTGACTCGAACACGGGACCTGCCGATTATGAGTCGGATGCTCTAACCAACTGAGCTATAGGCCCTAAAACGGCCGCCATTATATCTAGCTTATGAGTTTCTGCCAAGCTTTGTTTAGGCTTTTCTCTTTATTTATTTCAGCTTTTTATTAGATAAGCCAAGTCTTGCTTATTTATTGTTCAATCTCAGCTAAAAAAGCCCTATTCAATTGTTTTCATTCAGTTTTCATGAAATCTGCTACTAGCAAGAAAAGCTGGCTTTTTATGAGGCTGAAGGCAGTTGTAGTCTTTCCTCTTTTTGCAGTTTGCGTACTTGCCCTGGGGCGAAGCCTAGATTCTTTTTAAAGGCACGACGAAAAGCAGTTTCACTTTGATAACCTAACTCCAAACTCAGGGCGGCAAGGTTATGTTGGCCTTGTCTGAGTTTTTGGTTGGCTAATCTCATGCGCCAAAGGGTGACATATTCAAGTGGGGTGTAACCTAGCTTGTCACGAAAGGCATTATTAAAGGCGGTGCGGGACATGCCGGCTTGTTGGGCGAGCTTTTCTACTGTCCAAGCTTGTTCGGGCTGATCGTGTATCACTACTATAGCTCTTGCCAGTTTGTCGTCGGATAAAGCCGCTAATAAACCAAAGGGCAGGCGCTTTTGCTGCATCAGTAAACGTAGGAATTGTACCAGCAAGGCTTCGGCCAGACGCTCGCTCACTACTTGGAAGCCGCATGAGAGCCTTGCTAGCTCTTGTTGTAGTACATCAAGAATAGGCTGTATTGCTAGGGCGATATCATCTTCTTGATTAATGCCCACCAGCTTGGATTGAGTATCCAATAAAGGGTTGAGACTAGACAAGCCAAAGTCATACTCACATACCAGAATGGCGGCGTCTTGCTCTTGTTCTAAGGTTTGTAGCTTGAGTTCTGTGCCTGCGGCTAACCAGAGGATGCTGCCTTGGGTAAACTCACCGGCGTTCTCTCCTAGCATAAACTCTTGCTCTAAAAAGCTGAGTTTTCCCTGACAGACACACAGTAAATAGGAGGATTCTGGAGAGAGGTGTACTCTTTTTTGTGAAGCTTGGTGCTTCTCATCTAAGGCTTTGTCAGTATCTTTCTCATGGGGCATGTCTTCATGCTGCTGCAAAAAGGACACGGATTTCACTTGCGGTCGAAAGTGAGTCAATAAAGTGGTTAATCTATCCATTTTGTACTATCTGCTACAAATTTAATTTAAATTGATACAAATAAAATACACAAGATCCCCTATGATTACTACTAAGACATCAAAGATGATCATTTATTAGACAAATCAGTCTTTGGTGCCACACTAGTTGGGCCAGTGAGTCATGAGAATGAAAATAGGTAATCAAGTTAAAATCACCAAATGGAATGGGTGTCTTACTGCTCTTGAACTCAACCTTGAAAAAGTTAGGAGCTTATTATGACAGTTTTAAAACCTCGCCAAGCCATGCCTGCTTTGCAGTTCCATTCCTTGCAAGATAATTGGTCTTTGGCAGAACAAGAACCCGCTCAATTCACCATGTTAGTGGTTTACCGTGGTCTACATTGCCCTATTTGTAAGAGCTATTTGACTGAGCTTAATCGCTTAGCTGAAGATTTTAGTGCCAGAGGCGTTAATATTTTTACAATTAGTAGTGATACCCATGAAAGAGCACAAACTGCTTTTGATGAATGGAAGCTACCAAGACTAAACCTAGGTTATGGATTAAGCGTTGAGCAATCTCAAGCCTTAGGTTTACACAGATCGAAAGGTCGTGGTTTAACTAGCATAGGCATCGAAGAGCCAGAAGAGTTTACAGAACCTGGTATCTTTATTGTTCGCCCTGATAATACCCTTTATTGGAGCAATATCAGCACTATGCCATTTGCGCGCCCGCACTTTAAAGAAATACTAGGTGCGATAGACTTTGCGATTCAAAAAGACTACCCTGCCAGAGGCGAGTTAGTTTAATCAACAGCAATATCTAGATAAGGTGTGAGTATTCACTATTTATATTCACACCTGCATCACACCTAGTTTATTCCTAAGCAGATCATATCTCTATCCCCACTCTAAATTGTCTCTATCAGGATGATCCGCTAGCTCTGCTAACATCCAACGACAAAAAGCATCCACTTTAGGTGTGATAGTGGCATTTGATAGAATCAGATACTGGCCACCTTCTGCTGGCATTATGTGATCGTGCACCTTAACCACCTTACCTTCATCTAACGCCATGCGAAAACAAAAAGACAAACCCAGTAATAAGCCAACACCTGCTTGTGCCATTTCTAATGCGGTAGAGGTGTGGTTACTTTCAAACAAGGGTTCTGGCTGAAAGCCTTCTTCACCTAGCTCACTAAACCAGTTACGCCAACCTAGCTTAAAGCCCAATGTGCTAATAAGAGGGAGGCTTTTTATCTGGTCTAGGTCATTAAATTGGTTTTCACCCTCTGGTAGGTGCGTTTCGATAAAGCTGGGGCTGGCGATCACCATCCAGTCTTCTTTAATAATGCGTTGTACTCGATAACCAGAAAACCCCCCTTCCCCATGGCAAATTTCCACATCGGCATCATTAACACCCTGACCTGTTGGCCAAGCCGAGCTTAGCAGTCTCACTCGATACTCTGGATGCTTAGCAAAAAACTTGGGTAATCTTGGCATTAACCAACATTGGGCAAAAGTGGTACCGCAAGCCACTTTAATAGTGGGACGATAGTCGGACACAAACAGCTCGTTGGTGGTTGCCTGCATATTGGTAAAAGCTTGGGTTAAAACAGGTAAATAAGCTTTGGCGCTGTCAGTTAGTTCTAGCCCTTTTGCTCTGCGATAAAAAAGCTGGGTATCAAGGTATTGTTCTAGCAATTTAATTTGCTGACTCACTGCCCCTTGGGTGACATGTAGCTCGGCTGCGGCCTTGGCTAGGTTCTGTAATCGCGCTGCGGCTTCAAATGCGCGAAGGGCATTTAATGGCGGTAAACTTTGAGCTTGAGGCATGAGGTTACTTCCTTTTCTTATCCTGTCTCGATTTTAGCAATTCTATAGCATAGATGAGATAAAATTCTCTTGTGGCAATAAAAACGTCATCAAAATGCAATATTTATGGTGTCGGATCAATTTTTAACATAATTAAAAACTGAAGCCTTTAGAATTTCTATACTAGCACTTTGGAAATTCTCAATGTTTTTATCCCTGTTAGTTTGTCATCATAATCATACAAATCACAGGCATGCTTAACTTGTGGTAAGGCAAATATAATGAGGTAGTGAAACATGAGTATTGCAATGGCAAATGGCCATAAGCTCTCAATAGCGCACGATAGCACTCAGTTAAATATTGAATGGAATGATGGTCATAACAGCGAGTTTCTCGCCGTCTGGTTAAGAGACCATTGCCAAATGCCCGAGAGTCGCGATGCCCACAGTGGCCAGCGCCTTATGAATGTGACTGACTTTCCTTTAGATGTGAGTATAGAGTCAATCACGCCATTGGATAATCAGCATGTTGAGATTATCTTCTCGCCACTACATCGCAGTGTCTTTAGCTTGGACTGGCTTGAGCAAAATGCGTATGACAAACACCTCGCTAATGATATTTACTCAGAACAAAATAAGGTGTTATGGGACTCAAGCTTTAGCACAGATAAGTCTGTGTTCGACTATGACGACTACCTTAACAACCAAGATACTAGCCGTGCTTTATTCGATCACTTTGCCCTTTATGGTTTTGCCATTTTAGAGAATGTCCCTTGTAAAGAAGGCCAAATTCTTGATGTGATCGACACCTTTGGTTATGTCAGAGACACTAACTACGGCAAGTTGTTTGAAGTGAAAACGCAAGTTGAACCAAACAACCTCGCCTTTACGAATTTAGGCTTAGGCCTACATGCGGATAATCCTTATCGCGACCCTGTACCAACAGTGCAATTACTGCATTGCTTAGAAAACACGGTAGAAGGTGGCGAGTCGATTCTTGGGGATGGCTTTAAAGCGGCCAGTATTCTAAGAGAAGAAAGCCAAGCTGATTTTGACCTTTTAAGCCAAACTTGGATCAATTTTCGCTTTCAAGATAAAGACACTGACCTTCAGTCCCGGGTGCCTTTGATTGAAGTGAATGATAATGATCAGGTGGTCAAAGTACGCTTTAACAACCGCTCTATTGCCCCGATCAATATCGATAAACATAAAATGAAAGCCTTCTATAAAGCCTATCAGCACTATGCTGAGATACTCAATCGCACCAGCATCATGATTGATTTCAAGCTCACACAAGGCCAACTTGTGATGTTTGATAACACCCGTGTTTTCCACGCTAGAAAGGCTTTTTCGACCTCTGGCAGCCGTTGGTTACAAGGAGCTTATGCGGATGTCGATAGCTTATACAGTTTGCAATCTGTGTTATCTCGTCAGACAGAAACAGACGCTCGAGTCACATCAAACCCATCAGCTAAGAAGACATCAAACTAATCAGATAAGGAGACGTAAAAATGACAAGCGAAAACTCAATTCTAGCCAAGATAGAAGCGCTCTTTAACGACCATGGTGCTGACTGGTACATGGGTGAACCTGTCACCATGGCTGAGCACATGCTGCAATCTGCCTTTTTTGCTATGCAAGCTGGTGCCGACGACGAACTTATCATAGCGGCCCTATTACATGATATTGGCCACTACACCAGCGAATATGCCGAAGATTGCCTGCAAAAAGGCATAGATAACGAACACGAAGACAGTGCAGCGGACTTTCTTGCTGGGCACTTCCCACAAAGAGTACTCGATGCGATTCGTCTACATGTGGCGAGCAAACGCTATTTATGTGCGGTAAAACCTGAGTATTACGAGGTGCTTTCTGAGGCATCGAAAGAGTCGCTAGCGGTACAAGGCGGCCCAATGAATACGGATGAAGTGGCGCAATTTGAAGCCGAACCTTATCATCAAGATGCTGTAAAAGTACGTTACTGGGATGATGCTGGCAAACAGGATTCTCTTACTGTACCAGACCTGAATCATTACATTCCTATGATGCAGAAGCTGTTAATTCAGCCTGCTGCTTAAGTCAGTATAAGGAGCTCTGTCTATGAGTAAGCTTATCCTCATTATGATAGATGGCATCAGCGCCGACCTATTTGTACAAGCAAAAGCCTGGTTACCCAACTTGCATGCTTTGGCGAGCCAAGGCACCTATGTGAAAGCCCTAACACCTGAAGTCTGCGGTACCTCTTTTCCCGGCCGTACCTCTATGATTGCAGGACAAACCGCCGCCGAACATGGAGTGTATGGTAATAAGGTTTGGGATGGTACTGAGTTTCGTTGGGCGATTCCTGAAGATGTATTAACCACCACAGTGGCAGGCTATGCCAAGCAAGCTAACAAGAAGGTAGCAGGCCTAGGTTATGGCATGGTGAATACCCAAGATTGTGACCTTTATCTTGACCCTTGGTGGTCTGATGAGACGACAAATCGCGCGAGAACTGATGACTCCTCATCCATAGAAGAACAGCAAAAAGCACAAGCTAATCAAGCTTTAAAGGATGCATTAAGTAAACGTACTCAAGCGCGATTAGCTGAACTTGATCAAGCCCGAGTTGATGCTAGAGTGATCAACCCTAATGGCGCAAAGTATCAAAACTATAATACGACTGAGACGATGACCTTTGGCATGTTGGCTGATCAGCAATTATTAGACATAGGCGCTGGCCTTGCATGCTCGGATGATGCGCCAGACCTTATCTTATTAGAAATTGCGGCGACCGATTACTTTCTGCATAAGTACGGAGCAGGTGATCCTATGATGGAACATTCGCTTCGCACAGCTGATGCGCAAGTCGGCACCTTATTAGAAAGACTAAGACAAGCAGGCAAGTTAGATGAGTATAACTTTGCCATCATGAGTGACCATGGCCATACGGCGATGACAGAGGCAATTTATTGTGACCAGATTCTGCCTGAAGGCGTACGTTGGTCTAGTGAAGGTGGCATGCTACTTATCGCCCCTAGATCCCAAACGGAAGCGGAACAAGTCACCAAGATATTGCTAGAAGCTGGCTTAGAGACTTGGAACAAGGACTTTATCCCTGAGCATCAGCAAGATGAGCTTTTAGTTTTCACCTCTAAAGAAGGGGCGCTAACAAGCTTTGAAAGGGACTTAAAAGGCACAGGGCAGATTAGCGGAAAATCTAAATATCAATCTAACCACGGCATGCGCCCTGGTTCTCGTGAAGACTATCGTTTTTGTCTTTTTGTTGGGCCTGATGTGCCACAACAAGAGGTGGAATTTGCGACAGCCTCTCAGATAGCACCGACTTTAGCATCGATTCTAAAAGTGGATACCCCTTGGAATGAAGAGGCGCTTTGTTAGCAGTGAAGAGCCAGTTTGTTAACAGTGAAGAACCGCTTTGTTAATTCAGTAATAATCACTTTTAGGAAATTCCTACAAGCGCAGTAGAGCGTTACTCAAAAGTGAGTAGCGCTCTTTTTCTTTATTTATAAAGACGCTTCAAAACTCTCCAACACATCCAATGCAAAAGGTATCCACCCCTCTGCGCTAAAGGCGATAGGCCTCACACTGAACACATTATCCATGGCTTCTTTAGCTGTCATACCTTCAAATTGAATCAGATAAGCTGCCATGACCAAGCCTGTTCTATCCTTGCCTGAACGACAATGAATTATCACTGGGCCTGCCGCTTTTTGTGTCTCAATAAAAGCCATGGCTTTTGGCAAGTTAGCTAAGCAAGTTTCTTTATCACCCAATTGCACAGGCGCATTTGGCGACATGGGGATATTGGCATGGACTATCCCAACTTTATCCATCTCATTACTATCAACCGATTCGGCAAAATTGACACTTAAGATAGCCGCAATGCCATGTTCTTTAAGCTCTGCTAGGCTCCAAGCATCTAAATTAGGGCCCGAGCGCCCTGCTATCTTACCTTCTATTAACCAAAATACATGCTTCATTAACGCTCGCTCCCTTTATCTTTGATTAAGCTATTTAACCCTAATTCTACTTTAAATTAATAACTTACCTTGAATATACCGAGATTTCAAAAACGCGCTTTTGTTATCTTGATACCAGCCTCGCTAAAGCCACTTATCATTCGATAGTTATTTCAAATCAAGATTCTATATTAATTAAGGTGTTCGCTATTTAAGCTATTTTTAAGCGTTACAACTGAGGTTTTATACCTTAGATAGTGCTTATTAAAACATCTGCTGCGTGACTGGTGAGCAGCAGGCGTAACACCAAACTGACCGGATAAACCGGCAGTAAAATAATTAAAAATAGGTGATCATTTTGTTGCAAAAATTAAGTGTTAAAGATCGAGTAAAAAATCTATCTAGGTCCATTGGCTTAGGTGTGAGTACGTTAGGTTTAAGTCTTGGATTAGTTCTTGGTTTGAGTGTTTCTAGCACTGCACAAGCACAAGAAATTTCTCTGACAACAACCGATTGGGCCCCTTTTTACGGTAGCTCTTTGGATCGTGGTGGGTTTGTTTCTGCCATAGTGGCGGAATCCCTAAAGGCATCTGGCTATACAAGTAATATTGTTTTTAGTGATTGGACAGAAGCCTTTGAAAAGGTCAAAGTGGGCGAGAAAGACATGTTAGTTGGCGCTTATTTCTCTGAGGAGAGAGCAAGAGACTTTCATATTTCTATCCCTATTTATTCTTTAATGACAGGCGTCATCAAGAAACAAGAATTCCCCCTTAACTTTGTGAATTCATTCGATGAGTTGAACAAATATAAACTAGGTAAAATTGATGGTTCGGTCGTAGGAAAAAGCTTTGATGCGTACTCCTTTAATAGCCTAACGGGTTACCCTGGTGTAGCAGATGGTTTGAAAGCCCTAGACCAAGGTCAAATTGATTTGTACATAGACAGTGTGGCGGTTGTTAAACAGGTTGCTACCGATTTAGGGATGGACTCATCACAGCTACAGCTAGTACAACCACCTTTAGAAGAAAACGATTTATATGTGCTTATCTCTAAAAATATTCCTAATGCGATCGAATTAAGAGATGCATTTAATGCTGGCTTTATTCAGATTCAAGCCAATGGGACTTATGAAGCTATTTTGAAGGACTTTAACCAAATCTAGGGAAGCAACGAATAAGTTCTAGAATAAGCCAAGGATGGCATTTAATCATTTTAAGACAAATATTCAACCTCACTTCTTCATTCCCTTCCCTCATTCAGCTTCTTCTTGTTATATTGTAAGGCGCAATTTCAAGCCCCTTTAGCAAGCCGTCGCTAGCCAATTTTTTTACGCTTATACATTCAATCTGATGTTAAAATAAGCAGCACTATTGCTATACAAAAACTCAAAGGTTATTAAATGAAAAAGTCCCGTAAAGCACCTCTTCTTTGCACCACTGTGTTTCCTGGGGCGGGATATTTTATCTTAGAAAAACCTTGGCATGGGGGCATGGCCCTGCTGGTAACCCTGCTTTCATTGGTCATTATCATGAAAGAAGCTATGTTCAAAGCCGATATCATATCTAAAGAAATTTTAGCGGGTGAAATGAGCTTTGATCCTATTTTGATTACCCAAAAGCTCATGTCTGGCCCTTCTCTTTATGGCTCAAACTTTATTGAGTACCTATCCCTTTTCTTATTTTCAACTTGGTTAGTTACTGTTTTAGATTGTTATCGTTTGGGCAAAAAGATGGATAACGAGGCAGGCTAGGTAAGTAACAAGTTAAAAACCACACACCTCAGCCTAAAATACAATCGCTGAGGTGAACTCTCTTCTCTGTATTCCAACAATAAAAAATGAACACATTTATAAAACCGCTTTTTTTGACTATCTTTTATCTTTAGCTGGCTTATAGATTAGTAAGTTCTCATCTTCATATAAGCCGATATAAATTTAATTTTATGGAGCTAAAGGATGAAACTTTTAATTAGTTTAATCGCCACTCTCAGTCTGAGTTTTAGTGGCTTAACTCACGCAAAAGAAATCAGTTTAACGACGACAGATTGGGCACCTTTTTATGGCTCTAAGCTAGATGACGGCGGTTTTATTTCTGTTATTGTCGCTGAATCTCTAAAAGCCGCTGGCTATGATAGCAACTTAGAGTTCACCAGTTGGGGCAATGCATTAGAGTTAGTCAAAACAGGCGAGAAAGATATTCTTGTGGGTGCTTATTTCTCTGAAGAAAGAGAGAAGCTTTACCACTTCTCCCTCCCTATTTATTCGGTATTAACCGGTATTATCAAAAAAGATGGGCTGCCGTTAGATTTTTATAATTCTTTCGAAATGCTTGATGAATACAAGATTGGCAAGATAGATCAATCCGTTGTTGGGAAAAGCTTTGATGCTTACCCATTTAAAAGCTTAACTGGCTATGAAGGGGTGGATGACGGCCTAAAAGCGCTCAACTCAGGCAATATTGACCTTTATGTAGATAGCTTTGCTGTTGTTAAGCAAGTGGCTGCGGATATAGGGATGGACCCAGCTTCACTCAAGATGGTGCAACCACCAATTGAAGAAAATGATCTCTACATTCTTGTCTCTAAAAAAATACCAGATGCAGAAAAACTGAGAGACGCTTTTAATGCAGGTTTTATTCAAATTCAGGTGAATGGCACCTACGATAAAATTTTGGCTAGGTTTAACCAAAGCTAATAAGAGCTAATCAGATAAAACACTAATCCGCCATGGATGGCCTACCATCAAACTACTTCTTACAAAATCACCCTTTCCAACAAGTGAAAAGAGTGATTTGTCTAGGGAACCTGCGATTAACTAAACGTTATTTAGCACGTTTCAATGAACTTCGGCTAAAGTCACTCTCTTTTAGGCCAGTTTTAAACTGATAGTTATTCCACACCAAGCTAGTACTTTTACCCGTTTGATGATTAAACATTTCAGACTCTAACGCACGCCAGTATTGGCCTAGGTAAAGCTCGAAATTGTTATAGGATAAGGTTTTTAATAAAGCATTTTTTCTATCATAAAAATCGATTTTAATAATGCGATATTCATCTTTATCAACCCATACAATACGACGTGTATAACCTGAGTTTTCATCCACAGGGTATTGCTCTACTTTAAAGCTTTCTAAATCACCAACTTTCTCATCAGCAAGATATTGATAACGATACTTGTCGATTTCAAAGGAACTTAAGTCTTCAAACGAAAACTCAGACCCCATAAATGGACCCGATTTATTGCTGGATGAAATTCGCTTTACTCGTTTGATAGAAGGTAAAAACAACCATTGGTCATCTGCACCCACAACATGGGAGTAACTTAAAAAGGCGGTTCCTTTTACATCTTTAGGCTTATTAAAGATGGTCAGACTTTTATCCCCGTCAGTAAGCTGCTCTAGTGACTTCATCTTCACTTCGCGAACACTTTCTTGGCCTTGGTCATTACGTAATACCATCAGCATATCAGCGGTAAAATCGACCCAGCCTTCGTCTCTTTTTTTCGTTTCCATAAATATCTGTCTGCCTTTTTCTGCCAAGGCAGGATCAAGTTCCTCACTTGCTTGTGTCGTCGCAAAGCTTGGGGCACTGAATAGGCTAATAGATAACGCTGCGCCCAATAGGTAACTTGTTTTAAACATTTTATTCTCCAATATTTTCATTAGGCATTCGACAGATCAGCTAAGTCTGTCTGTTGTCTATCTGATTGTGTATTTGCTTGCTGGCTGTTTTTGCGCTTTTCATCCATAAGGATCAGTAAAGGCGGTAACAGTAGGAAGTCGATGAGCAAAGCTACAAGTATGGTGATGGCGGTTAATAACCCCATATCGCCATTTAATTTAAAGCTAGATTGAGCCAACACAGTAAAGCCTGCGACTAACACTAAGGTGGTAATCCACAGGGCGCTGCCGACATTGCCAAAGGCATAGTGCACAGCATCAATAGCATTCGCTTTATGATTACGTCTGGCGTGGAGGTACTTACTTAAGAAATGCACGGTATCATCGACGACTATGCCTAGCGTCATCCCTATCACCATGGACATACTCATACCAATTTGACCATTGATGATGCCCCAAATACCAAACGCCACAGCTGCAGGAAGTAAATTAGGAATCAAGCTAATCAAGCCATAACGCCAGCTCTTAAGTGCAAAACCTAACAAGACAGAGATAAGAACTAACGCAACCAAAGTGCCAACTAGCATGCTGACAATACTTTTCTGGCCTATGTGAGCGAACATAAAGCTTGGGCTGGCAACATCTAATTCATATTGGTTGGCATTGACTGCAAACCAGTTTTCGACTCTTTCCCCTAGCTCTACCAACTCACCACTGGTTAGGTTTTTGAAGGTTACAATCAACTTGGTAGATGATTTATCCACATTCAGTTGGGTATTTAGATCTAGGCCATAAGGCAAAGACATTTCATACAAGAGCAAATATTGCGCCGACATTTCAGGTGATTCGGGTAAGCGATACCAGCTTTCATCATCTCCATGCATATTCATGTTTAAGCGCTTGAGCACATCAGTCAAAGTGTTTACATGGTCCGTTTCTGGCTGTGTTCTTAACCAATCACTAAAGTCTGATACTTGCTTTAAATAAGCCGGGTTATTAACGCCATTTGCCTCGCCAGATTTCACCGATAACTCCATGACAGTCATACCCGATAGGTTATCTTGCATAAAGTCAGTGGCTTCTCTAAAAGGCACACTCGTATCAAAATATTTAACAAAGTCATCATTGATAACGTTTTTCGGAATAAAAACCGTTAGTACCACAACCACCACACTCACTAGTGGTAATAGAAGACGACGTTTAGCAATAACAAAGTCCGCAAACTTGCTCATCTTGTCTTGCTTCGCCTGAGCGTTCACCTTGACGCGAATCGGCAACACCAATAACAAAGCAGGAAAAATAGTCACAGAGAAAACAAAGGCCAGCATGCCACCCATAGCAACGATATTACCTAGGTCACGATAAGGTGGAATCTCAGAAAAGTTCATGCTTAAAAAGCCAATTGCCGTGGTAATACTGGTGAGGAATATCGGCTGTAGATTCACTTTCAAGCTAGTCAAAATAGCTGAACGTTTATCTGCGCCATTACGCATCTCATAAAACATAGACGCGAGTATGTGAATACAGTCTGCGACGGCTAAGGTCAGTATGATGGTGGGTGCTGAGGCAGATGCACCAGACAAGAAAAAGCCCATCCAACCGGCTAGCCCCATGGCAGTCACAATACTCATAAAGATAATCAGTACTGTGGCTATGGTGCCTGAAATAGTGCGTAGCAAAACCCCAATAATCACAATTACGGTTAAGAACATTAGAGGGATTAAGGTGGCACTGTCTTCCATAGAGGCTTCGGCAAATGCATTATTCAGCATCACCATGCCAGACAAATAAACTTGTGCTCCTGGGTTAGTCGCTAAAAAACCATCTCTTAATTGACGTACATGAGAAGCCACTTCTGGAATCTCTGCAGTCGGATCAAGCCCTGGTAATTTGATCGATACATCAACCACAGATACATGCCCAGAGTTAGAGACTATCTTATTCACCAGTTGAGGCTCAGCAAGTGCGATCTCTCTGATATTTTCTAGCTGTAAAGGCGTCAAAGACTCAGGGTTATTTACTAGATTCGACACTATCATGTCGTCTTCTTCGGCATAGGTATGCTGGAAGTTAGTCAATGAATTAACTCTGGTTGAATAAGGTATTTGCCAGCTGGCTTTCGTCAGCATTGTGAGCCCTTTAAGATGCTCTGGGGTAAATACCGTGTCTCCTTTTGGCACGATAATAAAAGTCACATTGTCACTTTTATTATAGATTTTCTGCATGGACTCATAAGCCACTAGCTGAGGGTTTTCATCATCAAAAAAGATTCGATAATCACTTTTGAAAACTAACTTTTGCGCCCCAGAAGCGGCAGCAAAAGCAAACACTAAAAATGCCAGAATCACCCAAACAGGGTGCCTGACAACAAAATTAAAAAACTTATCTCTCATGTGCCCTCCATGAACTAGGTCATGGTTAAAAATGGTTTTCATGCAAGGATCCCAAATCCCCTGAGAGTGAAATAGCAGAGGATTTGGGATCAGGTTGCGTCATGAAGGCTAAGATAACGAATTCATTTTCAATACAGAACTAGCTATAATTGCAACTCGTCGTTCCGTTTTTGCACCAGCGTTACGCGATCAATTAAAGCTAGGTTTAGGGTGAGTAATGAAAGTATTTGAGTGGGATGACTTAAGAGTTTTTTTAGCGATTTATCGGGGGCGATCTGTTCGCGCAGCATCAAAGCTAATGGGAGTAAGCCACTCAACGATTTCTAGACGCTTACAAGCAATGGAATCCCAGTTGGATTTAAAGCTATTTGTTCGTCATAACGAAGGCTTTATTCTGACCGAAATGGGTGAAGCCATGGTGGAAAGAGCAGAAAGGGTCGAAAGTGAAATTTTAAGTATGGAGCGAGAAGTCTTTGGCCGTGATGCACTTTTATCTGGTCCAATTCGTATCACCATGCTGCCCCATATTGCTCAGCATTTGATTATCCCTCATATTGTTAAATTCACAGCTCTTTACCCTGATATTCATATTGAGATTGACGCCAACAATAATATTGTTGACCTAGACAGACGTAACGCTGATATTGCTATTCGCTTTCAAGCAGAACCAGAGGAGCACTTAATCGGCCGTAAACTGCCTGATTTTGGGCTCGCCGTATATGCCAGTTTGAATTATGAAGCAGAGCAAAGCTTTACCGGAAAAAATCCCAGCGCCCGCTGGTTATCTTGGGAAAAGGCCAATCAACATGGTTTATTATCCCGTTGGATCAAAACAACGCCTTATGCTTACTGCCAAGTTCAACACAGCATTGCTGACCCTTTAGCGTTACAGCAAGCAGTTAAAGCTGGGCTTGGATTTGCTTATTTGTTTAGCTTCACTGCCGATCAGGACCCTCAACTAAAGCGCCTACCCGATATTGATATGCAGTTTATTCCTGCTTGGATCCTTACTCACCCAGATTCAGTTGCTACAGAAAGAGTAAAAGTCTTCGCCCGTTTTCTTTGGGATGCATTAAACGAAGATAAAGACTTAATCCAAGGCACAATTAATTAAAATATGGCTGATTAAAGTCTAAGCAAAAGCTTATTTTATTCACTCTAAAAAATGCTTTTTTATTAAACGCCCGTTCAATTTTTAATCAATTACGACCCGCATAAAGCCAGCGAAGCCATTCGCTGGCTTTTTATTGTATTCCTCAAAAACTTTTAGGTTAGGCTGCGAAACACTTAAAACGCACCTTTTAAAACGCCGCGTATTAACACTGCTTTTTAAACATAAAAAAATAAAAATGAGGTTTATTCATGAAAGCTTTAATCAATACTGCTTTTGCTTTATCCGTAAGTTTTGCCAGTCTCGCTCAGGCTCAAGAAGTCTCTATGACAACCACGAATTGGGCTCCATTTTATGGCAATGAATTAGAGCAAGGTGGCTTTATTTCCACCATAGTCTCTGAATCATTTAAAGCATCAGGTTATCAAAGCCAGCTTGAATTCACCCAATGGAAAGAAGCAATGAGACTGGTTAAAAGTGGAGAAAAAGATGTGCTTGTTGGCGCCTACTATTCTGAAGATAGAGCACAAGATTATCACGTCTCAATTCCTATCTATTCAGTATTAACCGGTGTGATCAAACAAGAAGGTCTAGACCTGGATTTCTACTCTTCTTTTGAAATGCTCAACCAATACAAGATTGGCAAGATGGAAGGCTCGGTCATCAGCCAAAGTTTTGATGCTTTCCCTTTTGAGAGTATTCAGGGTTATAACGGCGCAGAAGAAGGTTTAAGAGCCTTGGCTAAAGGCGATATTAATCTATATGCCGATAACTTATCTGTGGTGAAAAGTATTGCCGGAAAAATTGGCATTGATCCAAGCCAATTAAGCATGGTGCAGCCTCCAATTGAAAAGAATGATCTTTATGTAATGATTTCTAAAAATATAAAGGATGCTGAAAAAATTCGTGATGACTTTAACGCAGGTTTTATTATGATTCAGGCGAATGGTACCTATGAAAAAATCTTAAAACAGTTTGAACAACTATAATTTTTATAAATAAAAAACCCTGTTTGCTAAGTGAAAAATGGATAAAAAATCCCTTTGGCCAAGGACGGCATTTTTTAATAGTAATTTGAAGCTATATTCACAATTAGATTAATAAGATAAATATCAATTAATTTAGATACTTTTTACAATTAGACTCATTCTTTAGACCTTATTTTAATAAAAATTGATCCTTTATATAATAATTTGATGTCATTTTTCTTTCTTGGGATATGAAAAATGCTCAATATAAGGCACTATATTAGGCTTATATTAAATACCCCCCAAAATGGATCACATAAGTAAGGAAAGCTTAGATGTCTGAATCAGTCACAGCTGAAGTCGTCACGCCTATTAACGACTCACAAACTAAAAATATTTTACCCTTTGAGTTTAGAGGTCAGGGGTTTGAATATTTCAAATTATGGGTAGTCAACGCGTTACTCACTGTATTAACTTTCGGTATTTATTCGGCTTGGGCAACGGTTAGAAACAACCGCTATTTACATGCAAATCTGTATCTAAACAATACTCACTTCCGCTATCTTGCGACCCCAATGCAGATACTAAAAGGGCGTATCATTGCGATTGTCGCCTTGATCATTTACATGACTGCCTTGCAGTTTATGCCTACTGTAGGTGCAATATTGGGTATAGCACTATTTATTGCGATTCCTTACTTTGTTAACCAGTCTTTAGCATTTGATCGTCGTATGACCTCTTATAACAATATTCAATTTCGCTTCAGCGCAACTTATTGGCAAGCAGTAAAAGCTTTAATTTTATGGCCGCTGCTGGGTATATTCACCATGGGTATTTTATATCCAAAAGCTTTTAAAGAAATTAATGCTTATCTTGTAAACAACTCTTCTTACGGTAAAACCCAATTTCAATTTAGCGCCAAAGCTTGGGATTATGGTAAGCCTGCATTAGTAGCAGCTGCTATCATGCTTGTTTTAGGTTTAATTGGTTTCGGAATTATTAGTGCAGTACCTGCTTTTGCAGCCTTCCTACCTGTGATAGTTCTACCTGCTTATCTATTCCTTATTATCTTTTTTATCGTAACGGTAAATAACATCTTTTATAGAAACCTACATATTGATGAGCATAATTTTAATGCTAACTTCACCATGCCAGGTTTATTTAAAGTGATTCTAATTAATGTACTTTTAACAATTGTTACTTTAGGCCTTTATCTTCCTGCGGCAAAAATTCGCATGATTAAATACCTAGCACAAAATGTATCGCTAGAAGTAAATGGTTCCCTTGAAAACTTTAGAGCAGCACCCGCTCAAGAAGTTGGCGCTTTAGGTGAAGAAATGGGTCAAGCATTTGACTTCGGTGTTTAGATTTTTAGCCCTAGAGAAGAGCCATAAATGAGAATTAAGGGTTACTACCTTGATGGTAAATCATCAAAACGCCATGAAGCTAGTTTAGAACTCAACAGCCATAGAGGTATCAAGCTATACCTTTACGGCCCGAGTGCAGAGCACATTGGTCACGAACTCATTATGTTTGATGCGGACTCGATTCAAATCGAGTCTCGTGTTGCTAATACAGCTCGTGAAATCACCTTAGAAAACGATCAACTCTTTATTAGTTATGATAATGAAGGTGTCGATGCACTTGCTAATACCCTTTCGCCAAAACGCCATAAAGGCTCCTTTTTACACAGGCTTGAATCCAATTTAAGCACCATACTGATTGCGACTTTCGCTTTAATTTCCTTATCTTATGTTGGCCTTGTTTATGGCATTCCTAAATTAACAAGTGTTATTGCCCAAAGCTTACCAGAAGTCATTGAAGCTAAGTTCGATCAAAGCCTCACAGTATTAGATAATAGCTTTTTAGAACCGAGTGAATTATCACAAGAAGAACAAAACAAGCTTAGGTATTTAATGAAGCCCTATTATCAGGGCTTCGACAATTTAAATATCAAAATAGAGTTTCGCTCTGGCTTTGGCGCAAACGCCTTTGCTTTACCCGGTGGTACTATCGTATTTACTGACGAGTTTATTGAATTAACCAAGAACGATGACGAGATCATTGCTGTCTTATTTCATGAAATTGGTCACTTAAAACACAAGCATATTTTACGCCGTGCGATTCAGGCCTCCCTGTTAACCGCTTTTATTTTATTAGTCACAGGTGACCTTGATACGCTTGATATCATCACCGGCCTACCAACCCTATTAACTGATCTTACCTATTCACGCGACTTTGAACGTGAAGCTGACCAATTTGCGTTAGAACAGCTTACACTTGCAAATATTAATGTAGAAAACTTTGCCTTGATTATGGGTCGTTTAACTCAAGTAAATAGAATGAATAGCGACGAAGAAGCTGGGGCCTTATCAGGTTTAGAACATTACCTTTCAACTCACCCAGCACCTGAAGAGCGAATCCAAACTATTTTGGATTATAAAGAGGCCCATTAAGTATACTGCTTTGCACTCTTACCTTTAGATGAATATTCTGAATAGATGCTCTTGATAAATGATCAGCACAAAAAAGCCCGAACCAATAAAGCTGTTCGGGCTTTTTTATGCACTTACTTTAAAACGTCAAGGGCTTAAGCTTTCAAGAAGTTTACTATCCATTGGGTCATCAAGATATCGTCCACATCTTGCTCTAATGAAGACTGCCCTTCCTCTATCACATCATGAGGGATGCGATCTCGACGGGACTCCATTAGGTCATTGGAATAGGATTTTGAAAACTCAGGGTGGCCTTGTACACATAAGAAGCAATCACCCACGCGATACATGTACGCTGGACAGAAGTCACTTGCAGCAAGTACTTGGCTGTCTTTAGGCAGCTGTACCACTTGGTCCTGATGGCTCACTATCAGTTTCATTTCTGCTTTAGCAGGTTGCATCCAAGCCTCATTTTGGCTTTTCTCCAGCACTTTATTAACAGAAACCCCAACTCCCCAACCTTTATCCGATTTCACCACCTGACCACCTAGGGCTTTGGCAATGATTTGGTGACCAAAGCAAATACCCACTAGCTTTTTATTAGCTTGGTAGAGCGTTTTTACAAAGCTAATCAGATCCGTAATCCAAGGTAAGTCGTCTTCGGCACCAAAACGACTACCTGTGGTGACATACCCATCAAAAGCATCAATATCTTCTGGATACTCACCTTCAATTACGTTGAAAACCGTTAATTCAATACGACTATCAAGCTGAGTAAACAGTTCGCTGAACATAGCTGGATAATTGCCATGCTTGCCTTGAAGCGCATCAATCACGGAATCACATTGTAATAATCCAATCTTCATCTAAAGCATCCTTTATGGCTGCAGCTTACAAGGTGCTATAGCACACCTTGAACCGCATTTTTAAATAATTGGCTGTATTGAGCATCAGTAAAGCTAATCGGGTTACCACCAGCAGAAGGGTCTTCTGTGGCCATTCGCCCTACTAGCTCTGCTTTTTCTTCATCTATGCCAATTGCAGCTAATGTGTGCGGAATACCCAATTGTTCACGTAGATCTAATACCCATTGTAAGAAGGCATCAAAGCTGCCTTCTAGGCCAATATAAAGGGCTAAACGAGACAATTTTTCTGCAATAACGTCTTGGTTCGCTTTAAGGACATAAGGCATCAAGATGGCATTCAATAAACCATGGTGAGCATCATATAAAGCCCCTAAAGGATGAGCTAAGGCGTGCATGCCACCCAAGCCTCGCTGAAAGGCGGTCGCACCCATAGAAGATGACACAAGCATCTGCATTCTGGCATCTAGGTTATCCCCATTAGCAACCGCTTGAGGTAGGTACTCCTTCACCAAACGAATGCCTTCGATCGCAATCCCTTCTGCCATTGGGTGATAAAATGGAGAGCAGTAAGCTTCTAAGTTGTGAGATAAAGCATCCATACCTGTTGCGGCGGTAATTTTGGCAGGTAGACCTTGGGTTAATACTGGGTCCAAGATCACCACTTCTGGCAACATTTTTGGATGGAAGATGATCTTCTTCACATGGTTAGCATCATCAGTAATCACAGAAGCGCGTCCTACTTCTGAACCAGTACCTGAGGTTGTTGGAACAGCAACAATCGGTGCGATACCTGATTCAATCGCTTTACTCCAGTTATCACCCACATCTTCAAAAGACCATAGATCGGCGGTTTGACCAGACATAAAGGCTATGGCTTTGGCAGCATCAAGGCCAGAGCCGCCACCAAATGCAATCACACCATCATGCTTACCTTCACGAAAAGCGACTACGCCATCATTGACGTTTTCACCCGTTGGGTTACCTTTGATATTGCTAAACAAACGGCAATCTAAACCCGCTTCAACACAGGCTACGATAGCATTTGTCACCATAGGCAAACTCGCAAGGCCTGGGTCTGTTACTAGAAGTGGGGCTTTCATTCCTAAGGATTGGCAAGCATCGGCTAGTTCGCTAATACGGCCAACACCAGCGCGAACCGCTGTCGGATAATTCCAGTTCATTGTGTATTGAGAATATGTCATAAAAAGCTCCGACTAAGGCAGTTTGATGTGGAAAGATTTTGGACGAGTAAGATAGTCATACCCTAAAGACGATAAGGTGCAGCCCTTACCTGAGTTTTTCACCCCAGTCCAAGCTAGCGCAGGGTCTAGGTAGTCACAACGGTTGATAAAGAAAGTCCCTGTTTCAAGACGTTCACCCACTGCAATACCGGCTTCTACATCTGTGGTAAACACACTGGCAGTTAAACCAAACTCACTATCATTCATTAAGGTGATCGCCGCTTCGTCATCGGTCACTTTTTGGATACCTACCACAGGGCCAAAGGACTCTTCTTGCATAATACGCATAGAATGATCCACATTGGTCAGTACTTGCGGCGCTAAATAAGGCGTGCCTTTTTCTGCCATGGCAAAAGCTTTGCTATCAATATGTGCCACCGCACCTTGTGCTACAGCTTCATCAATTTGGCCTTGAATAAAGTCAGCAGAGCTTGCTTTAACCACTGGACCTAAGGTTGTGCTTTCATCATCAGAGCGACCAAGTACATAGCCATTTACCAATGCCACAGCCTTTTCAACGAACTCATCATAGACAGACTCGTGCACATAAATACGCTCGATACCACAACATGACTGGCCTGAGTTAAAGAAAGCCCCATCAATGGCAGTATCCACGGCTTGATCAATATTGGCATCAGAACGCACATAAGCTGGGTCTTTCCCCCCTAGCTCAAGACCTGTGCCTTTAAAGGTACCAGCAGCGGCTTTCTCCACCATTTCACCACCCGCCACAGAGCCAGTAAAGGCAACATAATCCACCTTATCTGAGGCAATAATATTTTCGGTATCCGCATGGGAAAGGTGTAGATATTGGAATACGCCCGCTGGTAGACCTGCTTTTTCAAAGGATTCAACCATACGCTCAGCACACAAAGGCGTTTGCGCTGAATGCTTAAGTACCACAGCATTGCCTGCCATTAGTGCCGGCATAACCGCATTAATTGCCGTCATAAAAGGGAAGTTCCAAGGGGCAACCACAAACACGACACCCAGAGCTTCACGTTTAATGTAACGGGTAAAGCCTGCTTTCTCTTCAAGCTGTAACGGCGCTAGCGCCTCTTCTGCTGCGCCTATCATGTAACGGGCACGCTCTTCATAACCACCCACTTCCCCTTGGCTGTAACGAATAGGACGCCCCATTTGCCAAGTTAGCTCTTTAGCTATCACTTCTTTGTTAGCCACAAACGCATCAACCGCAGCAGTACAGATTTGTGCACGTTCAGCCACGCTCTTTGCTGACCAAGCTTGTTGGGCTAATTTAGCCTTGATTAAGACATCGTCTATTTCATTCACTGAAGCGAGTGGACGCTCTACATAAACCTCACCATTAATCGGTGAGATGGTTTTGATCATGTTTGTCATTCTAATTTCCTGTATTTAAAGCGGTTATGCTCTTCATTCAAACTATAGGTATTTCAAGCTGTCTAAATAATTTCGAAGTAACGCTCCATTTCCCAATCGGTAATATGGCGGCGAAACTCTCGCTCTTCCCATTCTCGGGTAGCGGCAAAATGCTCAACAAAAGTTTCGCCGAATAAATCTTTAGCCGCGGCTGAGTGTTTCAGCCTTTGCGCTGATTCCCAGAGGGTACGAGGTAGTGCTAATTCTGGCGAATGGGTTTGTTCGTAGGAGTTACCTTTGACTTGCGCTTCTGGCTCTAGTTCATGCTCTATGCCATATAGGCCAGCACCTAAAGCGGCTGCTAGCGCAAGGTAAGGGTTAGCATCAGCCGAACCTAAACGGTATTCCACCCTTTGAGATTTAGGAGAACCTGGGATAACTCGTAGTGCCGTAGTTCTGTTTTCTACCCCCCAAGTGGCATCAGTCGGTGCCCAAAAGCCTGGAATCAAGCGACTATAGCTGTTGACGGTTGGCGCAAACATCGCCAGTAATTCAGGCATAAGGCGCTGCTGGCCTGCAATAAAGTGACGCTGAATCTTACTAATATTGTGTTTATTATTGGCATCGTAAAAAGCTGAACTACCATCTGAGCTATTTGTCAGAGAGAGATGAATATGGCCACTTTGTCCTGGGTATTCTCCGGACCACTTAGCCATAAAGGTCGCCATCATGTTATTACGCTGCGCTAGCACCTTCATAAAGGTTTTAAAGAGCGCCGCTTTGTCTGCCGCTTTGGTCGCATCATCTACAGCAAGTGCCGCTTCTAATACACCCGGACCCGTTTCTGTGTGCAGACCTTCGATAGGGAAATCCATTAACTCCCCCATCCCCATGATTTGCTGGTACAACTCAGAGTGTACTGAGTTGCGAATGACGGAATAACCAAAGAAGTCTGGTGTGATAGGTTTTAGGTTACGAAAGCCCTTTTCTCGAATGGAATCTGGGGTCTCATCAAACATAAAGAATTCATACTCTAGGGCCGCAAAAGCATCAAAGCCCATGGCTTTACCCTTTTCAATGACCTTACGCAGGGTGCCTCGTGGACACACCTTTTCAGCCTCTTCAACAAATTCAGAAATAAAGAGAAGCTGGCCCGGCTCATCCACAATGTCGCGACAGGTATGAGGTAAAATACGCACTGGGGCATCTGGATAGCCTGTCTCCCAGCCTGTTACCTTACCATTATCATAAAGCTGGTCTTTTGAATCCCAGCCCAGTACAACATCACAAAATGCAAAACCACTGTCCAATGAAGAAAAGAACTTCTCCTTGCTCATGTACTTGCCGCGCATGATGCCATCGATATCAAATAAACCGACTTTCACATGGCTCAAATTACGTTCATCGACGATGCGCTTGGCATCTTCAATTGTTTTCACATCTTTTGCATTTAACATAATGTCGTACTCTTGTTCGAAATATTCTTTTTATGAAGTGTCAGCTCACCAAAACTGGAGGGCGAGCGACGCATTTAACTTCTTTCAAGAGTTAAGAGAACTCATCCTAAGCTCTCTTAACCAGTACTCTTTTTACATCCTTATATTTCTGACTTAGCTTATATTTTTATTAAAATCGCTTTATTTGTTAGGTTTTGAACGCTTAACTCAGCTCTTTTTCGGCATTTGCAATCGCTTCAAACTCTTCTTCTGGTGCCTGTGCTACAAGATGATGACGGCTATACAAGAAGAAGTAAGCCACCATGATTCCGTAGAAAACAGCCGACCACATCGCCGCTTCACGGCTAACTAGGAAGGTTGAAATAAAGGCAATAACCGCTAATACGCAGGCGATACCTGAAGTGAACACACCACCCGGCGTTTTATAAGGACGTTCAAGATCAGGCTCTTTCACTCGCAAGATAATATGAGACAAGGTCATCAAGGCATAAGACAAAGTAGCCCCAAATACGGCCATAGTGATCATCAAATCACCCTCACCTGTTAAAGAGAGTAAGAAACCTAGGATGCCAGGAATAATTAGCGCTAAGGTTGGCACCTTGCGCTTGCCAGTCAAAGACAAGAAGCGTGGTAAGTAGCCAGCGCGAGACAAGGCAAACACCTGACGAGAATAGGCATAAATGATAGAGAAGAAGCTAGCAATCAAACCAGCGAGGCCCACTAGGTTAACAAAGGTCGCTACCATGGAGTTTTCACCATAGACAGCCTGTAGTGCACCAACTAATGGTGCTGCATGGTTTTTCATCAACTCCGCACTAGAACCACCTGGGGCTAAGACCAAAACTAAGCCACCGAACACCAACAAAATCACCATAGCGGTGATAATACCTCTAGGTAGATCTTTGCCTGGGTCTGTTGCTTCTTCTGCTGCTAATGGCACACCTTCAACCGCTAAAAAAAGCCACATAGCAAAAGGAATGGCAGCCCAAATACCAATATAACCTTGAGGTAAGAATGCGCTGGCACCAACAGCACTGGCATCAACAGAAATATCCATCAGGTTGGCGACTTCAAAGTGTGGGATCATGCCTAGAATAAAAGCAATAATGGCCAGTGCAGCGATAGAGGTGATAACCAACATAATCTTTAGCGCTTCACCAGCACCAAATAGATGAATACCAATAAAAATCACATAAAAGGCGGCATAGACACTTGCCCCATCCCAGCCAAATAGCTCATTACAATAACCACCGATAAAAACAGCGATCGCAGCCGGTGCGATAGCGTATTCAAGTAGTATGGCGGTGCCAGTTAAAAAGCCACCTGTACGACCTAATGCACGTCTGGCATAGCTATAACCACCACCCGCAGTAGGCAATGACGATGAAAGCTCTGCTAATGACAAAACCATACAGGTATACATGATCCCCATTATGACAGTGGCGATGAGCATGCCACCAAACCCCCCTTGCGCTAGACCAAAGTTCCAGCCGGCAAAGTCACCTGAGATAACATAAGACACCCCAAGACCCGCAAGTAAAATCCATCCTGCGGCCCCTTGCTTGAGTTGCCTTTTTTGAAGATATTCTTGGGCGACTGAATCGTAGCCCATTGCGCTATTACTGTCTGACATCTTGCTATTCCTTTACTAATTATTGTCGGGATAAAGCGATTGTTCTGATTTTCAAATAGCGATTCAGCGCTGAAAACTGAATACCTTTCGATAGTAAGAGATTATTTTTAGTGGCTGCAAACACCATCATTTGAAATAAAAACGTACTATTAAAAAAATTAATAGTGTCAGAATATTTCTTTAAAAAACAATCACTAACAGAGAAAAAATTTCCGATTGGAAACTTAATCAATCACAATTTGGCCTTCTAACCAAGGCAAATGTGCCCCTACTTCCTGTAGAAATTTCTCTTTTAAAATAGCACGACTGTCCTTAGCAATCGTCTTAGGTAAGTCAAGTAGTTCGTTGTTTCTTGCCACCAAGGTTAAAGCTCTAACAAAGCTTTCTCCTGGCAATGGTAAACATTGAACCTGATGCATCTTAATACCAGATTGGAACAGGCATAATGGGCTAGTAATGGTCCAGCCAGCACCAGCTGATACCATAGAGGCAATCGCATAGGAATTATCAAGTTGGAGACGCATGGCGGGTTCTAATTGAATGCGTCTTAAATACCTTTCTATTGTTTGACCGATTAAAGAATGTTCTGAATAGCGCACAAAGTCTAAATCTCGACACAAGCTATTTAGGTCAAGTTGCTTCACCTTATAGTCATTAGGCAAGGCAATGATGAAGGGTTCACGTAAAATCGGAAAGCGGCATAGATCAGGGTGATCTTCTAACGCATCGTCAGATAAGATGATATCTAGCTGGTGAGATAAGAGCCCATGAGCATGCATATGAGAAGAACCCGTTTTAATACTCCACTCTCTGGTTCTATGCTTTACTGCATCTAGAATAGGACCACCCACGGCTGTCACAAGAGAATCAACAATAGCAATATTTACTTGCCTTAATTGCTCATAATTTTCTTGCTTGATATCACGGCTAGTCTGAGCCGCTTCTTTTAATAAATAAGAGGCCCTATCGTAAAAATAACGACCTGCAGAGGTGATCACCAAAGGTCTAACACTGCGATCAATGAGTTGAGTTTTAAGGTTCGCTTCTAGACTAGATAAGGTTTGTGAAATGGATGATTGAGTGGTACCAAGGCGCTCTGCAGCGTGCGACATATTGCCGGTTTCCGCTACTAATACAAAGACAGAAAGTGCTTTTAAATCAAACCCTAAATTAATATCCACTCACCCACTCCTTCATAAGTCTGCCAACATCATGCCTGTACAAAAACAGACTCGCAAGCTTAGAAATGGACACCTCATTTGAAACTCAAAAAGCGAAATGAAATACGGTTTTTAATAGCCAAATAAATCTATAATATTTTGTTCAATAATTAGACAGAGACATAATCATGGATTATTAAAGCTATAATTAATAAGTTATAGCAAATGCAATTAGACCGCGTAAAAGCGATTTTGTTAGTCTTTTTAGATCAATTTTTTCGTTTTATTGACTTTATCTAGCGAGTCTTTAAAAACGGTATCCATTAGCCCAGAAGATGAGCCCTAACAAGAAGGGAGCTAAAAAAATTCGCTTTTTTAAAAACAATCTCTTATCTTGTCCGGTCGTTCAAGATCAAATAAAGGGTGTTTTATAGCCATATCATGCGTCTATAAATAGTACACTGGCTTACACTTTATTGACGAAGTCCTCGTGAAAAACTGTAATAGAGCGGAGTTTATTGTGAACAACTTGTTAGGTTTCGTTATGGGTGATTTCTTATTCAAGGCTTTAACAAAAAGCCAGTTGAATCAAACGTTTAAAAAAAATGTTTTTTATACGCTTGTCTGTGTTGCCTTACTACAGCCATCTTTTTCACTTTTCGCTAGTAGTATTAATGATGAAAGATTGCTCAAATCATTAATAGATAGAGGTATCATTTGTGCTGAATTAAGCCCATCTGAGCAGCAACAAGCATTGCAGAACTATCTACAAAAGAAAATGCAAAAGAAAGCACATAACAAACCTGCTAAAACTGCCCCTGACACGCAAGCAAAAACAGCTTGTCAGCCAGTGCCTGAACAAGTTAGTCCCAAAAAACTCAATTAAGTTTCTGATTCCAGTAAACAAGCTGGCGTTTTTTGCAAATAAAAACGCCAATTTTAGCTAAAGGACTAACGAATGATTCCGGTTAAAACAACCCTAATTGCAGCCTCTGTGGCGGTGGCATTATCTAGCATGCCGACACAAGCACAACCTGTTGCCGATTTGGCCATCGCCAATGAAGACAAACTTGCTCAAATGCTTATCAAAAAAGGCGAACTGAGTGCTGATGCTAGCGTCGAAGAACGCCGTGCTGCAGTACAAGCGCTACTAGAACGTAAGCGTAAAGGTGGCCAAATCGATAGCCACAATCCAGATAAAAAAATGCTTGAGCAACGCTCTCGTGTATTGAAAGCCATTGGCAAAAACCGTGGTCATAAACAACTAAGAAGTGCCGCTTTAACTGAGCCAGAAATGCGCACGGATAAAGTGCTAGCACTACTCATCGACTTCCCTGATCTACCTTGGGACGATAATGGTTTGACATCTGAGCATACGGAAATGCTTTATGACACTTATGGCACAGATCATTATCAAGACCTACTGTTCTCACCTGCAGGCTACACAGGGCCGAATGATGAAAACCTTATTTCTATGCGTCAGTACTATGAAGACGAATCAGGTGAGACCTATTCTGTCGATGGTGCTGTGTATGGTTGGTATCGTGCGAGTGAAAAAGCTGCAACTTATGGTGGCAACTCTGCAACTACAGACAATGATATAAATGCACAAGGTTTGGTTCGTGAGGCACTTGATCAGCTAGCGAAAGATCCAAATATTAACCTTGCAGATTTCGATATCGAAGACAGATACGATTATGATGGCGACGGCAATTACCGTGAACCTGATGGCATGATTGATCACCTTATGGTTTTCCATGCGTCAGTAGGTGAAGAAGCCGGTGGTGGTGTCTTAGGTGACGATGCAATTTGGTCTCACAGATACAACTTGGGTAATGTTCACGCCCTATCTGGTACATCAAGTGGCCTTGATCGTTTTAACGGCGAATATGTTGCTTACGATTATACAATGCAGCCTATCGATGCTGCGGCTGGTGTATGTACTCACGAATATGGCCATGACCTTGGCTTACCGGATGAGTATGACACTCAATACACAGGACAAGGTGAGCCAGTATCTTATTGGTCTATCATGTCATCAGGTAGCTGGGCAGGTAAAATTGGTGGTACTCAACCTAGTGCATTCAGTGCTTGGGCGAAAGTTTACTTACAAGAATACATGGGTGGTAACTGGATCAATGATCAAAGATTCACTCTGGAAGAGCTAACTGATAACCCAACACTTGTGACCCTGCACCAGACCACGGATAACAGTAAAGATAACTTGGTCCGTGTTGATTTGCCGCTTAAACAAGTTGACGGTGTGGCCCCATTTGAAGGTGAAAACCATTATTACTCAAATAAGGGTGATGATCTAAACTCTTCAATGTCTGCAAATTTGACTGTGCCAACGGCTGGCAAGGTTCACCTTCAATTTAAAGCTTGGTTCACAATCGAGAAGGATTACGACTTTGCTCGTGTCTTAATTAACGGTGAGGCCATTGCCGGTAACATTACAACCATGGATGACCCTTATGGAACAGGTTTAGTACCTGCCCTATCAGGTTCTTCTGATGGCTGGGTTGATGCTGAATTTGATGTTACTGCTTGGGCAGGTCAAGACATCACATTAAGCTTTGAGTATGTCACTGACGGCGGTTTGACAGAAGAAGGTTTCTACCTTGATAACCTTCAGTTTGTAGCAGATGGCACTATTGAGACAATCTCTGACGCTGAAACTGACAATGTATTTAGCTATAACGGCTATAACATTAACCAAGGTTTCCACACGGCAGAACATTACTACCTACTACAATGGCGTAGTCATAACAGCGTTGATGAAGGTCTAGCTAACATCAAGCGTATGGATCAAATCATGGACTTCCAACCAGGCTTATTGGTTTGGTATGTTGACCTTTCAAGCTCTGACAACTGGGTTGGCAATCACCCTGGCGAAGGTTGGTTAGGTGTCGTTGATGCAGACCAAAATGCGCTACTTTGGGCGAACGATAATGCGATTGCGCAAACCCGTTATCAAATGCGTGATGCGACTTTCTCTTTGCAGACACAAACACCTTTCACTCTAACTGCAAGTGATGGTAACCAATTGATTGATAGCAATCTTGAGGGCAACCACTACTTCTCAGATGATCAAGACTACAGCTCTCCTCAAGCACCAGATTCTGGCCGCTTATTAACAGAGAAAGGTTTGTCTGTTGAGATTGTTGAGCAAGAAGGCAATAACGAATATGCCATTATTCGTCTAAATGTTAAGGGTGAAGAGCCAACCGAACCTGACAATATCGCACCTGTTGCTAAAGCGAAAGTGAAACACTTGGGCCGTCTAGTAATGCTGAAGTCTAAGAGTTCTGATGAAGACGGCAAAATCGTCTCTACGACTTGGACTCTACCAAACGGTAAGGTGAAAAAAGGACGTTTTGTTCTTCACGTTTTCCCAACTAAAGGCGAGAAAGTCATCACCCTGACTGTCACTGACGACGATGGCGCAGTAACAACTAAGGAAATCACACTTAACCTATAACTTTCACAGTTAAGTTTATCCTGATAAATAAAAACCATGTACCTAGGTACATGGTTTTTTTATATAAACCATGTCGCTTTTAGATAAGTAATATCTCTCATAACCAAAACACTAAATAAATAAAAAAATCAGAAATAAGACACTAACATGACGAAATATCCTTAATATATTTACCTTGCATTTACCTTATTAACAAAAATTCTTCTTCTTTAAAAAGCCAGGTTCACTTCTTTAGCTTAATTTTCACCTTCTTAGATTTTATTTGCTTAAAAACGACAACTTGTTGTCCTACATAGGTTTATTTTCGAAAAAGATAAAAACGACAATTATCTCATATAACGGAAAATAACCTAGAACAGGCATAACATTTTGTTTACAATTCAACCGCTTTTTAACAATGACTTACATTGATGTTTTATACAGTCCCGTTATAAAAGCAATAACCAGTTGAAATGCTTAGGCTTTTTTACTCCCCCACACAATATTGATTAAACTTTAAACAAGAGAGCTTTGTTAATGAAATCAATTCAGTTAAAAATCTCACTCTTCACTGGCCTTGCAACACTAATTGCCATACTTTGTCTTTCTGCTTTCTCTATTTTGTCGACAAAGCAATTACAGGAGCAGGTACAAGAAAATACTCAGGATGTATTTTTCGATTTGTTCGAAGATCAACTAGAGGGTCGCTTGGAAAATAGCGCCGAACATATAACTAACCTATTACAAAGCGCTTTTTTAATTAATGAAGACCTAGCGCGCAGCTTTATCAGTCTCAAACAAGGTGCAGAGACGCCAGAGGCTCAGAATCAACTTCGTGATAACTTTAATGGCATCTTAAAAAGTGCGCTTAAAGATCGTCCTGAAATTCTTGGGGTTTATACCCTTTGGGAACCAAATGCATTAGATAACCAAGATGAAAAGTATCAAGATCAAAACCATCTTGGCTATGATGCCAGCGGTCGCTTTATTCCTTACTGGACTCGTTCTAATCTAGGTAAACCTCAGGTTGATCCCTTGGTCGGTTATGAAGATACTAGCCGCCCTGATGGGACTGACCGTGTTGGTGAATACTACCTTTGCTCTAAAGACAGCCGTAATAACTGCCTACTTGAGCCTTATATCTATGAAGTAGGTGGTGTTGATACTTTACTTACCTCCTTGGTAACCCCTATTTTGATTAATCAAAGATTTGTAGGTATCACTGGACTAGATATCTCTCTCAAAAGCTTAGAAGCAATTTCAAAACAACTCAGTGACAAACTTTATGATGGCCATAGCCGTGTTTTGATTTTAAGTAATCGAGGTGGCATAGCATCGGACAGCGAAGGAGAAGAAACTGGTAATAACATCAAGGACTTCTTGCCTAAGAAAGCAAACCACATCATAAATAATATGAACCAAGATAGCTTTGAGCTTATTAATGACCCTGAAGATGATAACTTCCAGGCCATGATTAGTATCAAGGTTGGGGCTAACATTCCTAACTGGTCTCTTTGGATCAGTGTACCTAAAGCCGTTGTTCTAGCTGACTTTATTGAGCTAAACGAAATGACTCAAGCTGAGCAATTTGAACAAAACATCAGCTTTATTCTGGTTGGCTTGTTCATTACGCTGATTTCTATCGTCGTTATCTGGTGGCTATCTAGCCAAATTTCTCGACCTGTTGTTAAGCTAACAGGCTTTATGAAACAAGTGGCTCAAGGTGACTTTACCCATAGACTTGAGCACAAATCAGTTGATGAACTAGGCCAACTTAGTGATGCTTGTAATCAGTTCCTTGACCAGATTCAACCTTTGCTAAAGCAGGTTATTGTCTCTAGTGACCAGATCACAGGAAATGCAACTCAGTCAGCTCGAATTTCTGCGGAAACCCTAACAGGAGCAAGCCAACAGCAAGAAGATGTGATGCAGCTAGCGTCAGCAGTAACCGAGCTTAGCGCAACGGCTCAAAACGTAGCAGACAACACAGTTACAGCCGCTGACTCCACAGGCCAAATGAAAGCCATTGCCGCTGAAGGCCAAAAAGTATTGGATAAAGCAAATAGCTCGATTGAAGCGCTAGCCCAGGACGTTAAACATTCCAGTGAAGTTATCAACCGAGTTAGCCATGACAGTAAAGAGATTCACACTGTCATGGATGTGATTCGTGATATTGCAGACCAAACCAACCTACTTGCACTTAATGCTGCGATTGAAGCGGCACGAGCAGGTGAGCAGGGTCGTGGTTTTGCAGTAGTAGCCGATGAGGTTCGTTCACTTGCTAAGCGTACTCAAGATTCAACGGCTGAAATTCAAGAAAAAATTGAACGCCTTCAAACCAGTGCGCTAGAAGCCGTTAACTCAATGGAAGTGGGCAGTGAAAGAGCACACGAGTCCGAAGCAATGACAACAGAAGCTAATGAGAAACTCGTTAACATCATCCAGAATATCGATGAAGTAAATGACCTTATCATTCAAGTTTCCAGTGCCGCTGAACAACAAAGAAGCGTAACAGATAGCATTAGTACTAATGTGAACAACATCACTTCGGTTGCAACTCAAACAGCAACAGGTGCAACTAACTCAAATGAAACTAGCCAGCAGTTAGAACTTCATGCGGATGAGCTAAAACAACTTGTCACTAAATTTAAAGTTTAAGACAAGTTAATTGCCCCATCATACGACCCACTTTATCTTTTTATAAAGTGGGTCACCTCTCAAGCTTTACTTTACTCGCTCAAAAAAGCTAAAAGAAATTCGAAACTTCACCTTTTAGGTCATAGTATTAAAGCTAAGTTCATCGGCTTAAAGACGGATACTATGTTTAAACGCCTCTGCCTGTATTGCATTATACTTTTGCCAAGCGCTATTAAAGCTGAGCCAATCAATCTGTATGTTCAGTTTATTCCTGGCTTGTTTCAGTATGATAAGCAGGGTGTTTACGATCAGGTTATTAGGCTTGCTACTCCAGAGAATCATTCTATTTCACTGCAAGTACTTCCCAATCACAGAGCAAGCAATAAGTTTAAAACCTGTACAAATTGTTGTGTATCTCCTGCTAACCTCAACCCTGATTTTTACTCATTTGGAAACGAAGTCAGAGCAACCCAACCGCTAAATAGAGCCAAGGCCTATATATTCAGTCTGACGAAAGACGAGGTTTACACCAAGTTAACTCAATTAGTCGGGAAAAGAGTCGGTCTAGAACGAGGAATGAACTATGGTAAAGCCGTAGCTGCGGGTGACTTCATCCCTTCAGTAACCAATAGTTTATTGCAGAATTTTAAAATGCTAATGATCCATAGAATCGATACCATGATTGCCTATACCCCAGATATCTATCAAGCATTTAAAGAAGTCGACCCAAAACATTTTCATTTTGATAAGGACCAACCTGTGGCAATTCATGATGATGCTCTTGTCTGTCGTGGCGTTGGACCAGGCTTTATTAAAGGATTTAATACAAGGTTAGAAGCATTAAGAAGTACAGGGAAGCTAAAAGAAGTGCTAGGCGAACTGTATGTGGCACCCTAGTTTTAAACATCAAAAAGACTAGATGACTCTAGCCTTTTTCCATTGAACATTTGAATTAGTTAAATGACACCATTATACCAGCAGACAAACCTGTATAGTCTATTGTTACAGATTCTTTATCATCGCTAAAATAACTAATATATTCAGCATAAAGCCTCACATCTTCTGATATTTCAGTATTTATACCTAGTCCATAAGACAAGCCCGATGAATCTATGATTGTATAGTTATTATTACTAGAATTTGTATATTCAACGTCAAACTCAGCTTCACTGAAACCAATTAAAGGATATAATTTTGTACTTTCTGTTAATTCAATATCATATCGATAGAATACAGACGTAGCATCACTTACTTCAATGGTCTGTTCATCACCTGAATGTGTAAATTTTTCTCCGCTAATACCATTCGTAAACCTGACTTCAAGTGCATGGTTTCCATAAATATAAGCACCTAAAGTTAATTGAAGTGCAGTAAAGTCTGCGCCATCAAAATTTGCAGTATTTGTTTGCTCAAATGTCCCTAGCTGGCCACCAGCACCAATATAAACAACATTATCAGCTACTGCTTGAGATGATGCAGCAACAATTACCGCAGCAATAAAACTTTTTTTCATTCCTAAATATCCTTGTCGACTTTTATTTTAATAGTCTCATATTTACTGAGAAATTTCTTTATACATCAATGTAATAGGCTGTAATATTTTAATATATAATTAAGGTATTCAACAATATTCTCCTTATGAAAACAGATTTTATTTCGCTTTAACCTCTAGCTTCAAAGCATAAAAAAACGCCGCATTAAGCGGCGTTTTTTTATCAACTAAGTGCTAACTTAAAAGCTTTAAATTAGTCTTGGTTGATGAAGTAGTTCACAACATAGCCAGCTAACTCATTAGCAGGTACTGTGATTTGCTCCATGGTATCACGGTCACGAACGGTAACAGGTGCGCCTTCTTTTTCGATAGAATCGAAATCAACAGTCACACAAATAGGTGTTCCTACTTCATCATGACGACGGTAGCCTTTACCTACGTTACCTGTGTTTTCATAAAGAATACGACCTAGACCTAGCTTCTGTAGCTTGTTCTTAAGCTCTTTCGCTAGGGCAACAATCTCAGGCTTGTTCTTTTTAAGCGGCATGATAGCAACTTTGATTGGCGCTAGGTGCGGCTTGAACTTAAGTACAGTACGAGATTTACCATCACCTAGATCTTCTTCTGTGTAGGCTTCTGTCATCACAGCCAATACACCACGATCAAGACCAGCAGAAGGCTCGATACAGAATGGCACTTCCCATTTGTTTTCAGCCAAATCACGTACAGCAAGTTTTGCTGTAGAGTCTGAGTTCTCTTTCACATTCGCTGTGATACCGAACTCAGCTTGCGCTTTAGTGTGAGAACCAAGGTCGTAATCAGTACGGTTAGCAACACCTTCAAGCTCTTCAAAACCATGTGGAAACTTGTACAAGATATCCACAGTTGATTTTGAGTAGTGAGATAGGTCATCACCTGTTACATATTCAAATTCGATATTTTCTTCGCCAAGACCTTGATCCAACCACCATTGCTTACGCAAAGCGACCCAAGTCTCGTGCCATTTTTCGTCTTCACCTGGCTTGCAGAAGAATTCTAATTCCATTTGTTCGAATTCACGTACACGGAAGATAAAGTTACGTGGTGTGATTTCGTTACGGAAAGATTTACCAATTTGTGCGATACCAAAAGGTAATGCACGAGAGGTTGAATCAACCACATTTTTAAAGTTGGTAAAGATACCTTGAGCGGTTTCAGGACGAAGGTAAGTGTAAGACTCCTCATCCACCATAGGGCCCACATTTGTTTTAAACATTAGGTTGAAATCACGTGGTTCTGTTACATCAGAAGAACCACAGTTATCACATACCTTGATGTCTTTCATATGGTCTGCACGCATACGAGATTTACATTCGTGGCAGTCAACCATAGGGTCAGTGAAAGTATCTTCATGACCTGAATACTTATAAACAAGCTTGTTTTGTACGATAGCCGCGTCTAGACCTTCAACGTCATCACGCTCATAAACCATGGCACGCCACCAAGCGTTTTTAAGGTTGTTTTTTAATTCCACACCAAGCGGACCATAATCGTAAGCCCCTTGCATACCACCGTAGATTTCACTGCCTTGGAAAATAAATCCGCGACGTTTACAAAGGGAGACGAGTTCATCCATTGTTTTAGCTGGCATTTCTAAACACACCTATATAGAGAATTAGTAAATAAAGTCAGACTCACGCGCATTTTCATATGACGAGAGAGTCGATAGCCGCTCATTGTACTCGCTGAGGGTTTTTGTCTCAATGCCAAGCTCGGCTTTAAGCCAGATAACTCGACAGTAAAAGCAATTGAGCCAATTAAAATAGAAGGAAATTCAAGATTGGATGTCGTTGAGTAAAACTCAACCATAAAAAAGGCCCTCTTAAAACTAAGAGGGCCAACGGAGGTTTAAGGAAGGCACGTCCCTTCCTTTACTTCTAAAAGAGTCAATCTCTATGAAGGTCGATTAGCTCGCACGACCTTCAGACCAAGCTTTCAACAAGTCGTTGTAAGGCACTGTTACACCTTGTGGCTTCTCGTTAGAAAGTTTCGCTTTAGGCGAACCAGGTTGATTTAACCAATAAGACTCATCTTTAATTGGGTTCAACTGAGGTCCACATACTTTTTGCGCTTTAGCACGCTCAAGACGTTGTAGTACTTTATCTTGTGCTTTAGCCAAACCGTTCAGAGCTTCTTGAGGTGTTTTTTCACCGTTAGCCGCTTCTGCAATGTACTGCCACCATAGCTGAGCTAGCTTAGGATAGTCTGGCACGTTCGCACCAGTCGGTGTCCACATTACACGAGCTGGACTACGGTAGAATTCAACTAGACCACCTAGTTTAGGTGCTGCAGCTGTCATCTCAGGAGAGTTGATATCAGACTCACGGATAGGTGTTAGGCCAACCAGCGTTTTCTTCAAAGATACAGACTTAGATACGGTGAACTGAGCATACAACCAAGCTGCTTGACGACGATCAAGAGGTGTACTCTTCATCAAGGTCCAAGAACCTGTGTCTTGATAACCCAACTTCATACCTTCTTCCCAATATGGCCCTTTTGGCGAAGGCGCCATACGCCATTTTGGTGTACCGTCTTCGTTAACAACAGGCAGATCAGGCGAGGTCATACCCGCTGTGAAAGCTGTATACCAGAAGATTTGCTGAGCAACGCTACCTTGTGCAGGTACTGGACCTGCTTCACCAAAGGTCATACCTTGAGCTTCTGGTGGCGCATACTTACGTAGCCAATCCACATATTTAGTGGTTGCATAAACAGCCGCAGGACCGTTAGTCGCACCACCACGAGCCACACTTGAACCAACAGGGCGGCAATCTTCCATACGGATACCCCATTCGTCTACAGGTAGACCGTTTGGAATGCCTTTGTCACCAGCACCCGCCATAGAGAACCAAGCGTCAGTGAAACGCCAGCCCAATGATGGGTCTTTTTTACCATAATCCATGTGACCGTAAACTTTCTTACCGTCGATTGTGCCAACATCTTCAGAGAAAAATTTAGCGATATCTTCGTATGCAGACCAGTTTTGTGGCACACCTAGTTCATAACCATAAATAGATTTGAACTGAGCTTTTAAGTCTTCACGCTCAAACCAGTCAGCACGGAACCAGTAAAGGTTAGCGAATTGCTGATCAGGTAGTTGATAGATTTTACCATCAGGCGCTGTGGTGAAGCTGATACCGATGAAATCATCTAGGTCCAAGTCAGGGTTGGTTACTTGCGCACCTTCACCTGCCATGAAATCACTGATAGGTACCACTTTACCGTAACGGAAGTGAGTACCGATCAAGTCAGAGTCATTCACATAAGCATCATAGATATTACGATCCGACTGCATTTGTGTTTGCAGTTTTTCAACCACATCACCTTCTTGAATCAAGTCATGGTTAACTTTAATCCCTGTGATTTCATAGAAAGCTTTAGCTAACACTTTTGCTTCATATTCATGTGTCGCAATCGTCTCAGAAGCAACATTAATTTCCATACCACGGTATGGTTTTGCTGCTTTAGTGAACCAATCAAACTCACTCATTTGTTGGTCGGACGATAAAGTTGAGACGGTGAATTCGTCACTGATCCAGCGTTTAGCTGCATCTTGATATTGGTCTGCATAGAGGTTCCAGCTCGCGCTGCAGGCTCCAATAGCGCTGGCGATTAGCACCGATTTATACACTTTATTTTTATTGTATTTCATATAATCCTCACTAGTTGACGTACTACTTGCTTCATTGTGTTTGAAATTTTTAGCGCCTCTTAAGAAGGTATAAGAGGCGGTGTATATGTACTGGGTTCAAGCTTTGGCTAACGCCAAGGATTTAGCCCTTTTTCAGTACAAACAAAAGCCAAACAATTGAGATCCCAAAGGGATACCAAATACTGATTTCGCTTACTCCCACTACAAATAGATGGAAAAAAGCACTACTTAACAAACCGATAAACAACCTGTCTCCAGGTGTTGTCATAATCGGTAAGAAACCTTTACGCTCGACCGCAGGATGACGAATTTCATTGATCGTCATGAGTACAAGAATGCCAGCGATACAGGCGAAAAAGATTGCGACAGGTAAAGTCCAAGCCATCCAGTTCATATGCTTTCTCCTATACTCGACCAAGGGCGAAGCCCTTAGCTACATGGTTACGAACAAACCAGATAACCAAGACACCTGGCACGATAGTTAAACAACCGGCGGCGGCTAAGACCCCCCAGTCGACCCCGGAGGCGGTGATTGTCCGCGTCATAACGGCACCAATTGGCTTGGCATCAATCGAGGTCAAAGTTCTTGCTAATAACAGCTCTACCCAACTAAACATGAAGCAGAAGAAAGCCGTCACACCTATGCCTGAGCGAATCATTGGCAGGAAGATCTTGCCGAAGAAATGCGGGAAGCTATAACCATCGATATAAGCTGTTTCATCAATTTCTTTTGGCACACCAGACATAAAGCCTTCTAAGATCCACACCGCCAATGGCACGTTAAACAAACAATGTGCTAACGCCACAGCGATATGGGTATCAAATAGACCCACACTTGAATAAAGCTGGAAGAATGGCAGTAAGAAAACCGCTGGCGGTGACATACGGTTAGTCAGTAACCAGAAGAACAAATGCTTATCACCCACAAACTTATAACGAGAGAAGGCATAAGCTGCTGGCAAGGCAACCAACAATGAGATCACGGTATTGAGTGACACATAGTAGATTGAGTTTAAGTAACCGTTATACCAAGTCGGGTCAGTAAAGATGACGCGATAATTATCCAAGGTGAAATTTTGTGGGAAAAGCGATAAGCCACCCAAAATTTCCTGGTTGGTTTTGAACGACATGTTCAACAACCAATAAATAGGGACAAGTACGAATAGTAGGTAGCAAACCATGCCCACCTGACCTTTAGTGAAAGGTAGCGCTATGCCTCTCTTTTTCTGCGCTGCTTGAGCAAAACTAGTGCTGCTATTTAGGGTTTTAGTCGACATATTATTCCCCTTTCTCTACATGTGTCATTGCTGTGTATAACAACCAACTCACCAATAGGATGATTAGGAAGTAAATAAGGGAGAATGCACCGGCACGACCTAGGTCGAATTGGCCAATCGCCATGGTTGTCAAAGTCTGGCTCAAGAAGGTTGTTGAGTTACCTGGGCCACCACCTGTTAATACGAAGGGCTCGGTGTAAATCATGAAACTATCCATAAAGCGCAACAAAATACCGATCAGCAATACACTTTGTAGCTTAGGTAGCTGGATATAACGGAAGATGGCCCAGCCAGATGCGCGGTCAATACGTGCAGCTTGATAGTAAGCATCAGGAATGGCGCGCAAACCTGAATAGCAAAGTAAGGCAATCAAAGAAGTCCAGTGCCAAACGTCCATCAATAGAACCGTTGCCCAAGCATCACCAGAGTTACCCGCATAGTTATAATCAATACCAATGGCATTAAGGGAATAACCCATCAGACCAATATCAGCTCGGCCAAAGATCTGCCAAATAGTACCGACAACGTTCCACGGAATAAGCAAAGGAATGGCAAGCAAGATCAAGCATAATGCTGACCAGCGCCCTTCTTTAGGCATCATGAGTGCGACACAAATACCTAAAGGTACTTCGATCAGTAGGACACAAAATGAGAAGATAAATTGACGAATTAAAGAGTCATGCAACCTAGGGTCACGCAATACTTCTTTAAACCACTCCACCCCTACAAAGTAACGGTTAGAGGCATCAAATATGTCTTGTACCGAATAGTTAACCACTGTCATCAGTGGCACGACGGCACTAAAGGCCACCAGTAAAAATACTGGCAACACTAAAAACCAGGCTTTATTATTTTCTACTTTATTCATTTCAAAAGTCTCAGCAGTTTTTGCAAGGTCATTGTTGTAACGAGATTAATGCTCTGATTAATCAACCAAGTATTCGTCCGCATACACCTTTAACCAGTTTCCTGGGAAGCGCACATACACAGAACCGCTAGGCACTGATTGCTCTTCAGGTAAGCGTGCTTTAAATTCGGTATTGCCTAATTTAAGCGAGACTATCTTGTAGGTACCTAGATCACTGACCGTAACAACCTCACACTTAAAGCAGTTTTCACAGCTCTCTAATAAGGTGTCTGCTCCTTTATCGCTCTTAGCTAAGTTGCTTAATAAAGGACTGTCGGCTTCTAAAACTTCAACAAACTCAGGGCGAATACCCAGCTTAAGTTCGTGGTAAGGCGTCACCGCAAGTTTGCTCTTCATCTCGTCATCAAGCGCCACCTTATGGCCTTCAAGATAAAGCTCATTCTGCTGAAAACTGCCATCGAAGAAGTTCATACCTGGGCTACCAATAAAGTAACCAACAAAAGTATGCTCAGGCTTTTCAAATAGTTCTCTTGGGGTACCAAATTGCACAACCTGACCGCCATACATAACGGCAATCTTGTCAGCAAAAGTGGAAGCTTCTAGCTGATCATGGGTTACATACACCATGGTGATATTGAATTGCTCGTGGATCTGCTTAAGCTTGCGACGCAGCTTCCACTTCAAATGAGGGTCGATAACAGTTAGTGGTTCATCAAACAAAATGGCAGAAACATCGTCACGTACCAAACCACGCCCCATTGATACCTTTTGCTTTTCATCCGCAGTCAAGTTTTTCGCTTTTTTCTTGAGTACATCTTCCAACTCAAGCATGTAGGAAATATCTTTTACCTTAGCGCTGATTTCTGCTTCTGATTTACCCACATTACGTAGCGGGAATGCCAAGTTGTCGTACACACTCATGGTGTCGTAAATCACTGGAAACTGGAAAACCTGAGCAATATTTCTCTCTTGCGGCGTTAAAGCATTCACTTCATGGCCGTCAAATAAGATCTGTCCTTCTGATGGTGTTACCAAACCAGAAATAATGTTCAAAAGCGTCGATTTGCCACAACCAGAAGGTCCAAGTAATGCGTAAGCACCACCTTTTTCCCATACATGGTCCATCTCACGAATGGCATAATCCTTATGACCTTGAGGATTGGCGCTATAACTATGGGCCAATTGTTTTAAATGTATCTCAGCCATGTTGAACACCTCCTGAAACTTGGCCTGCCTGATTCACTATGGGCAACCGAGTTGGTACCTTGAGAATCTTGCCATCTTCATCAAATACAAAGATTTTGTGTGTTGGCATATACACCTTAATTTGAGCATCCACTTCGTATTGGTAAATACCGGTCAGATGTAACACCAAAGAGAGGTGCTTATTGCGCACATGCAAGAAGGTTTCTGATCCACTGATTTCAGCCAGTTCAACACGTACCGAAATTTCTAAGTCGTCTTCATTGACAGGGAAAAGTGCTAAATGGCTAGGACGTACACCAAAGATGTAATTGCCACGGCCTAGACCTGCAAGATCAGCATTAAGTGGGAAGTGAGTCGCTTGATCCAAGGTCACTTCACTGTCTGAAATCTCACCTTTAGTCAGATTTAATGGTGGCTCGGAGAAAAGCTCTGCGCAGGCAACCGTATCTGGGAAGTTATAAACTTCGGCGGTTTCACCATACTGAATAGCGCGACCTTCATGTAACACAGTTGTGGTACCACCGAGAGCTAACGCTTCGTTTGGTTCGGTCGTCGCATACACGGCGATGGTATTACGCACCTTAAATAGCTCGCGCATTTCTTGGCGCAGTTCTTCACGTAACTTGTAGTCAAGGTTAACTAGGGGCTCATCAAATAAGATTAAGTCCGCATCTTTAATCAAGGCGCGTGCCATGGCGGTACGTTGTTGCTGACCACCGGATAGCTCTAATGGCATACGAGTTAAGAAGTTTTCAATGCGAAGAATTTCTGCCGTTTCTCGCACCTTTCTATCTATGGTTTGTTTATCATCACCAGCCAAACGTAACGGCGAAGCGATATTGTCATAGACACTTAAATTGGGGTAATTGATAAATTGCTGATACACCATTGAGACATTACGTTGACGTACAGGTACGCCCGTCATATCAGCACCATTCATTAGGACACGGCCAGATGTTGGTTTTTCAAGACCAGCCATCAAGCGCATTAAAGTGGTTTTACCGGCCAGTGTACGACCAAGCAAAACATTAAAGGAGCCAGGTTCGAAGTTGAGGTTCACATCATTAATGTGCAGTTCACCATCAACTACCTTAGTTATCTTATCAAGAGTCAAAGACATGGTATTTCCAGTTTATTTATTGTTGTTGTCACTGTGTGCAAAAAGTACTGCACTTTGTAAAACGTGTCTTAGGACTAATTCAAGGGGCGTGCCAAAAGTCACAAAAATGAAATAAACATATGTTTTTATTGAATTTTTTTAATTTTCGAACGACTAAATATGAAAAAAGTATGATGAGAAGTGAACAGCTAATCAGTGTTCAGCTTGTTCAGGAGTGTTCAGTTGAACACTAGAATGAACAGTTTTACAGGAAGAGTTAAGCGGCTTTTGATTCACAATCAAAGCCGCTTTTAGTAAAAAAACTAAGCTGTTTGCTTCGCTTTAGTTTCTTGATTTGGTAACGCGATAGCTATCATGCTTGCTACAAATAGCAGACCGACTGAAAAGCCAATACAGGCTTCTAAACCATAGCTTTGATAAAGGTAGCCAGACATTAAAGTACCGAGCAAGCGCCCCATAGCATTAGCCATATAATAAAAGCCAACATCTAACGAAACACCATCGTCACTGGCATAGTGCACGATCAAAAAACTATGCAAAGAGGAATTAATCGCAAAGGCGACCGCAAAGCCTGCTAAGCCAATCATCAACACCCAGAATGCAGAGAGTTCGCTGACTAAACCTAATGCAATTAAGGCTGTAATCAGTGTTAACACTAGGCCCCAGAAGCAAGCCATTTTGGCTTCTTTATTAGAAGCGTTTGCCGCTTTTGCTGAAAAACGGTTAATCAAGTTAGGTGCGCCCGATTGCACTAACCCATAAATGATCACCCAGGTCGCTAAGAAGCCACCAACCCATTCATGCTCCCAGCCAATTTCTGAAGCAAGATAGACAGGCAAAGCCACCACAAACCAAACATCTCGCGCGCAGAACAAAAATAATCTGGCTGCAGACAATATATTAATGGCGCGGCTTTTCGAAAAAATCTGTTTAAATTTAGGTTTGTTTTTCGCTTTACCTAGATCTTGCTTAAGACGTACCAAGCTTAGAATCAAGATAGCGACCAAGAGCAATAACATGACTAAAACAGCACCTTGAAAACCTAATAAGGCCAATAAGACGCCACCAAGGAAAAAGCCCACACCTTTCAAGGTATTCTTAGAGCCAGTTAATACAGCAACCAATTTAAACAAACGCGCTTCTGCTGCGGCATTCAGTGCGAGAGCGTTTTGCCCCTTATCATCAAACTTAAAGTTAGCGAGAGATTTCACGGCACTCTTAGCACTCATTTTATTCAGATCTTTAGCTATTCCTGATAAAGCCTGCGCTGCCATTACCCAAGCAACCGTGAGATACACTTGCGGTACAAGCAACATAGCAAGGGCCAGAACCTGTATAAACAAACCAATATTCATTGTTCGGTTTAAGCCAATTCTTGCTCCTAACCAGCCTCCAAAGAGGTTGGTTACTACGCCGAAAAACTCATAGAAAACAAATAAAAGTGCTATCTCTAATGCCCCATAACCTAGCTGATAAAAATAGAGCACCACCAGCATACGTAAGGCACCATCGGTCAAGGTAAAGCACCAATAGTTTGTTGTTACTAAAAGGTATTGCCTGAATAATTCAGGCAATTGTTTAAATTTTTCTATCATCTGCATCGTCAATGACTCTGGGTTAGCTCACTTATGATTGATCAGACAAGCCGACTTTCAGGGCTAATTCAGCTGCTCGGTTGGCATAGCCCCACTCATTGTCATACCAAACATACACTTTTACCTGAGTATCATTAACAACCATGGTGGATAGGGCATCCACTATGCCCGAACGTGGGTCACCTTTATAATCCACTGACACTAATGGTTTTTCTTCGTAACCAAGAATTCCTTTAAGCTCACCTTCTGCTGCGGCTTGTAATAATTGATTTACTTCAGCTTGGTTTGTGGCCTTATTTACTTCGAAAACACAATCTGTCAAAGACGCATTTGCCAAAGGAATACGCACAGCATGGCCATTCAGCTTGCCCTTTAACTCAGGAAAGATGTGAGTAATAGCGGTAGCAGAACCTGTTGTTGTCGGGATCAAACTTTGGCCACAGGCACGAGCTCGACGTAAGTCTTTATGAGGTGCATCTAAAATAGTTTGGGTATTGGTTATATCGTGAATAGTGGTCATTGAGCCATGCTTAATACCCAGTGACTCATGGATTACTTTCACTACAGGTGCAAGACAGTTGGTAGTACAAGACGCTGCTGTGACAATTTTATGTACTTCTTTGTCATAGGCCTCATCATTTACACCCATTACTACATTGAGTACGCCCTCTTCTTTAACCGGTGCAGTAACAACGACACGCTTCACACCCTGTTCAAGATAAGCTTCAAGACGTGCTTTCTTATTCATCTTACCGGATGCTTCAATGACAAGGTCACAAGCAGACCAGTCAGTTTCGGCAATCGTTTTATTTTGTGAAGTTTTAATCAGCTTACTGCCAATGTGAATTTCATCACCCTCGGCCTCAGCGGTATGCTGCCAAGTCCCTTGAACAGAGTCATAATTTAACAAGTGAGCCAAGGTTGTCGCGTCACCTGCTGGGTCGTTAATTTGAACAAAGTCCAATTCAGGCCAATCCCAAGCTGCACGTAATGCTAAGCGACCCATGCGTCCAAAACCGTTTATTCCTACTTTAATCGTCATCTCTTTTCTCACTTAGTTTTTAATCATTGTTACAGCACTTTATGACGCGCTCTGGTCTATCACCCATTTTCGCCAATCGCGCTTTATCCAGCTTCAACACTTCTTTATAACCCTCAGCCGCGTTATCAATGATGTTTAATGCCCACTGAGGTAAGGCTTCATTTATGCGGTAGTGAATCCACTGCCCCTGACGTCTATCGTTTAAAAGGTTAGCTGTTTTCATTAAGGCAAGGTGTCTAGATATTTTAGGCTGGCTAAAATCTAGCGCTTCAACAAACTCACAAACACATAATTCTGATTCTTCTAACGTCAAAAGTAAGATGCGTAAGCGAGTTGAATCCCCTAGGCATTTTAATAATGTGATGGCATCCAAATGTGTTTCCTTATATATGTATTTTCGAATATACGAACAATCATATATATGAAAAAACAGATATACAAGAAAAATTAAATGCCAGATTGAATAAACACCTAATAAATATCAAATAGCAGCAGAAATGAATTAAGAAATGAGCAGGAAGAGAAGATGATCTGAGTTCAACTCAGATCATCTTAAGAATTAGGGAACCTGAGATTAAGTCACCTCTTCTCAGTCTGTTCTTCTAAGGTATGGGGAAAAAGTTTCATTCAAGGCGTTACTTTGCGTTTATTAATAGAAAGTCAGTGTAGGTACCTTTCGAAAAGTAACAACACAGGGTGTTACTTTTTCTGAATGCCAAGTAGGTATTATTTAAAGACCCAAAGGGCGTGGTCTAAAAGCCCTATCTTTACGCTGAGGACCTTATCAATAGAATAACTATTAAGTTGCGTTCCTCGCCATAAATCTAGCGGCTTTTATCCACACGCTGAGGCGGGAGAACTTACTCGCAGCTTCCCTAGGCAAGTAATGGGTCATCTTTGGGTAGCACTTTTTGGATCCAAAGTGCGAGTTTATGTTTCATATTAGGTAAGTCTTCTTTATCCGGTGGTAAAGCAACCAAGAGCTTATCTTGTACCAATAATCGATATAAAACTTCTACTTTTTCATTCGCCGACATAGTGGCTTGAAAGCCTGAATAACCTCGTTTTAGAGCATACTTTTCACCCACTTCAATCGCTTTTTTAGCTAACTGGGCCTCATTTTTAATCTTTTTCATTTAGTACTCTCCAAAAGACAACGCTATTTATTGAATCCATTTAAACAAAATTAAGAAGGAGTTTTGCGCTTCTATGCCTACTACTCTAGCGTCTTTAACCTTGCTCTTAAAGGGCTATCAGAATAAGAACTTATTCAGATTCATTTAAGGTCAAAAAATAAACTAAAGACCAAGCTCATTCGACAAAATACTTTGATATTCACCTGTTGCTATTAAATTATCTAACCCTAGATTAAAGTCTTGTATCAATTTCTCTGCTTTGGGATGTTGCTTAGACACTAATAAATGATTTGAGTATTTAAAGAAGACCTTATCTAGCACCTGTATATCATTGCTAGAGGCAAAAACTTGAGCAACATAGCTATAGCCTTCTAGTTTATCTACGACAACAATATCAACTCGGTTTGCTTTAAGCATATGAAAGCAGGACGCCACATCTGGTGGGCTAAAATGACTTGCTACACCAGAATCAACCAAAACCTGAGAGTGTCCCTGCAAGGTATAGCCCTGTGGTCGACACAGTCTGATACTTCCAATGTCTGCAGTAGATGAAACATCAAGTTGTGCCTCATTTATCGCAAACGCCCTTTGTTCAAAGATAAATAAAGGTTTGGAATACAAAAAAGCAGCCTGTCTTTCCGCTTTAATCGACCAAGCATAGGTGGCATCGACTCGCCCTTTATCCGCCATTTTTAACGCCCTATTCCAAGGATTAATATCGATAAGCGTTTGATAACCAGACCTTTCAAATGACAAGCTTACAATCTGGGATAAAGGACCAAGTTGCTTACTGTTAGACGAGATATAAGGTGGAAACTCTCCTGTGGTTAGCTTAAGTGTTTCAGCCATTAATACAGAAGGTATTAATGCTATTCCTAGGGTGATGATACCCATGATTTTTATGACATAACTCAGAACTTGATTAACGCTTGGCAGGCGAAATTCAAACATGCGTCCCTCTTTATTATTTTTATGTGATTGCCGCTCATTAATGCATCTCACCTCTCAAAAAGCTCAAACTCGAAAAAGCCGTTACTTATGACCAAGGCTAAAAAGCAGACAGTTAGCGTTAGGTTAACTATTAACCTTTATGATTAAGATCAATCAAATAGGATAAAAAATCGATATTCGATGTACTCAATTTAAAGGAATATTACACTTATATTTCTGCCTATTTATTAAGGAAATTTGAAAAGTTATCTCTTTTAAACCTTACCAAAAAGCGCTTATTTTTAGGCTTTTTATGCGGCAAATGAGCTAGCTAAAGCCAAGCATTAGAAACACCTAATTAATAAATATGATAGTCACGCTGTACGTTCTCAAATTAAATTCAATCGAATGATGAAGGGATTTAAGCAGGCGTTTCATCCCTAGATTTCATTCTCATTAAATTATGGAAGTTCCTATGAAAATCTCGTTAAAAAGGATGTCTTTACCTAAGCAATTAGGCTTAGGTGCTCTTTTCTCTGTGTCTGTTTTTATTCTGATCTTGTTATTACTTATCACTCGAGTATTTAATACTGCCATTGACGAGATAGCTCAGGATCATCAATCTCAAGAAGTAAAACTGATTGCACAGCAGTTAGAGTCTGACTTTCTGGCTATTAGAATGAGCCTTGATGTGCAAGCAAAACAAAGCAAGCAGCACTTCTCGACCTTGACCCAAACTCAAGGTGGCACAGCCGCTCAGCATACAAAACTAAGCCTATCTGGGGTTCAATTAGATACAGACTATTTAGTGAAAATGGCCCAACTTAGTGGTGTTCAATATAGTCTTTACACCTATGGCAACAGCGGCTATCAAGAAGCATTAACTAGCTTGACTATCCCTGCAAACCTAAAGCAAATTAGTGTCAATAGCTCTGATTTTGCTTCACTTTTTCAAGGTCAGGATCTTTATCTAAAGCAGCGTTTTAATAACGCAGACTACCTCATTAAATATCAGGTCATTCGCTATCAAGGTGAAGCTCCTGTTTTACTAGCTACCTATTATGACTATAGCCAGCAACTTACTCACATAAGAGATAAGATAAATGAGATAAAAATTGGTCTATCAGGCTATATCTATGTCACAGACACTGGGGCAAATGAGTCAGTTCTTACAATACATCCAAGTCTTGTCGGTAAAAGCCTATATACCTTGTTCCCACAGATAAAAAGCACCTTTGAACAACTTTATCAAAGTAAGCAAGGTAGCGCTGTTTACTCGTTACAGATTAAAGGCAAAGGCGATGATGTGAGGGCTTCTAAAGTCTTTTTTCATCATGTTGAAGGCTGGAACTGGGTGGCCGTTTTAAAAACCTATGATGATGAATATGCTGCTGTGATTAGAGATAAACTCATGCCTATTATTATCATCAGTATTATTGGGGCTGCTTTATTGAGCCTCGCTTTATGCTTGCAGATTGCCTACGCCTTAGCACCTATGAAAGAAATCACCAAAGGCCTTTCTAAGCTGGGTAAAGGGCAGCTATCGTTCCGTTTTAAATCGTTAAACCCTAGGACAAGTCGTAACGAAGTCGACCTATTAAAACGCGATATTACCGCCATGCGCGATGGGTTAATTAATGTCATTACACAAGTACGAAATTCAAGTGAAAGCTTGATCGCCTCATCAGAGTCTATTAATAGTGCTAACTCTCAGCTTAAGAGCCAAGCGAGTCAAAGTGAGCAAGAAAGTTTGCATGTGGCTTCTGCAATAGAACAAGTTGCACAATCCATTGAAGAGGTTGCTAATAACTCTAATCAAGTCTCACAAGAAACAACCAATGCCAGCATGATTTCGAGCAAAGGTAATTCTGCCATGCAGGCAGTTGAGGCGACTGTTGCTCAGTTATCAGAAGCCTTTCATCAAGCTTCTAGCATCATTAAAGAGGTAGAAACCAATAGCCAAGGGATAGGTGAAGTCGTTGATACGATTAATGGCATCGCCGAACAAACTAACTTGTTAGCTCTCAACGCAGCGATAGAAGCAGCACGAGCAGGCGAACAAGGTCGTGGTTTTGCTGTGGTTGCAGATGAGGTACGGGTGTTAGCTCAGCGGACTCAAACATCGACCGAACAAATAAGACAAGTGGTTGAAAAGCTGCAAACTAATACACAAGCGGCCGTGGATAATATGGCGAAAGGTAATCAGCAAGTTTTAGAGAGTATAGATAAGGTTGCCGATGCTGGGCACTTGCTCACCCAAATTCAACAATCCATTAGTGAAGTTGAAATTCGCATGGGATCTGTTGCGGCTTCAACAGAGGAACAAAGTGTAGCAAGCTCACAAATACGTAGCAGCACGCACTCACTAAAAAGCAGTGCTAGCGAAACCTTCCTACAGGCAGAATCCTCGCAACAGCATACTAAAACAATAAAACAGCTTACAAATCAGTTACAAAATGACCTAAGCACATTCGAATTAAGCTAAAAATGTGGGGCTAAAGGTCTTCTATACAAACCTTTAGCTCCTCTTAACGATCTTTTCCGTGTATTTACACATCAATCACGATTTCCCTCTTAAATCTTACCTAAAAACATACCTTATTGTTCTTAAAGCGAAAAAGCAGAAAATTAAGTTAAATTTCTAGTGCAAAAAACAAACAAAAATGTAAGATTGCTCACTTTTGTTACTGATTGTCATTTACATGTAAACAAAATAAATATAAATTATTGTCAAATGATAATCATTCTCACTAGAAGTTAAAATTCATCTTACAAAGGATAGGTAATGTTCAATTTTTATTCTCGCTGGTCACTGCCAAGACAGCTAAGTATTAGTGCGCTTATCAGCGTCGTACTCGCAATCTCTCTATTTTTATTAGTTGTCTCTATGGTGTTCTATAAAGAGATCAATAAAATTTCAGATACCAACCAAGTAAAAGAAGTTAGCTTAATCAGCACTCAACTTGAAGCTCAGTATGATTCGATTATGCAAATGACTCATACCTTATCAAATGTATTAAACGATGAATTTAAAGCGCTAGACGTTGATCCTAATGAAACGATTAAGGTAGGCGCATTCGATAGCCCTGTAGTGACCTTAGAAGGTGAAGTACTTAACCTAAATTTCACTAAAATTGATCAATTCACTCGTTCAACTGGAGCGACTGCGACGATTTTTGTACGTGATGGCAACGACTTTTTAAGAGCAACAACATCACTTAAAAAAGAAAACGGGGCTAGAGCGATTGGTACCTACTTAGGCAATAAGCACCCAGGTTATCAAATGCTAATGTCTGGCCAAGCTTATGTGGGTAAGGCTTTCCTATTTGGCAAAAACTACATGACTAAGTATGTGCCTGTGACCAAATCAGGTAAAACCATTGCCATTTTGTATATTGGTGTTGCCTATGACGATATTCTAGCTGAGATCAATCACTCTCTAGGCAAACTGACTTTCGGCTCATCTGGCTACGTCTATATTACTGATACAGGTAAGAACGAAGCCCAACTCTTATTACACCCTACTCTAACAGGCAAAAACCTTTATCAAGAGTTCCCTGAGCTAAAAAGCACCTTTGCAAAAATGTATCAAAGCAAACAAGGCAGCATCATTTATCAAGCCAAAGTGGCTGGTCGTGATCAGCAAGCGGAGCACTCTAAAGCTGTGTTCCAACATATCGAGGGTTGGGATTGGGTCGTTGCGATTAAGCTTTATCGTGATGAATACCAAGGTCTTATTATTAGCAATATTATCAACCTAGGTATGCTATCTATTCTTGGTGCTATCCTGCTTTCAGCGCTACTTTGGTTCATCATCCGACGTGCGCTTATGCCTATGAAAGAGATCACCCAAGGCTTAGAACTATTAGGCCAAGGCCAACTAGATTTTCGCTTTAAAGCGCTAAATAGTCGTGACAGCAAGAATGAAATGGACCTGTTAAAGCGTGATATTACCGCTATGCGTGATGGCCTTATCGGGGTTATCACCCAAGTACGTAACTCAAGTGAGCTATTAATTGAGTCATCTCATTCTATTGATCAGGCTAACAACCAGTTAAAACAGCAATCCAGTAAAAACGAAATGGAAAGCTTACAAGTAGCATCTGCGATCGATCAGGTAGCAAGTTCCATTGAACATGTAGCAAACACCGCGAATGAAGTGTCTGAAGAAACCGTCAATGCACGCGTTGTAACCAATGATGGTAATGATGCAATGAAGGACGTTGAAGTCACAGTTGGTGAGCTATCTAACGCCTTTACTCATGCCTCTAATGTCATTGAAGAAGTGGAAGCAAACAGTAAAAGCATTGGTGATGTGGTTGATGTCATCAACTCTATTGCCGAGCAAACAAACCTGTTAGCCCTAAATGCTGCCATTGAAGCAGCAAGAGCGGGTGAGCAAGGCCGTGGTTTTGCCGTTGTTGCTGATGAAGTTAGGGTATTAGCCCAGAGAACACAGCAATCTACCGAAGAGATTCGCAAGGTTGTTGAAAGCTTGCAACAAAACAGCCAATCAGCGGTTAACAGCATGGCGTCTGGCAGTCAGCAAGTTGCTGATAGTGTGAAAAAAGCAGGTAAAGCAGGTGAGCTTCTAGCTCAAATACAGGCTTCTATCAGCACAGTTGAAGCGCGTATGTCTTCCGTTGCGGCATCGACAGAAGAACAGAGTGCGGCATCTGGCCAGATAAGAAGCAGTAGCCTTGAGATGAAAACGAGCGCCAGCGAAACCTTCTCTCAAGCTGAGATATCAGGCCAACACAGCCAAAACATCAAGGCGTTAAGCCAACAGTTGCAGCAAGATTTAAGCTCTTTCAAACTGAAATAGCAGTATAAAAGGTCGAGTTCATGATTGAACTCGGCCTTTTTATAATTAGCGCTTTATCTTGCTTGAGCACAAGCTAGATGGACGAGTATGATTAGACATCTTGATTATGCTTACCAACTAACACCTGTCTATGTCTGATATTAACCCTGCCCATCATCACCGTCATTTTGTACTGCTTGAAGGTGACCTTGATGCGTGTCTTGACCATTTTTTCAACCTAAGCGAAAACTTACGTCAACCAATATTAGCAGCACCAGATCTTGATATATTTCATGCGATCAAAAACCCTCAAGTTGAAACCTGTAAAGCGATCCCTAATAAAAAACTTAAGCAAGTATTAGGACAAAGCCATGAAGCGGTTTTTCTAGATATAGAAGAAGGATTATCTGCTTCTGCCATAAGCCTTATCGCAGGCACTATTAAAGGTGGCGGCGTTCTCGTACTTGCCTTAAGAGATTTAAAGCATTGGCTAAATAACATAGATCAAGAGCAGGCCCGCTATCTGCCTTGGCCGCTTACTTTCGAAGATGCAAAGCCTAACTTTAAAGAATATTTTTTAGCCAAGTTAAAACTAAACAAGATACAGCATATTAAACTTGGAACTTTCACTAGCGCACCTCATGCTCTCGCTAGCATTCAAAAAGGCCCGAAAGACCTTATCCCCAGCAAAGAGCAAAACCAGCTTATCGAAGCCATAAAAACCTTTGCGATAAAAGCCAATGAGCAGAGAAAAACACCCTTAGAGAATAAATCTGCTAGCTTCGTCCTTGCCCATAGAGGAAGAGGAAAATCAACAGCGTTAGGCATTGCTCTAGCACAACTCAATCAAATATCAGCAGAGATGAGTGTTGCAATAACAGGCCCAAATAAAGCCGCTATTGCGCAATTAGAGAAGAGTTATTTTCAAACATTAGACAATAGTCCAAAGACAGAAAGTTTAGCGCATAACTTATTCTTTTCACCCGATAGCTTGATACATAGTCCAAAAAAACTAGACTTCCTCATTGTTGATGAAGCAGCCGCTTTGCCCCTCCCCATGCTGACGTCTTTATTCAGTATTTATAAGCATTTAATTTTTTCCTCAACAAATCACGGTTACGAAGGTTCTGGCCGAGGATTTGGCATTAAGTTTATTGATTATTTAAAGCAAGAGAGCGAACACTTTAATACCCTCACCTTATCTGAGCCTATACGCTGGCGTAAAGGTGATGTGCTAGAGGCTTTTATCAGTGACCTTTTGTTGTTAAAAGGGAAACCAGATAAAGGCCTACCTTCTTCTCACTATAAAAAGCTTAATATTGAAAAAATAAAACAAGATAACTGGCTAGATAAAGAGAAAACTTTAGACGAATACTTTTCGCTATTAGTGAGCGCCCACTATCAAACATCTCCTGATGATATAAGGTGGATATTGGATGACCCTAGCGTGAGCACCTGGCTAATGAAAGCTGATAACCAGCTCATTTCTACTGCCATCATTAGTGAAGAAGGCTTACTTGATTCTTCACTTTCCTTGGCTGTAGCACAGGGCACTAGACGCCCAAGAGGCCACCTATTACCTCAATCCTTACTCGCCCATGAAGGCCATTTAGATGCGGGTGACTATCGGTATTGGCGTATCAGTCGTATTGCCAGCCAAAGCCATTTACAAAAACAAGGTTATGCCAGCCAGCTTCTGACAAAAATAGGCGAGGCAGGAATAGAAGATAAAGTCGACTTTTTATCAACCAGCTTTGCAGCCACTTTTGATGTGGTAAGTTTTTGGCAAAAAAATGGTTTTATTTGCGTTCGTTTAGGGACAGCAAGAGATCAAGCTAGCGGCTGTTACTCTGTGATGATGTTAAAGCCATTAAATGCCAAAGCTGAAAAGCAGGCGCGTTTATATCAGGCCTTCTATTTATCAAACCTTAAACAAAATTTAGACAGAGACTACCCAGATATTGAGCAGAAACTCGCGCAAGCACTAGTGCAAACAGGACCCAATAAGGATCAGTTAGACTATATAGAAACAGCCTCATTCAAAGCAATTGAAGCTGAAAAAGATCAACATGACCTTAAACTCTTCGCTCACCACCACAGACCCTATGAAACCATTAGGGCCCAGTTGTATCGTAGTGTGATAGCAAAAAAAGAAATGGAGCAGAGCCAAGAAATAGCGCTATTAAATGAAGCAGTATTAAACCCCATTAAAGAAGCTAACTTTGCTCAGTTTAAGCTGCTCTCTAAAAAAGCCATAGACAAGGCGCTTAGGCAGTCCGTGGCGCTACATTTGTTATAAGTTCAACTTTATCTTTCTCGATCATTTAACAACTAGAAAACTATTTCGATTAACGGTATCTGTCATGAATCATTTCATAAGTACCATCTTCTCTAAATTCAGCGAGTTTTTTGTTAAATTTCTCAGCGATTTCTTTATGGTTTTCAAGCTGGTTACTAAAGCAGAGGTAATACTTTCTCACTGGGATATCCTGCATAGGGATGTAAGCCAGTTTATCACTCAAGCCAGCCTCAGAAGCGAGAAACATACCCGCTTCTAAACTTAAAAATAAAGCATCGAACCTTTCTCGCGATAACATGGGAAAGGCATTACTAATATGGCCTATCTTCTCAAACGCTATCCCGGCATCTTTTAAATACTGGTTCGCGGCATAACCTTCTACAGATCCAATTTTCAACCTTTTAAGATCAGAAACATAACGGATACCAGACACATCAAAACCACGCTTTACGATAATACCTTGTGTGGCAGTACTTAAAACATCTGAATAATAGGAATAGGCTTCTCTTTCAGGTTTATAAGCACAAGAGAAATAACCAGCAGCCTCCCCCTTTTTAACTGTATTGATTACACGGTTCCAAGGTACAAATTTAAACTGAGCATCAAGATTTATATCTTTGAAAATTTTATCGATAACTTCTACATCAAAGCCCAAGGCCTTGCCCATAGGGTTAGCAAATTCGTAGGGAGGGAAATGATCTGCCAAAAACACCAAGGGTGCAGCTTTAATAGGAGTAGAGAGACTAAAAACAAGGAAAGTTAGTATCAGGCCAGATTTTTTAAAACCAGAAAATAAATGAGATAATACAGAAAGAGCTTTCATAGGAAACCCATCATAAATATTTTTTATTTTATTTAGCATAGCTAATTTATAGATAAGTTATTAAAGATAAATGACTTAATTATGTAAATAAACCACATTTTATTGATAAGAACTCACTTTTCTATCTTTTATCATTCCAACCTTAGCTTATTTAAAGATAACCTTTTGTTTTTAAATAATTAATTAGCATTTGGGTGGAATTACCCCTTTTTTTAGAATGAGATAAAAACCAAGTATTTTAATCTCTAAATCAAGAATGTCATTTACATTAAATTAGCTGAAACTCTTTGCTTATTTAGATTTTATTCTTATATTTCATGAGCTTACTATCACCACAAAAGGTGAATAAAGATAAATAATGGTTATGGGTGAAATTCCACCCATACGTATTTTTCCATGAGTCATATTACCCCCAATAGCTAAAGCTATGCTTTTCCTCACCTCTAACAGAAAACAAAAATAGTCTTAAGATTCAACAAGTTAAAAACAAAAACAAAAGTTGGCACCCTTTCTGCTATATCAGCTCCGTAACATAGAAACTTGTATGCCATTAATCTCATAGTTAAGGCATTAACAACTTAAAAGAGACGATAAATCTCTGTTAAGTCACACAGACAAACAATAATAAGTACCCTGTCGGAGTCTAATAAAAATGAAAAAATTTAATCTTGCTCTTTCTGCCGCTGTTCTAACACTTGCTGCCACTGGCGCTCAAGCTAGCTGTGAATCAGGTGAACGCGTTGTTAAATTTAGCCATGTAACGGGCGGTACAACTCACCCTAAAGTGGTTGCATCTAACAAGTTCGCTGAACGTGTTAATAAAGAAATGAACGGCAAACTATGTGTAGAACTTTATCCAAACTCAACGCTGTTTGGTGATAGTAAAGAGCTTGAAGCACTGTTACTTGGCGATGTTCAATTATTAGCGCCATCTCTATCTAAATTCGGTTCTTATACAGATAAATACGGTGTTTTCGACCTACCTTTCATCTTTAAAGATATGGACCATGCGATTCGTTTCACTCAATCTGCAGAAGGTAAAGAATTGCTAACTGAGATGGATGAGTATGCAGGCTTTGTTGGTCTAGGCTACTGGATGTCTGGCATGAAATACTTCTCTGCTAACAAAAAGCTAGAAGTCCCAAGTGATGCTGAAGGTTTAAAATTCCGCGTACAAACCTCTGATGTTGCTAAACAAATGATTTCTGCAATGGGTGCTTCTCCACAGGCGATGTCTTTCTCTGAAGTATACGGCGCGCTACAAACAGGCGTTGTAGACGGTCAAGAAAACACCTGGTCTAACATTTACACTAAAAAATTCTTTGAAGTACAAGACAGTGTGACTGAAACCAACCACCAGCTATTAGCTTACTTGTTCATGACGTCTTCTGAGTTCCTAGACAGCCTAGATAGCAGTACTCGTGCTCAGTTCATGCAAATTGCTAATGATGTGACTCAAGAAGCAAACCAATCGGTTAAAGCGAAAGAAGCGGCTAACCGTGCCAACATCTTGAAGGCAGGCGGTAAGATTAACACCCTTACACCAGCACAGCGTCAAGAATGGGTTGATACTATGAAGCCAGTTTGGTCTCAATTTGACCAATACATTGGTAAAGACCTAGTCAAAGCCGCAGCTGAATCCTAAGCTGCTACTGATAGGTGGGGCCCTCATCTCCCGCCTATCGCCCAGTTTTGTGTACTGTTTTATCTCCATAAAGCACTGAGAGTACACTCCTTTTGGCCCTATCCCATGCTGACTCGATCCGTGGGGTAAGGTCCGTTTTAAGTTACCGTCTATCTGAATACGAGTCTGGAGACTGTCATGGCATATTGGCCACACTTTTATCTATTACTATTTATTCTGATTCTCTGGGGATTAGAGAAGCGCTATCCTAACGCCGTGGATAAGGCTGAAGAAAACCTCATGGTTTTGGTTATTACCTCCATCATGCTCGTTTCGTTTGGACAGGTTATTGCCCGTTATGGCTTTAATACTGGCTGGCATGCAGCACTTGAATTTACCACGATCGCGTTTTCTTGGTTGATCCTTTTGGGCATGAGTTATGGTATTAAAACCGGCTTACACCTAGGTGTGGATATTGTCCTCAATGCGGTGCCATCGAAAACCCGCAAATTTCTATCCCTCACTGGTGCATTCGCAGCCATGATGTATGGTTTTATCCTGCTAGATTCTACTTGGCTGACTCTACTGAATGTTGAAGTAAGAGGCGGCGCCATCGAATATTGGAGCAAGATGTTCAAAATTGGCATTGGCTCTGAAGAACTGAGATACCCTGTATTCCTACAAGAGTTATTAGACATTAAACCCCGTGTTCACCGCTGGTTAGTCTTGGTGATCTTACCCATAAGTTTAGCCATGCTTTGCTTCCGCTCGATTCAAGCTTTCATTGCCATTTATAACGGCGAAAGAGAGATGCTGATCAGTGGTCACGAAGCACAAGATCTGGTTGAAGAAAATAAAGACGTTTTAAAAGACTAACCTATCTAACTTGCGGCTAAGGAGCTCGTTGTGGAATCATTAATTTTATTTGGCCTAGTGCTAGGGTTACTCTTTATCGGGGTACCTGTAGGTATATCTTTAGGTCTATCTTCTATCTTATTCGTGACCTTTTTCTCTCACGATTCATTATCATCAATCGCCCTATCCTTATTTGGAGCAGGCCAGCATTACACCTTACTTGCGATCCCGTTTTTCATATTGGCATCGTCTTTTATGTCTACAGGTGGTGTGGCAAAACGCTTGATCAACTTTGCGATTGCCGCTGTTGGTCACTTCCGTGGTGGCTTGGCAATGGCATCGGTACTCGCTTGTATGATGTTTGCTGCTTTATCAGGCTCATCGCCAGCAACCGTAGTGGCTATCGGTACCATCGCTATTGCCGGTATGCGCCAAGTGGGTTACTCAAAAGAGTTCGCCTCTGGTGTTATCGCCAACGCAGGTACCTTGGGTATTTTGATTCCACCTTCTATCGTAATGGTAGTGTACGCTGCTGCAACTGACGTATCTGTTGGTCGTATGTTCCTAGCGGGTGTCTTCCCAGGTCTATTAGCAGGCGGTATGTTGATGCTAGCTATCTATGTGGTTGCTCGTATTAAAGGCCTGCCGGCAGAGCCTTGGAAAGGTTTTGGCAATATTGTACGCGGTGGTAAAGAAGCGGGTTGGGGCTTGTTCCTAGTCGTTATCATCATGGGTGGTATTTATGGTGGTGTTTTCACACCAACAGAAGCCGCGGTCGTTGCTGCGGTTTACTCTATCTTTATCGCACTTTTTGTTTACCGCGATATGGGGCCTCTTAAGAATACCCCTTGGGTAGAAGAATCAGACTCTGCCATTGCCCGTGTTGGCTTTAATGGTAGTGTTTATGGTGTCTCTTTCTTCTTAGTATGGGAGATCCTATCCTTCTTCGCACTTGCAGATAGCGAAACTATTACCTCTGGTGATCGTGCTATTTGGGGCCTAATCATGGGTGTCGCTCTCGCTATTTTCTACATTTACAAACGTGGTCATGCGATTAATGCACCTTTGTTCAAATGTTTGTTAGCAGGCCTACCTATCTGGGCACGTAATCTAGGTCAAATGGGGCGCGCTTTTTTCCCTGCCTTGTTTGGTGGTGAGTCTCGTAAGGTAATGCTAGATGGTACAAAAACCACCATCATGCTGATGTTCATTATTGCCAACGCTCTATTATTTGCTCATACCCTATCTTCTGAACGTATTCCGCAAATGATTACTGAATGGATGCTAGGTGTTGGTTTTAACTGGTTCACCTTCTTGATTGCTGTCAACGTACTTCTCTTGATTGGTGGTCAGTTCATGGAGCCATCTGGCCTATTAGTGATCGTGGCACCCGTTGTCTTCCCAATTGCGATGCAACTTGGCATAGACCCAATCCACCTAGGTATTATCATGGTAGTGAACATGGAAATAGGTATGATCACGCCGCCTATCGGCCTCAACCTCTTTGTGACCTCAGGTATTACCGGTATGAGTCTGGCACAAGTCGTAAGAGCGGCTATGCCATTCGTTGCTGTACTAATGGTATTCCTGATCATAGTAACTTATGTTCCAGCGCTATCAACTTACTTGCCTTACAGCATTATGGGGCCGGAGCTAATCAATTAGCCCCATTAAACAATCTAACTAATGGCTTCTTAACAAAAGGAGCCAACAAGTGAAGATAAAAAAACGCTATGACACTGCCCTGTCATGGCGTTTTTTACTTTTTATTTTAAATCAGTAACTTAAACTCACTTATCTCTTTTGATTGCACTTCAAGCCAAGCGGAAAAGGTGTTCAATGCTTTGTTTTTTGGCATGGCGGGATTAGAGACTAATTGGTAATAACAAGGGTTCTTCACCTCAGCCTGAGTTAAAGCAATCAAACTGCCAGCCTGAATCGCATCCATAACTAACGAGGTTCGCCCTATCGCTATCCCATGACCTAACTCAGCCAGTTGCAGAGTGATATTAGACTGGGATTGTCGATCAATATGATCCAGCGACAAATCGATTCCGACTGCTTTAGCCCAATAGGACCAAGTATCGTCAAAAGGCGGTGGTACTGGGCTTAAATCACCTAATAGCGGCAAGTTAACCAACTTCTCAAGTTGTTTTTTATTCAACGGTGGCTGTAACTTATGCTGCTCTGCAAACTTAGCTGAGCAAACAGGAATCAGGTGCTCATCAAACAGCTTCTCCGTCTCACCTGCTTTAATCTCTTTCGAGCCATAATAGAGCCCAGCTTGAGCATGATACAAAGAGAAATCCAGAGGGCTGGTAACCGTATTTACACTGATTTTAAGTTTAGGATGAGCCTGATTAAAAGCCATAATACGCGGTAGCAGCCAGCGTATCGCAAAGCCTGGTTGGCTTGATATAACGATTTCATTTGCCTGCTTTTTTCGTTTTTCAACTTCAATTGTATGTTGAATGTGTCCTAATCCATGCTTTACTGCATCTAATAAGACTTGCCCAGACGAGGTGAGAATAACCCTTCGCCCAGTACGTTCAAACACGTCAAAACCTGCTCTAATTTCTAGGTTCTTAATATGCTGACTTACCGCACCCTGACTGATTCCTAGCTCATCAGCCGCTTTAGTAAAGCTGGCTAACCTAGCGGCAGATTCGAATATCTTTAAGGATTGAAATGAAGGTAAAATAAACATAAAGCATTAGTTTTTTCTAATAGGTTGTTTAGCAAATTAGGATAGGGGATAGAATTTTCTTTTGCTAGCCTTAGCTCTCTAAATATAAAAATAAAGTGGGAGAACCCAGATGTCTAACCAGCTACAAAGTCCAAGTTTTAGGCAATCCTTTCTAACCTTTGGCGCCATAGTGTGTGTCATAGGTGTAGGCTTGTTTTATTTAAAGGCTAGCTTACATAGCCTCATGCTTATCTGCCTTTTAATCGCAGGCATTAGCGCACTTAAACTCAGCCAAGATGGCTTTAAATCTATTCGTAATGCCATGAACTCAGGCATACAAGGCGCCCTATCCGCCATCTATATTTTCATTCTTATCGGTGTTCTGATTGCGGCCTTTATTCAAAGCGGCACAGTCGCAGCACTTATTTACTATGGTCTTGAGATCATATCTCCCGCCCTCTTTTTACCCGCAGGTCTGATTCTATGCAGCTTTATGTCGGTTGCGACTGGCACTAGCTGGGGCACTGTCGGCACCGCTGGTGTGGTGCTTATGGGAATAGGTGAAGCCATGGGAATTCCATTACCGCTAGTGGCGGGTGTTGTTGTCTCTGGTGCTTGTTTTGGCGATAAGATGTCACCTGTTTCTGATACAACCAATCTAGCTGCCATGTCTTCTGGCACAGATTTATACACTCACATTAAAGGCATGCTCTACACCACAGGCCCTGCCTATCTTGTTTGCTTAGTTGTTTTTTCCTTCATGGGAATGAGTTATGCCGAGCATGGTCTACCGGCGTCAGAGCTTAATGCTATGTTAGCTGGCATAGAAAACACCTACAGCATTAACCTAATTTGCCTACTGCCTTTTGTTGTGATGTTAGTAATGAGCTTGAAAAAAATCAGCGCCGAAGTTGCCATGATGAGTGCAGCCGTTGTCGCTGTTTTGATTGCTATCTTGATGCAAGGGGCTCAGTTCACCACTGTACTCAATTCACTCTTTTCTGGTGGTTCATTCGAAACAGGCATTAGCACACTAGATAAGTTGTTTAGCCGTGGCGGTATCTCCTCCATGATGTGGACTTTATCTTTAGCCCTTATGGCCTTGGCGTTAGGTGGCATATTAAGCCAATTTGGATTTTTACGTGTGCTTATCTCTAGTATTCTAAGCCGAGTTAAACGTGCTGCCAGCCTAGTAGCCACAACGATTCTATCTTGCTTCCTTGGCAACATGAGTATGGGTGAAGCTTATATGTCTATCATTCTTGGCGGCCAATTATTCGGCGACGCCTATGATAAACACAAGCTAGATAGAAGCCTGATGTCACGCTCTCTAGAAGAAGGTGCAACCTTAACGACGGCCTTGATTCCTTGGACCACAGGCGGTGCTTTCTTTGCCTCAACTTTAGGAGTGAGTGTTTTAGATTACGCACCCTATGCCCTACTTAACTGGTTTAACCCGCTACTTTCTATTCTGCTGGCTTATTTAGGCATTGCCCTATTCAGAGCTAAAACCAGCACCACAGAGCATAACAACCAAACGCAAACAGATGATGTCCAGTTAAAACAAGCGGCAAACTAAAACGACACTCTCAAGCTTAATATCTAATTCAGGTGGCGCATTAATTGCGCCACTTTACCCCCAAGGAGTCCCCATATGAAAGCAGCCCATTGGACTGTTCAAGAAGATGTCTTGTCAGGTTTAAGATCACTGCCTGAAGACCTACAAAAAGATGTACCTGTTTTAACGGTAAATCGCCAAGGGGCTAGCCCTGAATCCTATATGCGAACAGAGAATTACCTTGGATATGTGCAGCCTAACAAGGTTTATCAATTACAACTTGATGGCATGTATGAAGCTGAAGATCTTACCATTGCGCCTTTACCTCAACCCATCGCACCACCCAGAAGTAAGCTTACTGGAGATTGGCAGGCAAAAGTCGACCTAACCATAGACGACGCCAATATTTTAGGTGGTAACGGGCGATATTTATTAAACAAGGGCGAGGCAAGTCTGAAGATTGCCATTGCTGAGGCAACACCAGAGCATCTGGCTTATTATCATTCTCGTCTAGTTAAAATCGGCGATGCGATCAAGTTTGATGCTAGCGGCAACCTTCCTTTAACCGTCACCTCAGTAGGTAAAGATTACCCTCAAGAGTATTTACTGAAGCCAGAATTAGGTGGTGGCGCTTACCTCGAAGTCCATGATAGGCCTCATTTTCATATGCCTTTAGATGAAACCTGTGGGGGTTACCTTATTATTGGTAAACGCAATGAAGAGGGCCTTGATGAAGTCTCCGCCTTTCAGGTGCCTTTTGGTTATGGCATTCACATGGCACCTTGGGCAATTCACGCCGATGCCTATATTACGGGTCGCTTTATGGTGATTTACTCAGCCACACCTGAATTCTCTACGGTTATCGTCAGACAAGAAAATGGAGAGCTAGCCAGCATAGAGTTCACCGATTAGTTAAAAATGGAGAAAAAGTGAAATCACCCTAATTCAACATTGGCTTCATTTTTTCTCCTTTATTTTAATTTATAAATATCAACCTAATGAATAAAGAAAAAACATAAGCTGCCGTTATAGATAATAGGCTTAAAATTTTTACTGCTGCCAAAGGATGGACGCAAAGCAGAACAGCATCAGAACAAGACAGATTAAGAAGGTTGATTTTATGCACAATACATTGAACTCTCAGCAGAAGGCGACAAGAATTTGCAAAAGCAAAAGTCTTCTACTTATTATCGCTTGCTGTATTCTGCCTTTTATTCTGATTTTTACTGGCTTTAATACTCCCTCTTCTAGCCAATATATCTTCTGGCAAACCTATCAAAACCATATGGTAATCACAGGTCTTACAAGCTTATTACTCAGCTATTGGATGATACTGTTTCGCCCTGATTTCGTGATCAAGCTGGTTGTTAAAGAAAAAGTACGCAACTAAGCCTACTTTTTCTTTTAAATAACTAAAGCGCATCCCAAGCCTGCCACATCATACGTAACGCTAACCCAGTTAGAATCAAATTAAAGGTACGGTGAAAGCTCTTATCAGAGACATATTTCAATACCTTTAATCCAACAAATGTCCCTATGGCGCCACTTACGATCATGCATACCAACAGAGGCAGCCAGTCCAATAGTGGAAATCCGACCTGATAAAATACGCTAATTTTTAATAAATGCTGACTTGTCATGGCCACAGCAAAAGTCGCTATCGTAGTGAATTTGCAGGCATGCATTTGCTTGATAAAGGCGGCAACTAAAGGGCCAGAAGCCCCCACGAATAAAGTTAAAAAGCTGGTTACGGCAGCGGCTATTCCTGTGCCTAATGTTCCCAATACCAGCTTAGGTAGCTTAGGCCCCCAACACAGGTACAAGATAAATAAGGCCACGGTGAGATATATGGTCGATGGGGTTAAGCTGACCAAGAGCAAGCTACCTAGCAAAATACCCACTACAGCACCGGGTAAAAATCGTGAAATTAAACGCCAATCAATATAACGCCAACTCATGATAGCGCGGCCAGTATTTGAGCCTAGCTGTACAACTCCATGTAAAGGAATAATCACTTGAGGTGGCAAAACTTGAGCCATAGCACCTAACATCATGACGCCACCACCAGCACCAAAAACGGCGGTTGTAAATGACGTAAAGCAGGCAACAGCAACCAAGATAACAAACACATTAAGCGAGGTAGTTGCTAAAAAATATGACTCGAACCAAGCTAAAAATGCCGTTACATCCATCGAATGTCTACTCTGCTAAGGGGAAAAGAATTATATTGATTAAAACATGACTGAGCTTAAAGGCTTAAACCTCTAGCAAAAAAGCTTAGCTTTGTGCTTCCAGTATTTTTTTCTGTTCGGCTAATAATCGACTTACTGTAATGGCATCTTGCTGCATATCCGCACTACCTAAACGTACATAAGTTCCTTTAAGTGGATCAGTTTTAATGTAAATGGGCTTTTGTTCTGGCGGGGCTTTAGGTACCAAGATGTGAATCATATTCTTACCCATGATAGTCACAACCTTAATCCAGTTTTTAGGGATCAAGTTCATATTAGTAACCGTCTTGTTGTTCAGCCCTTGCCATAACTCGTCGATCACTTTTTCGGTATTTTCAATACCCGCTAATTGATAGGTTTCATCATCTAACTCTTTTAAACCAAGCAAGATATCGCCACCATCTGTATTAGCAAACGCACTGTAACTCTCCCAAATATCATCGGGTAATTGCCCCTTACCATCTCGCCCTTGAGCAAGCTTACATTCCACTTCGGATGATTCCCTCAGTGTGGCAATATCTTCTAAAGTTACAATGCTAACCATCTTTTCTCCCAATGATTTATTTATAAAAGTCCTTATCTAAATCATATTTTCTCATCTTGTCGTAAAGGGTCTTTCGCGGTAAACCAAGCGCATCCATAGTGCCTTTTATTGACCCTTTCTGATGAGTTAGTTCTTGCTCTAAAAGCGTTTTCTCAAATCGCTCCACTTGTTCAGGCAAGGTCATGACACCAGGGTTATGTTCATTTGTCGTGATAATTTGGTCAAACTCAAAAGTACATGCCTCCCCCATAAGTACATACCTTTCTGCCAGATTTCGCAATTCTCTGACATTGCCGGGCCATTCATAACTAATCAAACTATGCATGCGAGAGGCCGTCACTGGCTCAGATTCACGCTTATATTGAGCGGTAGCAACCAGACAAAAATGCTGCCACAAAAGCGGGATGTCTTCAGTTCTATCCCTTAGGCTTGGAATATCCACCCTGACAACATTGAGACGGTAATAAAGGTCTTGTCGAAACACTCCTGTTTCACTCAACTCTTTTAAATCCACCTTGGTCGCAGCAAGAATTCTAAGGTCGAGATCTATGCCTTTATTCGAGCCTAGACGCTCCACTTTTCGCTCTTCTAGCACTCGTAATAAACGAACTTGCATAGACATGGGCATGCTTTCAATTTCATCTAAAAAGAGTGTGCCACCATTGGAGTGTTCCAACTTACCAATACGTTGGGTTTTAGCGTCGGTGAATGCGCCTTTTTCATGGCCAAAAAGCTCACTTTCCATAATAGATTCAGGCACAGCACCACAGTTGATAGCAACGAAAGGATTACCTTGGCGACCACTGTGCTCGTGTATATAGCGTGCCACCAGCTCTTTCCCTGTGCCCGTTTCACCATTAATCAGAATATCTGCCGCCGTATCTGCCACGTGTAAAAGTGTTTGTCTTAGACGGTTCACCCCAGCAGTATTACCAATAATACGTGGGCCTGGGGCATTTTGCGCCTGTAGCTCTTGTCTTAGTCGGCGGTTTTCAAGGGTAAGTTTGCGTTTCTCCATGGCATGTCGCACCACATCCAGAAAAGCATCATTGGAGAAAGGTTTTTCGATAAAGTCATAGGCCCCATCTCGCATGGCACTAACCGCCATACTGATATCACCGTGACCTGTAATAAAGATAACAGGAATGCTCTCATCAACCTGTTTAACTTGTTCAAAAAGGTCCAAACCATTTAAACCAGGAAGGTTAATATCACTTACGATAATGCCAGGCCAGTCTATCGAGAGATTTTCAATCACCCCTTTGCCATTGGCATATTCCAGCACCTCAAAGGACTCTAACTCTAATGTTTGAGAAATGGCAGAACGCACCATAGACTCATCATCAATCAATAACACCTTACCTGCACTAGTCATGTTAAGCGACATCCTCCTATTCGATTAAACGGCTTTTAAAGTCACGCTAAATTCAGCACCTATATTAACATCTTTATAGCACTCAGAATGCTCACCTTGAGTGATATTGGCAGCACTGATGCTGCCCCCCATGGATTCCACAATTCTTTGGCTAATAGATAGCCCTAAACCTAACCCAACACTATCTGATTTAGAGGTGAAGAAGGGCTCAAACAAAGACGCTAAAACAACATCATCCATACCATTTCCTGAATCCAAAACGCGTATGGTTAACCAAGAGTCTTGTTTATCAAGATCATGAGCTGGCTGCTCTATTTTAATTTCAATCCGTTTCTGGCTATGATCAGATTCCATAATGGCATCAATCGCGTTGGCGATCAGGTTAACCAGAACTTGCTCCAACAAAACCACATCACCAATCACTTGCTCTGTATTAATTTTAGGGAGAATGCACTCTATCTCGGCATCTTTAATACGTTGCATCATGATGGTCATAGCCCCTTGAATAACAGTATCTAAGGAGACTGGAGAGTGTTGAAAATTCCCTTTTCTGGCAAAGACCTTAAAACGTGAAATAATGTCAGACATATGACCACATAGATTCACTATCTTGTTTAAATTACCTTTTGCTTGCGTGATATTCTCACGCTCTATAAAGGTCAGTCCGTTTTCAGCAAAAGCGCGCATAGCTGTTAAAGGCTGGTTTAGCTCATGATTAATACCCGCACTTAATTGCCCCAACACGGCTAACTTAGCTGTTTGAATTAACTCTTGCTGGGTTTCCTTATGGTGCTGAATTTCATCTCTTAACCTTTGGTTAGCCAGCTCTAATTCTGAGGTACGTTCTACTACCCTGTGTTCGAGCGCATTTCTCGCATGCATCAATTCCTGTTCATACCGCTTACGCTCTGTCATATCATGGAAGGTAACCAAGTATTTAAGGCTATTAGGTAAGTTCATTTTACATAAGGTCATCTCAACTGCGACTTGCTGCTTATGTCGCGGGCTTTGGCTATTAAGATGTAAAAAACCTTCCGAGGCTGTCACGATAAAAGGAGCTGATACTTCAGAAAATAAGGCTTTAGATTGACCCTCTGGATCATCTGAAATTGGGGTGTACAAATCACTAAAAGGCATACCTATTAGCTCAGTCAAAGGATGATCTATTAAAGTCTCCATTGCTGGGTTGTAGGATTCTATTTTTTGCTCTTCATCCAGCGTAATAAGACCCGCCTGTGTATTCGTAATAATTTCTCTGATATAGGCTTGATTATGACGGCTCATTTCTAAAGCTTGTGAACGCTCACTTAGCATACGACGCCTTAACCGTGCGGTAATGAGTACCAGAATCAAAATTAACAAGCTGGCCATAAAGATGGTACGCCAAAGAGCGACCTCTTCTTCAATCAAGGTAATAGGAATTAATAAATCAACCTTGAAGCCCAATGAATAAATCGAGCTGGATAAGTGCAAGTAACTTATCCTGTCTATCTTTTCCTCTCCCTTAAGAGTGCTACTAACTTCCAATAACTGCAGTAAATTAGCCTCTTCATCAAACGACTCTTCTGCCACGATAGGGAGTTTTTCAAAAGCTTGCGTTTTATAGCGGCGGCTTTGAACAATGCGCTGTAATTCTTCATGGGTTAATTGATTAATGGTTTTATATAACCATTCACGGCGTGAACTGCTAAATACGATACCGTCAGGATCTAACAATAAGAAATTAAATTTATTGTTTTTAAGGCGAGATTCAAATTGGCTTAAATCCACTTTTACCACAGCCACACCAATTATTTCGTGGCCATTTCGTACTGGGTAAGAAAAGTAATAACCGCGTCTATTTGTTGTAGTTCCTAACGCATAATAACGCCCTGAAAGCCCTGCCATGGCTTGTTTAAAATACGGCCTAAAGGAAAAATCTTTACCAATAAAACTGGTTTCTTGATCATAATTTGAAGCAGCAATGGTGACACCTGATGGTGAAATAATATAACTCTCTGAGGCTTCGGTAATACGGCTAATCTGTTCTAATTCTGCATTAAGCTGCCTGATATCATATGCTCTACCATGCTCTAATACACGAATCACACGGCTGTTACTCGCTAGCAAAGTCGGCATGTGCTGATACTTTTCTATTGCACTAACAATGACTTTGGTTAATTGAGCTAATTCAGCACTGGAAGACTGCTTTAAATTTTCTATTTGCTTTTGCTTTAATATTTCCCCACCTTTCCACATAAGAACTAAACTCATGCTAAAGAGTACAATATATAACCAACGTAAAAGATAAACTGATTTATTAGTATGATTGAGGTAGGACATAAATGGACAACTCGGCTAGATTCATGTTCAACTTAATGCTTGTCATTTATTTTAGCTTTAATAAATATATTGTAATCAATTAAATAGACTTTAAATTCACCAATACTTAATTGCGCCATGAGCTAATAGAGAAAACATGCATAGTAAAAGTTTTCATTGTAACTCAATTCAAGAACTCGAAGCGGTATTAGCTAATTTAAAACAGCCTGATTTAATTCAGTTTTACGCAAATACTGATATTGCTCAAACGAGGGTTTGGGTTGATTTATTAACTCATTATTGCCCGAATGCATGCCGCATTGGTATGTCCAGCGAAAAGCAAATTTACCAAGGTCAACCTAAGCAAGAGGGTGTTACTCTCATTTGCAGCTATTTTGATCATGTAAAACTCATACATAATTATACCTGCATACACCCAGATAAAGCCGAAGATGCTAGTCAGAAGCTTTTTGCCCCCATTCTTGAACATAAAGGCGAAGCCATTCCTGCGGCGATCGTACTTGCCGATGATTTATCTATCACCAGCCCTAGTCTCTTTAGTAAGGTAGGGATGAGCAAAACTAAATTTTGCGGTGGTTTATCCGGTCTATTTAAAAGTGAAAAAACCTGGGTTCTCTACCAAGACCAACTATTACAGCAGCATGCCGTTATGGTTGCGTTAGAGTCAGATAAACTCTATGTCGATAACGATGCCTTTGTGGATAGCATAGATATCGGCAAGAAGATGCGTATTACAGCCATAAAGGGCAACGTTTTACAGCAAATTGATCATTTACCTGCACAGCAAGTATTTAATCGGTATTTAGGCAATGGCAGCAGTACAGACATTAAAGTCATGAATCTGTTCGCCCTAAAATACAAAACCAGCCATAGAGAAGTGCACTCTGTTCCACTTAATTTTACCGACAATGGCGGCATTTTAATGAGTGAACCTCTGCCGATAGGTGCTCAGGTAAAATTTGTTTACTTCCACCCTTGGCCTTCAATACAAGGCACGCTAGATAAATTAAATCAGCTTTATCGTCAGCCGCCAGAAAGCCTTTTTGTATTTAATTGCATCAGCCGAGACCAAGGAGAGGTGCTTAATGATAACAGCAAGCTCACGCTGTTAAGTCAGGTTAAAGAACTCAATGGTACCTTTTGCTTTGGTGAGTTCTTCAGCTCAGAAGCGTCAACAAAAAGCCTGCAACATGCCTTAACCTACATAGGTTTGAGTGAAACCTCTGCCGAATCACGTCATCAAAATGGCTGTATCAAAACACAAGAAATCGATAATTCTTTGGCTTCCATTTTCAATTTAATGAATAATGTTTTTAAAGATTTATCTCAAGAAAAAGATGCCCTAACGCATTTAGCTAAGCACACAGACTCCGACTCAAGAGATTGGCTCTATGACTCACAAACAGGGCTAATGAACCGCTTTGCTCTTCTCAGCCGCTTACAATCGTCAGAAGAAAGTGATCATAAAGCACACTTAACCCTCTTTAGAATTCGTAATTTCCGCCTAATCAATGAACAGTATGGTTATGATGTGGCCGATGACTTACTCGCCCAGTTATCCCTCTATTTAAAAAATAGAATGGGCGATACCTTTCTTTCCTTGGATTTCTCTTGTTATCGAGTATCTGCCAACGAGGTAGCGGTGCTTCTGCAAACCGATATGCCTCCTCGTAAAGTGAATAAGTTTATGGGCCGTTTAAGTGAAGATGTGGAAAACAACCCCTTCTTTACAACCAGTCAGGCCACAGATGAAATCAACTTGAGTTTGTCCGTAGGCATTGCCTCTATTTTTGGAAGCACAGGCAAACTGCTCTGTAAAAAAGAACACTTACTTATCAAGGCGAATGAAGCCAGACGCCATGCCCATGAAACTAATCACCTTACCTTTTGGAATGGCGATTTAGATCAAGTTGATAAACAAAAAGATAACCTTAATTGGATCGTAAAAATTAAACAGGCCTTGGATGAAGATAATGTTTACCCTTATATCCAACCCTATTTTGATGCTAAAACCGGCCGTTGTGTTGGTGGTGAAGCACTCATTAGAGCTGAAATTGATGGCAAAGTCATAGGCCCAGCCAGCTTCTTAGACCTGATTAAACAAACTCAGCTGTATCCAAAAATCACTATTAAGGTGCTAGAAACCTGTGGCCAATTACTGAAAACAGACCCTACAAGCCACCTAGCGCTCAACCTCTCTGTGATGGACTTTAAGCACTACAACACCCTTAAAGCCCTAAGACAGTTTTTTAGAGAGAATGACGTAAAAGGCAGAATAATATTAGAAATAACGGAATCTGAAAGCATACAAGATTATCAATGGATCAGCTCAATTGTCTCTGAGTTTAGAGAGGCTGGCGCTTTGTTAGCAATTGATGACTTTGGTTCGGGTTATTCAAATCTAGAGAAGCTAATAGAATTACAACCGGACGTGCTTAAGCTAGATGGTAGTATTATTCGCACCATAGATGTGGATCCAAAACTACAAATATTAGTTCGCCACATCAATAGCTTAGCCCATTCTCTTGGTATAAAAACTCAAGCTGAATTTGTTCATAATCAGGCTGTTCAGGATATTTTAGTCGACATGGGAGTTAATTATTTGCAGGGCTTCCATTTAAGCGAGCCTATCAACATTGATGCTTGGAATAAGTTTAATACTGAGCCTCATCCTTCATTTGATAAATATGAATGAGCCCTAATAGGAAGGGAGCTACTTACTCCCTTCCTCTCTAGCTATACCCTTTGTTTGGCAAATGGCATGACTTGTTCGATGTCGTCAGTTTGACTCAGCACCATAAGCAAACGATCAATACCAATGGCGACACCCGCACAATTAGGTAAACCAGACTCCAAAGCGGCTAATAGGTTTGTATCTAACGCTCGAACTGGCTTACCTTGTGCTTTTCTTTGTTCATTGTCCATGTCAAAGCGCTTGGCCTGCTCTTGGGCATCGGTCAATTCATGATAGCCATTAGCAAGCTCCATCCCCTTCCAGTAAAGCTCAAAGCGTTTCGCCGTTTCAATACCATCAAAGCCAAACTTCAACTTGGCTAACGCTGCCTGAGAAGCGGGGTAACTATGAATGAAGCATGGCCTATCTTGCCCTATTTTAGGTTCAATCAAGGCATTAAAAATGAGATCTAGCAGTGCATCCCTGTCGGTTTCTTCTAAACCATACTCAGTACACTTATGAGCTAAGGCTTGTAACTCTGACAATTCCACCTTGAAAGGATCAAGATTGGCATAAGTTAAAAAAGCGTCTTGGTAACTTTTATAATCACAAACAAGCTCTGGGTTTAGGCTAACACTGACTAAAAACTCTTCAATTTCAGCCATAAGTTGTCTGTCATCCAGACCCACTCGATACCATTCTAATAAGGTAAATTCTACACTATGTCGCTTACTGGCTTCCTCTTGCCTAAACACCTTAGACAACTGATAAATACAACCAGACCCAGAAGCCAATAAGCGTTTCATCGCAAATTCAGGAGACGTTTGCAGGTAATAGGTTTTCTCCTCGCCCAAGCACTTAGCTTTTGTGGTGAGCACCTCAATATAAGGGTCACTAATAGACGTTAAGGACAAAGCTTGGGTGTCGACTTCAAGAACGTCTCTTTGCCAAAAAAACTCACGTATGTTACGTAACAATTGTGCTCTTTTTTGTAGCATTTGCATGTTGGCATTGGGCTGCCATAAGTCGGTATGAGGCATAGATAAAGTCTTACTAAACATGAGTGAAAATGAAAAAAATTATAACATTCTTTTTTTAATGTCCGCAAACAAAAACTAATTACGACCTAAGCCATACCAGCCTAAGCCTATGCAAAACTCGCTTTGATAAAAAAGTAACAAATTTATTGACAAAGGACATGATTGATCCACTATACTAAAGACGCGCAGATTAATTTGCGTAATGAAAAGCACCAAGGGTCGATGGCCTATTGACCGCTTTGTGCTTTTCCCTCAGCGAAGCTCTGGCACTGTCAGAGTTTTGCTATTTATTCTCTTTTAAATGCGCAACTTGGAGTAATGTGGTTCATATCAAGTGCATTTAAAATATGCCTATCAACAAGTTAATCTGATTGTAGGCATAGGTGCAAAGCACCTTAAACCCATCTTTAATAAGGGTTTTAAACTCGTCCTAGAAAAGCAGATTAGAGATTGGAATTTGCTTTTAATGCAAACTAGTCGTGCTAATGTTGTTTGCATCCGGTGAGACGATCAAAGCCGCTCACCTCAAGAAGCAACAGAAAATAGCTTGTTCATTTTCTGTTTACTCAGCTAATTCAAATAAACTTAAGGTGAGTTTGGTTAGCATCAATGATGGCAAGATATTAGTGAGGTTTGATCAAGAGAAAATGATTAAATTGGCACGCCTGAGTGAAGAGCAAGAGATCTCTTAATGCATAAGGGACTTGTTAACAGACTTGAAAACAAATAGGTCCTGCCAACAAAAAGCTTATATAGAGCCTAATATAGAAAAATATTAGCCTTTAAGTCAGTCTAAAAACCTGACTCTCATACAAACGAATAACACAAATTGATGTATTAATGGTTTCGGCTGTTAAAGCAATAATAACTGAATAGCCAGACTAGGTTAAACATCCAGAACGAGTGCATTGACACTCGTTCTTTTTGTTTGGCGCTTAACAGATATTACTTACCTGTAGCACGTGACACATATTCACCAGTACGTGTATCAACTCTTAGCACTTCACCAATATTGATAAATAAAGGTACACGCACCATAGCCCCTGTAGATAGATAAGCAGGCTTAGAACCACCGTTTGCTGTATCGCCTTTAAGGCCAGGATCGGTTTCAGTTACTTCAAGCTCAATAAAGTTTGGCGGTGCGATAGCAAGTGGAGAGCCGTTATACAGAGTAACCACATACTTTTCTTGCTCTTTTAGCCACTTAACGTTTTCGCCAACTGCGGTTTCATCTGCTGCATGTTGCTCGAAAGAACCATCTGTTGCCATAAAGTGCCAGAACTCACCATCTGTATATAGATACTCCATATCCGTATCCATTACATCAGCAGCGTCTAAAGAATCACCTGATTTAAAAGTACGCTCCCAAACACGTCCAGACTTAAGGTTACGTAGTTTCAAGCGGTTAAAGGCTTGACCCTTACCTGGTTTTACGTGCTCATTGTCTAGTACTGCACATGGATCTCCATCGACCATGACTTTAGTACCATTACGCATATCACTAGCAGAAATTCCCATTATGATTCTCTTCTTTCAATCACCCAGCCTGAGCTGCTGACGGTTAATATTAGATAGACAGCCAAAGCAAAAACTAGGCACGCCGTATTCAAGTTGCTGCCGATTATACATTAGATGCAAGGCTATAATAACCCTAGGAAAGCGGAGAAAAACTCGCCTTCATGGTCACTAAGAAGGCCCAATTTAACTAAAAACCGAGTAATTGGGCCGATTGCCATGTTTTTTTCGACTTTTTGAATAAGCAAAGTGGGTTCTACTTGCTTAGACCCAGATGCAACAGAGATAATTCCGACAACTCAACTACTAGCTCTCTATTTTTATGCTCAATCAAGCCAAGCCAGTTAACCAGCCTCAAGATCAGATAAGCCTAAAACCCTTAGACGACACCCCAGACTGGTTATTAGAAATTAAAGCTGCAATTAAAAGTTTTGATGCTTTAGCCTATGCCCTTGAACTTGATTCAGCCGAGCTAACAAAAGGTCAAACTGCCCACCAAAGCTTTCCTTTAATGGTACCTAAGCCTTATTTAGAAAGAATTGAAAAAGCGAATTTACGCGACCCTTTATTGTTGCAGATATTGCCTCTTGAGCAAGAGATGCTTAAGCTTCCCGGCTACGTAAAAGACCCTCTTGCGGAAAAAGAGCACAACCCGCAAAAAGCACTGGTCCACAAATACTCAAGTCGAATACTTGTTATTACCTCTGGCAGTTGCGCCATTAATTGCCGCTATTGTTTTCGTCGTCACTTTCCTTATGCAGATAATCACCTATCATCAAACGAGTGGAGCTCACTGCTTGATTACCTAAAACTTCATCCAGAAATTAACGAGGTCATTTTAAGTGGCGGTGACCCTTTAATGATAAAAGATAAGCAGCTAGCTAGCCGGATAAAAACATTGGAAAGCCTGCCGCAGATTAAACGTATTCGTATCCATACCAGACTCCCCGTTGTTATTCCCTCTCGGATAAATGATGAGTTATTAAATTGGGTGGACGAAACCCGTTTAAAAGTCGTGATGGTATGGCATATAAATCATGCAAATGAAATTGATGATGCTGTTAGCCAAGCTGCGTCAAAGCTTGTAAAAGCGGGAGTAAAACTCTTTAATCAAGGGGTTATCTTAAAAGGCATTAATGATACTTGTGATAGCCAAGTGGCCTTGAGTGAAGCCTTATTTGATGCAGATATTCTGCCCTATTATATGTTCACTCTCGACTCAGTCGAAGGGGCTGCGCATTTTGATATTTCTTTGGATGAAGCTCAAACCTTAATGGGAAAAGTAGCCGCTAAGTTACCAGGTTATCTAGTGCCTAAATTAGCGAAGGAAATCCCTGGAAAAAGCGCCAAAACATTGTTCGCTCCCAGACTTTAAGCTCCAAATATCCTTTACTAAATACTCAACGCTAAACATCAGGTCTCTATCCCTTTAGAAGAGGCCTTTCTAGCTGCAACCTTTACCCATACCTTTATCAGCTTTAACCCGCTAAAAGAGCACGCTTTCTAAAAAGTTAATCTAACTTCTTTCAGTTTTATTTCACATAACAAAAACGACTGATCACTTATCAAACACATGAATCATATTTATTTTAAGTATCATCATTATCTATTACTAAAACCTGCTTCATTAATGCTATTAATACTGTAACAGAACGAAATTAATTATGTATAAGTGGTGACCAAGATGAATTCAGGTGAACAAACACGTCGTGAAGTAATGGGTGATGCTTTTGTTGATAAAGCAATGGATCAAAGCAACTTGTTCACTGAAGACATGCAAAACTATATCAATGAACATTGCTGGGGAAGCGTATGGCAAAGCAATGCCATTAACCGTAAAACACGAAGCCTACTAACCTTGTCTTGCTTAGTTGCTTTAAAAGCACCAGAAGAGCTTAAAGGTCATATTCGTGGTGCAATTAATAATGGCTGCACCCTAATCGAAATTAAAGAAGCTCTACTTCACACAGGCGTGTATTGTGGCGCACCGGCTTTACAGCAGGCATTTCGTGCGGCAAATGAAGTCTTAACTGAAATGGACTTAATTCCAAAAGACATGACAAACCATGACTCACCATAAGTGCTAGACGAAGGAGTCACCTTCAAAATAGCCTTTACCAAAAGCACTTGTTAAGTGATGACTTACAAGTGCTTTTTTGCCTCTAGAACGCTCAAAGACACCCAAAGAACTCTTCTACTACCTTAATAAGAACTCTACTGGAATTCTACTAACATAGTTCTGACCTGAGGCTAGATGCGTTGGCGCAGGGAAAGGAGCTGCTCTTTTTACGGCTTTCAATGTTGCCCTATCTAAACGTTTTAACCCTGAACTCTTTACTATCTTCACTTCTACTAATTCACCAGTATATGAAATAGTCACTTGCACCAATACCAAACCCGTTTCGTTTCGTTTCTTAGATGCCCTAGGATAGACTTTTTTACTGGCTATTTTAGCCTTTACTAGACTGCCATAAGAGACTTCTCCCTTAGCGCCACCGCCGCCACCTGCAGCAAAACTATTCGTCCCGATGCCTGTCGTCATCTTACTTTGAGTCGAACTGGCATTGCCATCTGGACTCGCATCTAACGGCGCATTTTTCGTTTGGCTTTGACTAGTACTAGCCACAGGCTCTGACGTTTCTTCAAGTTCTGACTCAGGCTCAGGCTCAGGCTCTGGCTCTGGCTCTGGTTCTGGCTCTGGCTCTGGTTCTGGCTCTGGTTCTGGCTCTGGTTCTGGTTCTGGCTCTGGTTCTGGTTCTGGTTCTGGCTCTGGCTCAGGCTCAGGTTCT
>NZ_JXYC01000019.1:0-44463 GCF_000967665.1 Marinomonas sp. S3726 | reverse complement strand
TAGGTCGTTATCAAGATTAAATTATAAAAAGCCTGATCTATGATCAGGCTTTTTTTTGCCTGAAATTTACTAGGTAAAGGTAAGAGGCAACAACGACTGAACCGACTGATCCCATCCCCTTCCCGAATAGAGAGCCAGAAGTGAAAGTGGTGTCTCTGATGTTTTTGTGGGAGGTCCCATGTGAGAGTAGGTCGTTATCAAGATTGAATTATAAAAAACCAGCTCAATGAGCTGGTTTTTTTTCATCTAAAATTTATCGAAAGACACATCATAAGCAACCTAACTCTCGTTCTCATGATCCTCCGTGGAAGCTCTGCTGGCTAGGGACTCAATACTACCCAAAATATTTGTGCTGGAGCTCAAGGCTATGCACTCCCATGCAGAGCATAGATTTGGATAGAATTATGTTTTTTCCAGAAAGTGCTGCGCTGAGATTTGCCTAGAGTGATAGATCTTGTAATTGTGTTCACTTTTTAATTACGTAGAATCAACTAGTTATTATAAGGGCATGATAAAAACCGTGTCCGACAAGCAAAAATAGGAATCGAAATAACGCGCATGCGCGTTTAGCCAGGAAGGTTTTCAGTGAATAAGTGGCCTTTCCTTTTAAGAATTAATCATATGTAGCGTTTTGAGTGCGGTGGATAAATCTAGCAAACCGAGCGTGCGCATTATTAAAATGTTAGGCATTTAGAGGGTTGTTTGTATGGATAAAGAATTATACTCGCTTGTAGATACAGCAATTAAAATTGGTTTAGGTGCTATAATCACTGGTTTTTCTGCGTATATATTAGCTTTAAGAAACCATAAAAGTGATTTGAATAAAAAGGCATATGAAGATAGAGGTCTACTTATTAAAGAACTAGCATTCAAACTAGAAGACGTTGAATCATCTACTAATGACGCAGCATTACACTTTTCCAACGGCAACGTTACCCAAGCGAAAGCTGCGTTAGTACCTGGATCACAAAGTGCTTATTCCGCGAGGGCTATTTCAAACCTTATAGGCGATGATAACTTAGTTAATGATCTAGAAAAAATATGCCTCGTAATAGAAAGAATTTTCCATGAACTAAATCGTCAAAATCCAAGTATTAAAGAGCTTGGTAGCTTAGGTTCAGAGTTAAAAGAAAGAAAACTCAAAGTTTACCCTCATATCAGAGAAGCATATGCTACAAGCAATACCTAACAAGTTACTTAAACGGAGATAAACAGTTGGCTGTGCTCGTTCGCTGTTATAGAAGCCATTTTTAGCCGCTTAGCAAAGCATTAATCCCCATGATAATAAAGCAGCCAATAGACTGTTATTTTTGCCTTAAGAAAATTCAATTTCTTCTAAATTGACAAATGTTAGGTACAGTTATCGCTAAAAACATGCAAATAACACACTCTATTTTCCGCCCGTATACCGCCCACATTTTTTGTACTAGGTATGAAAAGCTATTAATAATCAGTTGCTTAGAGTGTTAGTTTCCATTTTGTAAGAAGAAAAGGAAAGTTCTAATGAAACTGGTTCGCTTTTACGTTGCAAATATCAATGAAATGGCACGAACTATCATTGTGTCCATTATTAAATTATGTAGAATCAATTAGCTGCTTTAGTAACACGAGGATAACCGTGCTTGAAAAAGTAAACCGGAACCGAGATAAAGTATATGTGTTTTAGCCAGGAAGGCTTTCAATTAATCAATTGCCTTTCTTTTTAAAATTAATCTGATGTAACGTTTTGAGTACGGTGGATAAATCGGAAAAATCAAGCGAGCGCATTTTATTAAAAATATTAACAGGAGAGGCATATGCATCCACTTGAGCAATTAATGAAGTCTGTTGTCCGTATTGAGGCGAAATTTAATGATGGAAGTGTTGCTACTGGATCTGGTTTTGCTTATCGATTTGCAGAGCAAGAAGATGGTTTACATGTACCTGCTATTGTAACTAATAAACATGTTATTGATGGTGCTGTTTCGGTATCGTTGCCCATTAGTGTTGCTGACAATACTGGTGCACCAACTGGAAAGTTTGAAGTAATTACATATGGTATTCCTAATAATGTGATTTACCATCCTGATCCAAATGTTGATTTATGTGCGATATTGGCTGCGCCAATTCATCAATACTTTCAACAAAAAGATCTACAGCCCGCGTTAGTGCATTTAAACAAGGAAATAGCAGCTACTGATTCAACTTTTTCAGAAATACTTCCTCTTGATGAGGTGACTATGATTGGCTATCCCAATGGGATTTGGGATTCTGAAAACAATGGCTCTATAGCCAGAAGAGGTATAATAGCAACTATTCCTGAAAATGATTACCTTGGGAAAAAGCAATTTGTTGTGGATATGGCTTGTTTCCCTGGTTCAAGTGGCAGCCCTGTATATTTGGCTAATTTTGGCAGTTTCGCTGACAGAAATGGTAATATGAATATGGGAACTCGAATTAAACTTCTCGGGGTTTTATATGCTGGTCCGCAGCACACTGCAAGTGGTGAAATAGTCCTCACACCAGTACCAACAAGTAACAAGCCAATGAGTCTAACCTCAATGCCTAATAATTTGGGGTATGTTATAAAAGCTATAGAATTAGATACCTTAGAAGTTATAGCTGGAAAGCTGCTAACAAGCTAATTAATGAGGGGAAAAAAAACATTTGGTTGTTTTCGTTTTTCAACAGTTTATTGCCCATTATTAAGCTATTAGAATTCTTCAGAGTTAAATATCTATGCCCTACTATTACGATCTTCCTGAAGATCAGAAAACCATTACAAAAGCTGATTTAAAGTCTAGGTCAGAGGGGGTTCAAATAGAAATAATGAGTGTCTGGTTTTTCCAACACTATCAAGATCCTGTTCATCAATGCCCTTACAACGGAAGAGAAGGCGGATATCAGTATATCTATGGCGGACCTTATGACGCAGGCGAAGAGCTTTCTGATGAATTTGGTGAATTTATCGATGAAGAGATCATTGAAAAACTAGCAAGTGAGCTTGAGGATGAATGCACTGAATGGTCTGGAGTTTCACTGCCAGACGATTATGACGATTATCTTATTAATATTGCAGGTAGTGTAGCAGACCCTTATAAAGATCTCTTAACATCAATTGAGAATTTGCGTTCTATGATCTCAATGGAATTTGATGAAAATCATCAACAAACACTGTTTAAGATGGTTTTCACCAGCACAATTACATCTATGGAGGCTTTTCTATCAGAGTATTTCATAGGTAAAATTGAGCGAGAATCTTATTCCCTTCGTAAATTTGTAGAAACGAATACAGATTTCGAAAAAGAGAAGTTTTCACTATCTGAAGTATTTGATAGGAGAGAAAATATTGAAAAATATGCCAAAGAATATTTAGTTGACCTGCTTTGGCACAACTTGCCAAAAATACGCCCTATTTATAAGAAAGCGTTGAATATAGAGTTTCCTGAGTCAATTGGGAACCTTATCAAAGCTACCCACATACGACATGATCTAGTTCACAGAGGTGGCAAGTCAAAAGAAGGCAAAATAATCACATTGCACAAAAGCGATGTCGATGATTTGATCAATGAAGTAGAGAAATTTGCTAAGCATATTGAGCAAGCTGGAACACCAGAATTCTAACAAATGGTTTCAGGTGACGCCTACCTGATTTAGGCATTATGCATTATCAGCAACCGGAGATTTTATTTGAGACATTTTAATCCATCTTCAAAACGTGAAGAACGGGCAGTGCAAGCGTGGCAAATATTAGTTGGTGCTGCTATGAATAGGCAGACACTCACATACAAGCTGTTATCTATCAAAATGTTTCAAAAAGAAGCTTCTGGTGTTCTTGATAAAACTCTAGGCCATATAGCTTTTTATTGTGACGATTATAATTTGCCAGCATTAACATCGATTGTCGTTGGCAAAAAACGTGGGACTCCAGGGCACGATATACCATTAAATTCTGAAAGGTTTGATCAAGCGAGAGAAGAGGTTTATGACTTTGATTGGTATGATATATATCCCCCGAGTGCAAAAGAATTACTACAGTCGTTTAAAAGTAATGTATAACAAGGCGCTTTAGCTTAGCGTTAATTAATACCCATGGTAATTAGACAGCCAATAGGCTGCTTTTTTTGCATTAAATAAGCACAACTAGTTTCTAAATTGACACAAGCTAGAAGCAGTTATTACTCATATTATGTAAAAATACACTCTATTTTCCACCCGTATACCGCCCGCGGCTTTTAGTGTGAGGTATGAAAAGTTATTAATAATCATATGGATAGAGTATTAATTACAGCTTCTTTAAATAGAAAAAGAAATTTCTAATAAAACTGGTTAGCTTTAACGTTACAAATATCAATGAAATGACACGAACTATCATTGTTCCTATTACTAAATTGCGTAGAATCGATTAAATGTCTTAGTGGCACGAAAATGACCGTGCTCGACAAGAGTAAATAGGAATCGATATAACGTGCATCCGCGTTTAACCAGGAAGGTTTTCAGTTGATAAGTGGCCTTTCCTTATAAGAATTAATCAGATGTGACGTTTTGAGTGCGGTGGATAAACTGGACAAATCAAGCGTGCGCATTATTAAGTTGTTGTGACGAAAATAGCTAAAAGGTTAACATGGAAAATAAAAATATATATTTAGATCAGAATGTCCTGTCTGAATACTTATCAGGAGATAATACTGGTCTGGTTGATACAGTATTAAAGCTAAAAAAACAGAATCAATTCTTATATAGTCCAGCTCATATGGAAGAGTTAGCTATTCCTTTCATGGGAGGAAACGATCAAGAGATAAAACAGCGAGTACTCAAAGAGATAGATTGCATATCTGAGTTAACTGGTAATAAAGAGGTGTTTCCAGGCAGTACTAATCCAATGCATATCAAGGTTGAAAGTCCGTTGGTATGTTTCAAAAGAGTGATTAATTGGTATGAACTAAATCCAATGCTAGAGAAACATGAAAATGAACAGCTCAAGCGGTACAAGAGCACTGATCCGACAGGAAAACGGCTCAAAAGATGTCAAATCCAAACTCTTCTATTTTATTGCAAGAAGAACATTCCTCTAGTTTAAAGTTAAAATTTTATCTAGATCACTTAGCTGCAATGTCTGTAAGGCAAGTTGGATTAAGGGACTTTAAGTATCCTGAAATATTAAAGTCGCATACAGCTTTTGAGCGTTGCATTGAAATAACATTTTGTTATTTGGAAAGTATTCGCTATAGACCTGAAGCAGTAAAGAAAAGTCGCTCAAGAATGCACGATGTTAGTCATGCGATTTATGCTTCAATTTCCGATATCTTAGTTACTGATGATGATAGATTCTCAATGAAACTTCAGGCTGTTTATAAATATTGGGGAATTGAAACAGAAGTTTTGAGTACTGATAGCTTTATTAGCAAAGTGAAGCTATCAGAAACGGCCTAACAAGCACTTCAAACGGAACAAAAAACAGTTGGCTACGTTCCGCTTCTCTTCACATTGTAGCCAACTATTTATGTCCGCTTAAGTGGGCGTTATGAGCCATGAGTGAAGTTAAATCATGAATGTAAATTTTAGTTTTCCTGAGGAAACTGATTTCTTTTCAAAAGACTTCTATCTGTCTGATAAAAATGACCATGACGAAGGCATTATTTCTTTTGTCAAAAGGTATGACGGTGGTCGAAAGCTAATTGTTACTCTCCTACCTTATGGCTATGACTCTAGTGTTACCGCTGAAATAGTTGAAAATGATTCGGTAGTATCATCCATTATTCGCAATAAGGTTACATCCTTATCCTTTCAAGGGTGGGGAAATGAGCAAGCTATACGGGTTTACTGGGAAGATGCTGATAACGAGTTTCTTATCTACTACGATCCAGAGCCTAGAGTATTTTATGGGGAGCTAACGTAAAATGAACACAGCTCATAACAAAGCAAGGCACAAATGCACAGCAAGCTGTGCTGGACTCGCTCATTCTTCGCTCGCCCGTGCTTGCAGGCGTTACTCACTATGAATAAATTTCTCAGAACTTTTGTTGCCTCAGCTTTTGCTAAAAATCATCGATTAAAATTGATCTTTGTTTCTATTCTTTTATTAGTTGTCGTAATAGGCCTCACTGCATTGAAAAACAGCGAATTTATTAAGGTCGATACTTGTCTTGATAGCGGCGGACGCTTCAACTATGAGCAAGGGTTGTGTGAGTATTAGAGACAAGGTCTCAATAGCTTAATATCAAAATTCCTCATATTTATTTACATGCCTATCAATCCCTTAAGCCAACCAAATTCAAAAAACATTCATCAACACATAACAAGGAAACGTATTGTGATAGAAACACCTCGAACCTCTTTGGTTCTTTTTACTGCGGCTAACGCTGATCTCGTCTTAAAATACTATCAGGAAAATCAGGCTCATCTGGCCCCTTGGGAGCCGATTCGTGATTCAGGCTATCTCTTATTGAGTAACTTTAAAGCTATGGGTGAGCAAAGCGAGAGAGACTTTGAAGCAGATAAAGAAGTCAGGCTGGTTGCATTTAATAAAGATCAAACTCAGGTACTGGGTGTGTGCAATTTTACTGGAATTGTCAAAGGTCCTTTACAAGCCTGTTTCTTAGGTTATTCCATTGATAAAAGGTTTGAAGGGCAGGGCTTGATGACTGAGATTTTAGATGCTGGCATTGCTAATATTTTTGAGCGCTTGAAACTTAATCGCATCATGGCGAATTACATTCCGACGAATGAGGGCAGTGGTGCTGTGCTCAATAAGTTGGGGTTTGAAAAGGAAGGTTATGCGAGGAAATACCTAAAAATCGCAGGTAAGTGGCAAGACCATGTATTGATGGCAAAGCTTAATGATAGTCCGTTAGGTGTTTCTTAAAGTGATTCTTAAAGCGGCTCTTAATGCCTTTTAAATTAGGACTTTATTATGCTTACTTCTTGATAAGGCTCTTGCCATAACACTGCATAATGTCAGGCGCTTATCTAAGAAGAGTTCCTATACTTTTATTTTCAGCTTAGATACCTAATTGCAAAATATTACTTTTGATATGAGCTTTTTGCTTGCAAAAAACTGAACCTACATAGATCTTATGCAGATCTAACTAGGCGATTGGAGTATGTTATATGGAAGATATAGTGGTCAGATACCTGCATTTTATTGGCATTATTTCACTTGCCTCTATGTTGGTGTGCCAAAATGTTTTTTTATCAAAGCAATTGAGTGGCAGCCAGTTGAGAAAGCTTGCGGTTATTGATGCCTTCTATGGTATTAGTGCGATAGTAATTTTACTGACGGGTCTATCTTTGTGGCTTTGGGTTGGAAAGCCTGGTGACTTTTATACAAAAAACATGGTGTTTCATATCAAATTTAGCTTGTTCTTGTTTGTTGCTCTGCTATCTATTATGCCAACCATCTTTTTTGTCAAAAACCGAAAAAGTGCTGAGAGTGAGGTGCTTGTTCCTAGCAAAGTCATTCTCTTGAAGCGTCTGGAATTGGTTGCGTTAGTCTTTATTCCTCTCTTAGCTGTTTTGATGGCGCAAGGTGTGGGCCACGCCTAAAAGCTGTTCTTAGGTTAACTCAGGCGGTTTTAAGCTCTGCTTTCCTTAATTTATATCTCACAGTTAAACTCTCTCAAGGATGAGGGAGTTAATTGCTTCAAATCTGTTCGCTCTTAATACGACTTCTTGATATTAGCTTTTGCTTGTTTGCCTTGAAGAAGGCTGGATGTTTAGTGAGTTTGAAAAGGCGGATTGGAGAGTGGGAATAAAGTTAATCGGCGGACTGATCGTTTGTCATCATGCTGAGCTAACTACTTTGTTTAAGGCTTGGCCTAAGGTTGAATCTTAGGCCAAGCTATCATGCTTTACGAGATCTCTTAAGCTGTGCTTATTTCCTATTAGGCTTCTTTCCCTTCTTCAGCCTCTGGTGCTGGAGGTGATGTTCTTTCTTTTGCAGTTGCGATGAGCTCTTGGCCTTTCGTTCTTTCGATAGGGTCTATTTCGTGGTGAAGTGCCGCTTTAGCTACCATATTCGCCGCAATAGGTGCGGTAATAATCAAGAATAAGGTAATCAATAATTCACTGATAGACAGGCTTTCTTGGCGATAGGATTGGATAATGCACGATGCGATAAGCACACCTGCAATACCTAATGTGGTTGCTTTAGTCGGTGCGTGTAAACGCATATAAACATCGGGTAAGCGTGCTAAACCGATAGAGCCAACTAATAAGAACACACCGCCAAAAACAAGTATGGCTGACGCAATTGCTTCTACATAAAAATTCATAGTTACCTTCTTATTCTATTATGTCGCCGCGCAGCAAGTATTTGCACAAGGCCGATGTACTAACAAAGCCAAGCATGGCAATGAGTAGCGCTGCTTCAAAGTAGATTGCGTTTTCAATGGCAATACCATAGAGGAGTATCAAGGCAATACCGTGGATAAACATGGTATCCAGCGCAAGAATCCTATCTGGTAGCTTAGGGCCAACCAGTAAACGATATAAGGTTAATATTAATGAGGCACACAAGATGAGTCCTACAATTTGAATGGCTATATCTAGCATCCGAATATCTCCTTTAGTGGTGCTTCGTAACGAGATTTAACCTCTTCGATTAACTCTTCTGGGTTCTCTAAGTGCAGGGCATGAACGTAGAGCCATTTTTGATCTTCAGAGATCTCGGCGCTCACTGTACCTGGTGTTAGAGACACTGTACTGGCAAGTAAGGTGATGCCTAATTCAGTTTCGATATCTAATGGCACAGCAACGAATCCAGGGCTTAATTTTTTGAGAGGGCCAACCACTAAAAGTGCTACTGAAAAGTTGGCGCTGATAACGTCTTTAAGCACGAGAAATACGTAAGAGATCGCAAGCATTGGCTTTTTGATACTAGGGCGTTCTGTTGTCATGCTACTGACGGCCCAAGGGATAGTAACGGCTAAAATGGTTGCCAGTAGCAAATGCCCTGCTGAAAGGCTGTTGTTTAATAGCAGCCAAATAACAAAGAGCAACATGCTGTGAAAAGGCATAGGGAACATGCGAAAGCTAGACTGTTTCATTATGATTCCTCTGGCAGTAATGGGTACACGGAGACATCCATATTATGGAGGTCAGCAGCGGCTTGTATGACGTACTCTGTCATTGGGCCTCCGAAAAGCACAAGTAAAGGCGCGCCTAATATGAGTAAGACTATGGCAGTTACTTCGTAAGGATGCGCTTTTTCAACCGCCGTGTTTTTAGTATTGGGTGTTTTCCAGAAGAGCTTGGAAGTCGCTCTTGAAAATGCCACTAAGGTAATCAAGCTACTCATTAGAATAACCGGCCAAATCCATAAGCGAGTTGCCATTGTCTCGGCTGAGTTAAGTACCATTATTTTTCCTATGAAGCCTGAGAAAGGCGGCATACCGATAATGGTTAAGGCTAATATGGCAAATCCAAAACCAATGAGTTTTGGTTGAGACAGAGCTCTTGAGTTGACTAGGCGGTCTTCTGCTTGTCCTCTTTGCTTGGCAATCACATCCGCTAAGAGGAAGAGGCCTGCTGTTACTAGCGTACTGTGTACTATGTAGTAAAGCGCGCCAGCGATGGCAAGCTCAGAGTGCAATGCAGCGGCAACCAGTAAGGTACCTGCAGAGACAACCACCAAATTAGATGCAAGCAGTTTTAGCGTTGGGCTTGCTAGTACACCTAAAGATCCAATAGAGATTGTCAGTATCGCTAGGGGCCATAACCAATCGACTGAGAAGTTAGCTAGTTCGCCTGCATCGTCGCCAAATATCACTGTGAAGACACGGAAGATACTGTAGATACCTACCTTTGTCATGATAGCGAATAAGGCAGCAACGGGCGCGCTGGCCGAAGAGTAGGTTTTAGAAAGCCAGAACTGTAGAGGCAGCATGGCAGATTTAAGACCAAATACTATTAAGAGAAGTAAGCCGCCAATCTTAGCCAGTATGGTTTCACTTTCTGGAAGTTGGCTGACTTTAACCGCCATATCCGCAATGTTCAGTGTACCTAATGTGCCATAAAGAATGCCAAGGCCGAACAAGAATAAGCTGGAACCAAGCAGGTTGATCACCACGTAGTGGACTGCGGCTTGGGTTTTATTCTTACCGCCAGAATGCACTAATAGGGCATAAGAGGCGATCAGCAAGACTTCGAAAAAGACGAAAAGGTTAAACAAATCTCCTGTTAGAAATGCGCCATTGATACCCATGACTTGGAATAAGAAAAGCGGATGAAAGAACTCACCGCCTTTATCATGGTCAGCACACGCATAAATCATGCAGCACAGGGCGAGGAAGCTGGTAAGTAGTACCAATAATGCCGATACTTTATCCGCAACAAGGACGATACCAAATGGTGGTGACCACCCACCTAGAATATAGAGTTGAGTGCCCTCAGTAATAACAGTCGCTACTTGTAAGGCCGCTAAAATAGTCAGTATGGCTAAGGTGCCGATTGATGCGATGCGTAACCACTGAATCCTTGAGGATAAAGGGGGTAGCAGCATGGCAGATGCAACGAGCAAAGGCAGCAAAATAGGAAGAATTGTCCAGTGTTGCATTTAGTTTATCTCCCCTTTTTTATTCAGCGTCATAGAGGCTGCGACTTCATCAGGGTCTTTTCCATCAACATGGTCGTTACCTAAATCTGCACGAGCCCTCATGGCTAGGATCACCACAAAGGCTGTCATAGCAAAACCAATGACAATCGCGGTAAGAACCAAGGCTTGAGGTAGCGGGTCGGCATAAATTTCAGACTCACCAAGAATAACCGCGCTGTCGATCGCAAGGCGTCCACTGGCAAAGAGAAATAAGTTAACTGCATAAGACAGCATGGTAAGGCCTAGAACAACGGAGAAAGTACGTCCGCGTAGCGTTAAAAAGATACCGCATGCGGTTAGCATACCAACACAAAAAGCGTAAATGCCTTCCATTTATTCTTCCTCCTTCTGAATAGGACGTTCACTGGTGGTTAATTTGCCTAGGTTAGCCAAAATAAGCATGGTTGCGCCTATGACAGTCAGGTAAACACCTAGGTCAAAGATCATGGCGCTGGCTAATTCAAATTTACCAACAACAGGCCAGTAAAAATAATCGAACCAAGAGGTGAGGAAAGGCTTATCAAACGCCCAGCTGCCAACACCTGTTAGTGCAGCAATGGCGATGCCGCTGCCGATTAGGATTTGGTAATCGACTTTTACTCTGTGTTTCATCCAATCAACACCGTGTGCAATGTATTGCTGGATAATGGCAACAGAGGTGATTAGACCTGCAATAAATCCACCGCCTGGCATGTTGTGGCCACGGAAGAAGATAAATGCAGACACGAGTAGGGCAATGGGTAATAAGCTTTGTGATAAGACAGCCAACATCATAGGGTGTCCATCATTCGACCAAGGGCGGCCTTTGTAATCACTGCTTGGCATGAATAGCTTCATGCGGGCAATTAGCTTGTAAATACCTAGTGCTGCGATACCTAGAACGGTAATTTCCCCTAAGGTATCAAAACCACGGAAATCCACTAGGATGACGTTAACAACGTTTGTACCGCCACCGCCAGTTTTACTATTGGCGATGAAGAAGTCAGAAATACTGGTTAGTGGTCTCGTAAGTATGGCGTAACAAATAGTACCGATTAAGCCACCAACAACCGCAGAAATACCAAGGTCACGAATGAGGCGTCTTGGATTAGATTGCTTTTGTGCTCTTTGTGGTAAGAAGAACAAAGACAGCATCAATAATACCGCAGTGACAACTTCGACTGATAATTGCGTTAAAGCAAGGTCAGGAGCAGAAAAGCGTGCAAAGGCTAATGACACTACAAAGCCGACTATGGATAGGGATATTAATGCCAACATTCTGTGTCTATGACAGATGGCGGTTGTAAGAGCGCCTATCACTAAGAGAACAGCTGCTGTGACATCCACAACATTGTATGGCAACTCAGGGCGCACACCTAAGGTAGTACTTAAATCCATCAGAGGTGCCGCCATCATAATGGCCGCCAAACTGATGAGTAAGTAGTTGTACCTTTGTAAAGAACCATTCTCTAGAAAGTTAAAGAGAGTGGTTGAGCGCTTAATGATATTTTTAACTATGTTATCAAAAATCTGCTTGGCATCAGGTTCAGAGAAGTTAGCTTGGAAAGCAAACAAATGCTGTCTGAAGTAGTAGATAACCAGGCCGCCGGCTGTCGCCACAAAACTCATCAATAATGGGTAATTAAAGCCATGCCAGATAGACAGGCTGTACTCAGGCACAGGTCCATTTATTGCAGCTAAAGAAGCGGCATACAATAAATCGCCGATAATAAAGCCTGGGAAGATACCCACTAATAAGCATAAGGCTACTAATATCTCCACAGGAACACGCATGTATCTTGGTGCTTCGTGAGGCGTTTTAGGTAGATTGATCGGCTCACCGTTAAAGAAGACATCGTGTACAAAACGCATTGAGTAAGCCACTGCAAACACGGCACCCACCGTTGCTAATACTGGGATCATCCAAGAAAGAGAGCCAAGTGCCGCCTGGTGAAGCGTCTCGGTAAAGAACATCTCTTTAGATAAGAAACCATTTAATAGAGGCACACCTGCCATAGAGGAAGCTGCCACCATTGCCAGTGTTGCCGTATGAGGCATGTATTTCCACAAGCCGTTTAGCTGGCGCATATCTCGTGAGCCTGTCTCATGGTCAATGATACCTGCGGCCATGAATAACGAGGCTTTAAAAGTTGCGTGGTTGATAATGTGGAAAAGGGCTGCAACGGTAGAAAGACGTGTATCTAAACCGAGTAGCAAGGTAATCAAACCAAGGTGACTGATAGTTGAGTAAGCAAGCAAGCCTTTTAGATCATGCTTGAACAGAGCGATATAGGCACCCAGTAACAAGGTGCTCAACCCCGTTAAACTAACAATTAAGAACCAAAGTTCTGTATCTGCCAAAACAGGGTGCATTCGGGCCATCAAGAAGATGCCCGCTTTTACCATGGTGGCTGAGTGCAAATAAGCACTGACAGGTGTCGGTGCTGCCATGGCATGTGGCAACCAGAAGTGGAAAGGAAATTGTGCTGATTTAGTGAAAGCACCTAGTAGGAATAAAACCAGAATAACAGGATAAGCAGAGTGTGCGCGGATAAAGTCGCCGCTATCTAAAATAACCTGCAAAGAGTAGCTGTCTACTATGTTTCCTAGAATGATAATGCCGGCTAGAAGGCATAAACCACCTGCACCTGTAATAGTCAGAGCCATTCGAGCGCCTTTACGCGCTTCAGATTTATGCCCCCAAAAACTAATCAGTAAGAAAGAGCTGATACTGGTTAATTCCCAGAACATCCACATTTGCAGCAAGTTGTCAGATAAAGCGACACCTAACATGGCGAACATGAATAGCATGAGGAATGAGTAGAACTTACCTATCGAATCTTTGGGAGATAGATAGTAACGAGCATATAAAATGACCAGCAGGCCAATGCCTAAAATCAAAATGGAGAATAGCAGTGATAAACCGTCTAAACGAAAGGCGATGTTTAGGTTTAGCAGAGGAATCCATTGAGCGGCTGCATAATGGTTTTCGCCATTCAGTACATCCGGTGTCATTTCAGCGACAAGTAATAAAGCAATAAAGGGGAGAATGGCGGTGAATAATGTACAGACATTACGATTGTAACGCGCTGTAAGAAGGGGAACTAAACTACCTAATAAGGGCAGTAAAGGTAGCCAGAGTAAGGTATTCAACTATGATGCTCCTGCATTAAAAAATATTAAGCTGGTCAATGTTATATAAATCAAAAAAACGAATTAAAACAGTTAAAAAGATAGCCAGAGAGTAAAAGTTATACAATTAAAATAGGTCTTATCAAGACACTCACTCCAATTTCTGGTTAAAAAAGCTAAATACACTGAATAAAGTGTTCAAGCATGATTAGGTTAACGGCCGCCTTTAGCTTTGTATTAATCGCCAATTTGGCTTCAGCACTCGCTCAGCCCTATCGTAAACGAAAAATATAAGGAGATATGATCACTGAAGTACATGCAGAGGTCGCTAAGAGTAAAAACAATATTTCGAAAATTTCACTTATAAATAAAATGTCTCTTATTTATGGACTCGATGGTGTTGGTAAAAGCAGGGTATCAAACTACTCGTTCAATGCCAGCCCAGATTAATACAATGTCTGTATAGTAACCCAGAGTAATGATATTGAAATACTTGTTTAGAATCATAACCTTATAACCGATAGTGCTTATGAAGAAGATAATTTAAACAGTATATTCGCGCGATCAAAAGACAATGTATCCGTTGATGCAGAATCAAAAAAATTGAAAGCAGACTATCAAATGAGTAAGAAAAAGAAAAGGCTAGGCAGGAAACTATCTGAAAATAGCGGGTATAGGTAAGCTCATGTTTTGATTAGTAAGTTAAGCGCGAATCTGTGCTTTTTAGCTTAGTTATCAAAACATGAGAGGCCCGAATCTACTGGTTAAAGGATTTGCTTAAGGATATGGTCTACCTTGGTGCGGTGAATACGCTTAATCAGCTTTTTCACTTCATTAGGGTAGCTATTAACATTGTCTATCATAAGATAGCTATTCACTCGGGTGCAGTGCTGCATGATGCAGGCGAGCTCTTTCTCGTTTTGTTCTGCTAATAGTTGGTTTTTATCATGAACTAAAATGGCATTCTCTAAATCCAGTTTCCACGCTCGTGGGTTCAGATTATTCCCTGTGATCATCATATATTGCTGATCAACCCAGATGCCTTTTAAGTGAAAGCTATTGTTATCATGACGCCATAGGTTTAAAGATAACTGGCCCTTGTTAATGGCACTCTCATTTTGCTTAGCAAACTTTCTTAGATTCACTTCATATAGATAAGGTAAACCTGCAATCGTTTTAAAAGGCTCACTTGGTGGGATAAAGAAGTCGTTAGCTGTTTTATCGCCCACTATGATATTAATTTTTACACCACGTTTTAGTGCGAGTTTAATCTCTTTGCTAACTAATCTTGGAAAATTAAAGTAGGGAGTGCAAATGGTAAGTTCTTTTTGAGCGCTAGCAAGTAGGGTGCAGATATGTTTATTCAAACGATTTTTGCGTTTACCTAAGCCTATTAGCGGGGTTAAGCCTACTTGATTTGCGCTAATGCTTTGGTTATCAAAGTGATAACTGGCACTTTGCAGTTGGCTTCTTAGGTTTTTAATTGCCCCTTTTAACGCCTTGGTTGTTGGTCTTACTTGCTTGTTTAAGCAGTTTACCGCATCGCTATCTGTCAGTGTGTCTACGATAAAAGCAGACATGGTATCGGCAAGGGCTTTGTTTTGCAGTACATGATATCTATCGTATCTGTATCTATCTTGTTGCGCTAAATACACATCGTTTAAGCTGGCGCCACTATAGATAACCCTATCATCGACAATAAAGCCTTTAAGGTGAAGTACGCCAAATACTTCTCGGTTTCTAACGGGTACGCCAAGTACTTCTATCTGGTGTTCGTAGGCTTCTGCATACTCTCTATAAAAAGCCGCATTACCATCGGATTTATTCGCACCAATTAAACCACGTTGTGCTCTGTGCCAATCAACCAGCACTCTAATATCTAATTTTGGATTTGCTTGTTTGGCTTGGTAGAGTGACGTAAGAATATCTCTACCAGCAGCATCATCTTGTAAGTAAAGGGCAACTAGATAGATACGTTGTTTAGCTTGGCTAATTTCAAGGTGTAATCGTTCACGAAAGGAACCTGCATCAAGCAGTGTTTCTAAGTTTTCTGGGGCATGGGCAATGCATGGAAGTTTCTCAATACGCTGCCTATTAGCTAGTGCTAAATCCATTCTCGTCTCGTTTGTGCGATCTAAATATAAAAGATAAAAAGTGTAGAATCTAAAAAAAAGCGGGATTATAGCAGAAACAGTTTAATTTCTTCTAATCTTGAGGCGAAATTAGAGTTTCTAAACCTGTTTCAGATATCCGTTTATAAAGTTTTTAACCCTTGGCTTTCTATTTAAAGTGTGACTGATATCATCCACGGCCTGTATGGCACTTTCGAATGAGTGAAATTTAAGCAGCTAATCGATTAGTTTTTCTAATTGAGTGCAATTAACACAAGAGGTAGGGGAATGAAGCAAGCAATAGTACACGTCTCTCTAGTCGTCAGAGATTATGATGAAGCCATTGATTTTTATGTTAATAAACTTAAATTCGATTTAATCGAAGACTTATACCTGCCAGAAGAAGATAAACGCTGGGTTGTTGTCGCACCTCCTGGTTCAAAAGAAATGAGTTTGTTATTAGCCAGAGCCTCAAAACCGGAACAAGAAGACTTTATTGGTTATCAATCTGGTGGACGTGTGTTCTTGTTTTTGAATACAGATGATTTCTGGCGTGACTATGAAAGAATGAAAGGTTTAGGAATTGAGTTTGTTAGAGACCCAAAAGAGCAGCCCTATGGCATAGTCGCTGTCTTTAAAGATCTGTATGGTAACTTGTGGGATTTGCTTCAGCTTAAGGAAGATCACCCTGTTATGTCTCGCATGCTAGCAAGAGCAAGTGAATAGGGCTTAGGAGAGAGTCTCGTGGCAGAATTACATATTCGAAAAATGACCCAAGAAGAACTCGGTTTAGCATTAAGTTGGGCTGCAATTGAGGGCTGGAATCCAGGTTTACACGATGCGAAAACCTACTTTCTTGCAGATCCAAATGGCTTCTTACTTGCCGAGTTCGATGGGAAGGCAATAGGCTGTATCTCGGCGATTAAATATTCCCCAGACTTTGCTTTTATTGGTTTTTATTTAGTAAAGCCTGAGTTTCGTGGGCAGGGTTACGGCATGCAGCTTTGGCAAGCGGCAATGTCTTATTTATCTGGCTGTAATATTGGTTTAGATGGTGTGGCTGCTCAGCAAGCAAACTATCAAAAATCAGGGTTTCAACTGGCCTACGCCAATGTGCGTTTTCAAGGTGAGGTGGGTCTAGTGAATGCTGATAAGCCAAATAAGCTTAAAGGCGCTGTAGTGCCTCTTGGAACTGTGCCACTTTCATCTTTATTTACTTATGAAAACGCCTTTTTTCCTGCTGATCGCACGGCTTTTGTTCAAGCTTGGGTTGAGCAAGATGATGCTAACGCTTTGGCTTATGTGGACGAGGGTAGCGTACAAGGTTATGGGGTCATCAGGCAGTGCCAAACGGGTTATAAAATCGCCCCTTTGTTTGCCGATTCGCTAGAGATAGCGAGGTCTTTAATTGCTGCTTTAACGGCTGATTTACCTAAAGGGGCTGCTTTCTTCTTAGATGTACCGGCCTGTCATCAAGATGCCGTGTTATTTGCAAAGGGTTTTGCCATGGAGCCTGTGTTTGAAACGGCTCGTATGTACACTCAAACTCAGCCAGCACTCCCATTAAACCGTATCTATGGGGTGACATCCTTTGAGATCGGCTAAAAGATAAGACAAACTTTTCAAAGTATAAAAAGAATTTGTATTATGAAATGATATTCTCTCGAATCTAGAACGTTAGAAACATACAATATAAGGCGTTTTTTCGTTGATGAGATCCTCATCAATTTTTACTTTTTAATTAATAGGAATCACGCCATGACCATTACTCGCATGCAAACAGACGAAAGAGTTAGCCGCATTGTTATCCATAATGAGACGGTATACCTTTGTGGTCAGGTACCACACGATGTGACAGAAGATATGGCTGGCCAGACAAAATCTGTACTAGCGCGTATTGATGAGCATCTAAAAGAAGCGGGTACAGATAATACTAAAATCCTATCTGCTTTAATCCATGTTAAAGATAACAAGGATGTACCTACATTTAATGCCCTATGGAATGAGTGGCTACCTATGGGTTCTGCACCTGCTCGTACTTGCGTTCAAGCAACTATGGTACGTGACACTGTTTTGGTTGAAGTGACAGTGACTGCTGCACTTTAATTTAAGATGCTAAGAAAAGCTGCAACATCTAGGTGTTGCGGCTTTTTTTGTGCCTCAAATGTATTAATTTTATAGATAGAGGCACTTTGAGATGAGGCTTGGTCAGACTGAGATGATGTGTTTGGCTTAAGACGAAAATGGGAAGTATGGAAAGTATTAAAAAGCGCCCAGCCAGTAAGAAAGAAGCGACAACCTCTCTTACAGGAGGTCAAATCGCTTAATCAACAGCTAACCATTTATGCTGGGTACATGTTAATGATTAGCTTAATCAAGTAAGCATTTTGACCTAAGGGCAAAATGGGTAACCTAATAGGAAAAACAATCAAACTAGGCTTGGTTTACCTTATAGACAGATAACGCAAAGCAAGCAGCCTAACTTGCTTAAACGCCGAACTATCAACTGATTCTCACCAGTTGATAGCCCTAATCAGTCTTTAAGGGGAATAAAGAAGGATTAAAGGTGCGCTTTTAGCAATAGGCTAACGGCATTCTGATCTTGGTCGTTGATACCAAACTGGTTTGTCCAATAAGAGTATTCAACACCCACTTTCACTTTGTTGTCTGTGCCTAACATAGGGCCAATGTTGTAAGTGATTTGTGGGGTAAAGTTCATGCTGTTTTTCTTGCTATCCACGTCGTTCGCGAAAGAGTAATCCATGAAACCATCAATACCAAAGTTGCCACTGCTATAACCAAATGCCAGCGTTAGTTGGTAGTCTTTAGAGTTGCCATAGAACTCTTCATTGTTGGCCATATAAACCGTCGCGCTAGCGAAGTCTAGGCCAGGAACATTCAAGTTAGAGCCAATACCAAATAGGTAGTTATCTAAGCTTTGTCCACCTTGTGTTGTACCAAACTCATAGGTAAAGGCCGCATTAATATCCTTGAAAAAACCATCATCACTTAGTTTTGTTAAAGTGAAAGATGGGCTGAACTCACCGTAAGACTCAGAGTAAGAACCACCTTTGTGACGATCTTGGAAGAAGAAGAGGTTACCCCAGCTATGGCCAGAGACGTGCTCTAGTGTCATGGTGGTAATATCGACATCTTTAGCGAATTCGTAATTACTTCCATTTAACAGAGATACGCTTGTATCAGACCAGAATTGTTCCGCTTGTGCTGGTATCGAAACTAGAGAGGCAGCAGCAAGGGCTAATAGTGTTTTTTGCATGGATAAACTCCGTCGTAATGTTCAATCTTTGGTTAATTTATTTTTATTTTTTCTGATAAACGACCTACAAATAAAAAAAGCTGTACGATCGTTCAGATTTCTTCAGAAGACCCATGCATGCTAGCTTTGTGGCGCAGCTGAAACAATTGTTAAAGATTTCACAAGGTGAGTAACTAGATGTTTTAGATAAGAGAAAATTTATATTTAAATCGAGGTTGACAATAAAATTTCAAATTAAATAAAAGTGAAATATTTAGTCTTTTTCTCATGTTTTTAGAGAGTTAGCGAAAGCTGATGAAAATGACCAAGAAGACAGGAATGAGGTTAAAAAAGTAACGAGAATTTGCTTAAAAAAAGATCAGATTTTTATTTAAAAAAACTTGTTTTTCGCTTTTTAGCGCTAAATTTCGTCATTAATTGTACGTTTTGGTTTTGTCTAAAGTTTATAAAAAGCCAAAAAAAGGGTCTAACCAAGTGGCTAGACCCTTTTTATTTGTGACGTTACAACTTAATTATTTCGCCAATTGAGCCGCTTCTTTCTTCTGCTTATCGAAGAATTCACGTGTCAACTGGAACACTACTGGGCTAAGAACCACAATAGCGATCAAGTTAGGTAAGGCCATCATAGCGTTAAGTGTGTCAGCTAATAACCAAACAAAGTCTAAGCTCAATGTCGCACCTACTGGGATAGCAAGTATCCATAGAATGCGGTATGGCTTAATTGCTTTAACACCAAGTAAGAACTCAACACAACGCTCACCATAGAAAGACCAACCTATGATAGTTGTGAAAGCAAATATAGCTAGAGAGATAGCTACTAGGTAGTTACCTATACCTGGTAATGCTTGAGCAAAAGCTGCAGACGTTAACGCCGCACCAGAAGTACCACTTGTCCATAGACCTGAAGACACAATAACAAGACCAGTAATAGTACAGATTAGGATGGTGTCTAGGAATGTACCTAGCATAGCAACCAAACCTTGACGAACTGGATCTTTAGTTTGTGCAGCAGCATGAGCGATTGGCGCTGAGCCTAGGCCCGCTTCGTTCGAGAACACACCACGAGCCACACCGAAACGAATCGCAGCCCAAACAGCAGCACCCGCAAAGCCACCTTCAGCCGCATGGCCAGTGAAAGCACTTTCAAGGATTAAAGACATAGCAGGCCCAATTTGGTCCGCATTTGTCGCAAGAACGATAAGACCTGCAATGATATAAGCAACAGCCATGAAAGGTACAAGTGCACCTGCCACAGAACCGATACGCTTAATACCACCCATCAATACAGCACCAACAAGTACCATAACGATCAGGCCAGTAATGAGAGGTGAAACAGAGAAGTTAGTTTCAATAACTTGTGCAATAGAGTTAGATTGCACGCCGTTACCGATACCGAAACCAGCAATTGCACCGAAGATAGCGAAAGTCGTACCTAACCAAGCCCAGTTTTTACCCATACCGTTCTTGATGTAGTACATAGGACCACCCACATGGTTACCTTCTTCATCTACTTCACGGTATTTTACAGCTAATACAGCTTCTGCATACTTGGTAGCCATACCAACAAGTGCAGTCATCCACATCCAGAATAGTGCGCCTGGACCCCCTAAAAATACTGCGGTAGCAACACCTGCAATATTACCTGTACCAACTGTCGCAGCCATGGCAGTCATTAGGGCTTGATAAGGAGGAACTTCACCCTCACTTTCTTCGCCTTTTTCTGCTTTTGTGCCACCTGCAAGTAGTTTAAAGCCAGTGCCGAGTTTTAAAATAGGCATAAGTTTTAAACCTATACTCATAAAAAATCCGACCCCAAGAATGAGAATTAGCATAGGCCAACCCCACACTATGCCATTTACCGTGCCGATAAAATTCGTTAAAGCTTCCATCGAAAGAACTCCAGATATTGTTTTTTTTGTGTTTTTGAGTGTTCGCTAAGTGCTATAGATTTGGAAAGAGACCAAGACCAGTCAGTAACTCTCCTATGTGCGTCGTGCTTTATTCAGGTAGTTTTGGTATTCCTCCTCTGGTACGAATGAGCCGCCTGTTAACCAAGCGATATGCGTAGATTGATTGATTTTCGAAACTAAATTGTGCTTGATGAGATAGTTTTGACCGGCTTCGCTTTCAAGTAGTTGAGGGCCGAGGCGTGAAATTGCAGCGGAAGGCTCAACCTCGATATTCTCTTCTTCTTTCAGCGCGAGTAGTGATTGATAGAGTTCAGTATCTGTCGCTGTATACACGCCAGATAGAAGGTGACGAGTAGCGTCACACACCCATTGTGATGCAGTACCAACAGCAAGACCGTCGGCATCTGTATCTATGCTCAGACCCATATCTTTGACATGAATAGGATGCGAGTTATGTTTGCCCGCCATACCTAATAACATGCATGGGGCTTGTACTGGTTCGGCAAAGAAGCAATGTACATCTTCACCAAATAGGGATTTAAGGCCAAAGGTAATGCCACCAGGTGCACCGCCAACACCCGCAGGTAAATAAACAAACAGGGGGTGTTCGCTATCTACTTGGATGCCTTGGTCATCTAGCTGGGCTCTTAGTCTTAAAGCGGCTACCGCATAACCCATGAATAAATGGCTTGAATTTTCGTCATCAACAAAATAACTAAAGGGGTCTGCATCAGACTCAGCACGACCAGCGGCAACTGCTGCACCATAATCTGAGGCGTGTTCAATGACTTTTACACCACGTTTTCTGAGCCTTTCTTTTTTCCATTCTTTCGCATCAGATGACATATGTACAACAGCTTTAAAGCCTAGTGCATTTGCCATAATACCAATACTTAGTCCTAGATTACCTGTACTGCCAACAGCAATGGTATAGCGTTCGAAGAGGTCACGAGCGGGTGGATTAGCTAAGGTTTTGTAGTCGAAGTTTTGTTCGTTGATAATGCCATTTTTGATGGCAAGTGACTCGGCAAAGTGTAGTACTTCGTGAATACCGCCACGCGCTTTAATTGAGCCTGCAACGGGCAGTTGTTGGTCTGCCTTGTAGTATAAATCTGGCTTATCTTTAGCGTTTTTCTTGCTTGCTAAAAGGGGAGATTCAATTAAACCGTTATAAGCTTCAAGCTCTAAAAAAAGGCGCGCTAGCAAGGGAGCAAAGCGCGCTAACCTAGCTTCAGCATCAAACAGTTCTTTTCTATTTGGGGTCGCTAATGGCGCAGCTGTTTTTTTAAATGCTGAGTTTAACCAGAGTAGTGGTTCAGCATTTTGAATCTGAGTTTTTTCTTCATTTGTAATATTTAGTACTGCCATAATGCGTCCGAATTCGTTAACATTTGTGCATCATTATGTTTTGCGATGTGAATGAAAACAAATGATACTTTCTTAAAAGGGGTTTAGTTTTACTAAACGGGTTTTCTATTATAGGTGATTGAATGACCAAGTTGAACGCAAGAACATTCTCTTCTTTAGTATATTTTGAAGCCTGTGGTCGGCTATTGAGCTTTTCGGCGGCGGGTAAAGAACTCTGTGTCACAACTGGGGCAATTAGTCAGCAAATTAGAAAATTAGAAGAGCAATTAGGCTTTAAGTTATTCGATCGTCAGCCAAGCGGAATCGTGCTAACGCAAGAAGGCAAAGAGATGCTGAACGTCACTCAACAATCCATAGAATCTGTGGAAATGGTGATACGCAGGCTACAAGCCAAATTGTCTGATAACGTGGTTAGACTAAAATCTACCCCTTCATTTGTTTTTAAATGGCTGATTCCTAAGTTGCAAGAATTCAACTTGGAATACCCTCATATTAAGGTTGAAACCTACGCAGATGAGGCCTTATTAGAGCTTGCTGGTGCGGATTTTGATATCGCCATTGACTATGGTGATGGTCAATACGAAGGCTTTACTTCAAACCTCTTGGTAAAAGAAAGGCTCTTGCCTGTGATGAGCCCAGAATACATGAAACAGGCTGATTGGAAGCAAGCGAAAACCTTAGAAGAGGCTTCACTTTTACATGATGCCATGCCGTGGATTGACGCCGAACAAGATGCTGAATGGCGATTCTGGTTAGACGAAACCAAAATTGATGGTATCGACAGTACTCAAGGCCACTTCTTTAACCGCTCATACATGGCCATAGCCGCTGCCGAAGCGGGCTTAGGTATTGCGCTTGCAAGAGCATCACAAGTAGGGGAAGAGCTTAAAAATGGGCGTTTGATTGCACCTTACAAGGGCGTACCTTCCTGTCGCGATTATTACATGTTGATCCCGAAAAAAGGCCGAGCAAACATCCATGCTTATGTGCTTAAAAACTGGTTGTTAGAGCATGTAGATATGAGAGAAGAGGTCAAAGAACTCGATCCAAGTGCGAAATAACCGTCATCCCCCTGTGTTATCTATATTGTCGCTTCAAACTTAGAAACCACTGCGTCAATGAATAATTGAACCGCTTGTGTTCTCAACTGAGTTGGAGGGCGGACAATATAGATGCCGCCTTCTCTGAGCTTCCAGCTAGGCAGTAGTTCTTGTAACAAGCCAGATTTCAAATCCTTTTTGACGGTAAAATCAGGCAAAATACCAAAATAACGACCTGTCGCCAAAGCCTCTCTAATCGCTAATGTCGTATTAAATGTGAGATTTGTATTGAGCAAAACTTCGCAATCTTGATCTTTTACATCTGGAGTGGGTTTGTGAGTGAAAATGCGAGCCGAATTGTCGATAACATTATAGGCTGCAAAGGGTAGTGAGGGTAAATCCATTGGTGTTTTGGGAGAGTAATCCCTTGCAAATTCTGGGGTGCATAAGGCAACCTCACGAAAGGAGCCAATTTTTCTTGCGCGATTCGTTGAATCTTGTAACCAACCAACTCTAAAAGATAAATCATAGCGCTTAGCCACTATGTCTTTTACTTCGTCACTTAAATCTACTTCAATTTTAACTTTGGGATATTGAGCGCAAAATTCTGCAATAACGGGTGCTAATTGAAAGACACCTAAATCAATTGGCGATGTTAGTCTGATAAGCCCACTGGGTTCATGGCTATCTTCAGCGGCAGTATCAAATGCGTATTGTGCATATTTAAGGGCTTCTTTACTGCGCGTGTAAAACGCTTCACCTGTTTCAGTGGCATGTAAATGACGTGTGTTTCTCACTACTAGGCTAACACCTAGTTCCTCTTCTAAAAGTTGCAATTGTTTACTGACAACGGCTTTGCTTAACCCAAGCCTTTCGGCCGCTGCCGTAATGGTTTTCTCTTCAATAATGGCAACAAAATAGGTGAGTCGATTTAAATTATATTTTGAGTTTGTATTCATTGTAAGTAAAAAGCTGACACAGTTTATATGTAATCAATCTATCACGAACGATTCTTGGCTTGTATAGTTTTTCTGACTTATTGCTGAGCATTTAAACGGGAAAAGCAAAAATGAAAGACACTCAATTCATCATAATTTACGACACCTATTGTGGTTGGTGTTATGGCGCTGCGCCGCTTTTTGATGCACTGGTTGAAACCGGTGCTCAAGTGAAAGTGCTCCATCGTCATTTATTTCAAGGTATGAATGCGCCAAGAATGAAAGATGGAAAAGGGGATTTTATATTGAAAATGGATGCTCATATCTCATCTCTTACTGGGCAAGTATTTAGTCAGGCATATCAAGACAATGTGGTTTTGTCTGATGCTGAAATCTTAGATTCAACCTACTCAGCGCTAGCGGCTGCTTTGGTGCATGAGCAAGGCCCAGTGAAAGAGTTTTCTCTTCGTCAAAGGCTAGAAGAGCAAAGGTTTATTAATGGGGTTTCAGCTCAAAACAGAGGCGTCGTAGTACAAACATTAATTGAGGATGGGGTCGAGCCGGATTCCGCTCAGCTCTTTGATAATGCAGAAAACATCGCTAAGGCATCTGAGATATCTCAACAGGCGATTGAATTAATGGCAAGAGTGAGCTCAGGCGGTGTGCCAACACTTGTCAAAATAACAGATGGCCATATCGAAAAAATTGATCACTCAGCATTTTATGGGCAACCAGAATTAATAAAAACGTTAGTGAGTGCCAATACAAAAGGTTCATGTATTAGCATTATTTAGAACGATTTTTAACATTGCATACTAAACATTAAGGAGTACAGATTATGATTACACTATACGGTCATCCTATATCAGGTAATAGCCATCGCGTGGCAAACTTTTTGAATATTCTAGGCGTCGACTTTACTGAGAAGTTGGTCAATCTAGCAGAAGGGGAGCACAAATCGGCTGAATACTTAGCTATAAACCCGCTAGGGCAAGTACCTGCTTTGAGTCATGACTCAGTTACCTTGAGAGATTCTACTGCGATATTGATTTATCTAGCCCGCACGTTTGATAAAACCAATACTTGGTGGCCAGAAGATGCCTTAACTCAAGCCAACATTCAGCAATGGTTATCGGTTGCAGTGCATGAAGTCATGAATGGTCCTTTTGTGTTGCGCGCAATACAGCTTTTTGGCATGCCAGCAGACGAAGCACAAGCAAGAGAAAAGACTGAAAAACTCTTTGGCGAGCTGTTTGAGCCTCATTTGAAAGAGACAAAATGGCTGGTTGGAGAGACTCCGTCGATAGCTGATATTGCCTGCTATAGCTATATTGCCCGTGTTAATGAAGGCAACTTTAGCCTTGATGCTTATCCAGCGATTCAGCAATGGTTGCGTGACATAGAAGCCATTGAAGGCTTTAAACCTATGATGCACGCCGGTAACTAAAATCATTAATTGGGGGGCGCTTGCTATGCCTAACGAAGAGTCTAATAAACCGTCTAATCCAGACAAAAATACTGGTAAATTCCCATATCATCAGGGCGAATTAGCCGCTCAAGATAAAGCGGGTACCCGTGGGGCCGCGTCTGAATTAGCCGCAGGTAAGCGTAGTGCTCTCAATTTTTTAGCGAACCATGATGCGTTCTTAGCCGCTCAATCATTTGCTGCGATGACCAGCGTGGACTTGAATACGGGGAATGTATGGCTAACCCCCTTGTTTGCAAAAGCAGGGGATCTTAGTGCTGTCACTGAAAACGAAATTGTTATTTCTTCTCAGAGTATTCCCGACAATGACATGCTTAATACGGTTGAATCAGGTACGCCATTCTCTTTATTGGGAATTGATCTAAATAGACGGATTCGACATCGCATTAATGGCGTGGCATTGGGTTTTGAAGAGAGTAGCTTTGAAGAAAATAACGGCAGAGGTCTTCATCTTCAGGTAAATGAATACACACCTAATTGCCCAAAATACATTAACCGTAGAGAAATTATTCTTGATGCGAACAATGTTGAATCCATCAATAGGAGGGCGAAAAGAGAAGAGCGCACAAGCCTGACAAAAGAAGACCAAGACTTTATTCAAGCGATGGATACATTGTGGATTGGTAGTTATGCGCCAGATATTGGGGCAGATTGTAATCATCGTGGCGGTAAGCCAGGGTTTATTCGAGTGACCTCTCCAACAACCATTGAATGGCCAGAGTATCGTGGGAATGGCATGTTTTTTACCTCGGGTAATTTGGAGGTCAATGACAGAGCTGGCGTCACTGTGGTGGATTTCGAGACAGGTAGCATGATTCAAATGACAGGTCGTGCGCTGGTGGATTGGGATCATGATGGCCGCTATGAAGGGGCATCTAGAGCCATTGTTTTCCATATTGAGCGTATAGTACGTACCGATAACGTCACGAGTCATAGATGGAGGCGATTGGATTATTCTCCTTACAATCCCGCCATTCTTGGTAAGGATAGCGCGAACAGTGACAGCGCTATCGACGACCCTTCTATAAATGGTAATGAGCGCCCTATAAAAGCGACGCTAGTCAAAATTGTTGAAGAGACTGAAACCGTTAAAACATTTCGTTTTGTGGTCTCACATCGAATTGCTTTTTTGCCGGGCCAATACGCCAGTTTTGAATTTAATAATATTCCAGGAGGCGCCGCCTCAGAAGTGAGAACTTGGACTTTGTCCGAAACACCAAATAGCTTAAATGGTGATAATACGTTAGATATTAGTGTAAAACGTGTGCCAAATGGTTTAGTCACAAATTGGCTTCATGATCATGCCGAGTTAGGTTTAGAGGTTGTATTAAAGGGGATTCAAGGTGAAATGACAGCCATCACATTAGATGCTGATACTCAAACGCCCCTTGTACCCGAACAGCTTCTTTTATTAAGCGCTGGGATTGGCATCACCCCTAATTTAGCGATGGTGAGAGGGATTGGCGCCTTTTCATTACAAGATAAAACCAAGGTGACAATGATTCATGTGGAGAGGTATCAGCGACATCTACTTAGCCATCATGAGCTTGTTCGCCGTTCAAATAACTATCCAGATTTTAGCTACACAAATATTATCACCAGTGAGCAAGGGCGTTTAACAAAAGTGCAATTAGAGGCTTTGGTTCCAAATCCGAAAGACCAACAAGCTTATGTTTGTGGTCCAGCGTCATTTATGGAGCAGATGACGGAATACTTAGCTTCTATTGGTGTACCTGTCGCAAACATTCATACCGAGGCTTTTGACTTTTAAAAGCTTTTAAGGTGGATTTAAGGTGGCGTGAGCTTTTAAGCTAGCTCGTTTCGAATTTTGATAGGGTACCTTAATAACGAATAAACAGCCTTGATCTTCTATTGTTTGATGTCTTCATTCAAAAAAGAAAGGCTGCTTATTCGTTGGTATGTCGACAATTCTTTATACTTAGCTGGTTAGATAATCATAGCTATCTTAATTAGCCAAATACCGATAGCTATCTTAATTAGTTAGATGAGCATAGCTATCAAGGAAACGTTTGTACTTATGCTGTCCACAGGTATAAGCCTGATACTTAGCCGGGTTCTCCTCACTTTGACAGCTTGGTACAACACTCACTTCAGCATCAAAATCCAGATCGATAAAGAAAGGGATAGAATAACGCTCTTTACCACTGGTATTGATCACTCTGTGTAGGGTAGAGAGATATTTATCATTGGTAAATGTCTGTACCAAATCCCCAATATTGACGATAAAGGTGTCCTCAACGGGCGGCGCGCTGACCCATTCCCCATCACGGTTTTGTACTTGTAAACCTCCTATATCATCTTGGGACAATATGGTTAGAAAACCATAGTCCGTATGGGCACCGATACCGATTTCTTCTTGGCTTATAGGGCCTTCTTGAGGCGGGTAGTGGAGTAACCTTTGAATGGTAATAGGCTTTTGCTGTAGCTTGGCAAAATAGTCTGCCTCTAGATCCAAGCTTAAAGCAATGGCACTGATGAGTTTACGGGATAAGACCATCATAGCTTCATGATATTGCTCGAAGGTGTGTTTAAATTCAGCCGGATCTTCAGGCATTTGGTTAGGGCCAAAAAAGGGTGAAACAGCTTCTTCATTTAAACCAAAATCAAAACACTCTTTAAAATCACGAGTGTTTTCAGGGTCTACATTCTCCCCGTACATAGGAATATAGCCTCTTAGGGTTTGACCCGAATTCACTATATTCAAGGCTTGTTTTTGTGCCAATGGTAAATCGAAAAACGCTTGAGCTTGATCGTAGGCTTTTTTAATCAGTTGCTTATTAACGCCATGGTTTTTGATATAGAGAAAACCGACATTTTTACAGACATCGCCAATCTCATTTGCTACCGCCATTGGGTCACTACCATCAATGAGTTTAGCAAGGTCAATAATGGGGATTTCATTGAACGAAGTGGACTTACTTTCTAGACGAGAATCGAATTGGCTAGCGGTTGAAATTGACATAATTAAATACCTTCATGGCGTTGTTTTATGTCTTTCAGTGTCGCTGAAGCCGAGGCTTCACTTATATAACAAAAGCGAAATATCCTGCTAGTTTAACGATGAATTTATCTGTCTTATCTCAGATGGGCTTTGGTTATATAAGTCCTTGAAACATTTACTGAAATGGCTTTGTGAACTGAAACCTGTAGCTTGTGCCACCTTGGTTAAACTGAGGTGGGTTTCTTCTATCATTTTACGGGCTTGTTGTAGGCGTAAACGTAGATAATAACGGCCAGGGCTAATCTGCTCATACTTCTGAAAAACGGTTTCTAGGTTTCTTTGAGTAGTCCCGATTCTGTTGGCAAGTGTCGTTATTTGATAAGGGTGGCTAATGTGTTTTTCCATTAACTCGACGGCGGCGCCTAAACAAGGTGATTTCATTCTTAGGTTAAGATGACGACGGCTGGTTTGTATTTCTTCACTGCTACGAATGCGTTCAAGCAGGAATTGCTGTGAGGCATTGTGTGCAAAATCGCGTCCGTGATCTTGGCTAATGAGGTAAAGCAACATGTCTAATGTGGCCGTACCACCCGCACTGGTCAAAAGATTATCTGTGACAGTATAGAGGTTTTCTTGAATCGGAATATCAGGGTAAAGCTCTGTAAATGTGGTTTTGTATTCGGGTACCAAGGTGCAGCTTTTGCCTTGTAATAAGCCTGCTTTTGCAAGAATAAAGCTGGCGCAACTGAGCGCCGCTATACGTCCTTTTTTACGGGCGACACGGCGCAATAAACTAAATAGGGCAGGGTTATCGTAATCCGCTGTATTTAGATAACCACAGACAAATATTAGGTCACTATTTTGACAGAGGTTTAGGTCGCCACTGGTTTCAATGGGGACATGGTTTGAGCTTGAGACAGTGGTTGGATGGTTTGAGTTATTGTTATGGCTATCGTTATTATTAGAGACATGAGCATGGCAAATTTGATATTGATACACCTCTTCACCATAAAGTAAATTAGCCACACTTAAGGCTTCAATCGCCAGTGAAAAAGAGGTTAGAGCAAAGCCGGGTAACAAGATAAAACTGACTTTAACCTGTTTCATTTGGGTTCCATCCTGTGTTGTATTTGCTCTGTATAGCACGAGTTTTACTATATTGGATTGAGCTTAATTAAACTTATCCATTTTACCGCTTAATAAGACTCATTGAGGCATTATTAATGATACTAGCGGTAAAATGATTCTTTTTATTAGATAGATTAATTGGGTCGTTTAACTAGGGAACCTGCGAACAAGTCACCTCTTCTCAGTCTTTTCAGAAAAAGCGTCAAGCAAGGCGTCACTTTGACGTAATGTAGGCACCTTTCGAAAAGGGACAACACAGGGTGGCGCTTTTTCTGAAAGACCCGAAGGGCGTGGCCTAAAAGCCCTATCTTTAAGTTAAGGGCCTTATCAATAGAATAACTATTAAGTTACGCCCCTCGCCGTAAATCTAGGCACTTTTATCCACACGCTGAGGCAGGAGGACTTATTCGCAGGTTCCCTAGGGAGACATAAGCTGGTTAAAGAGTGCCTCACAGTTCTTTGCCTGTTCCAAGATATCAATCTCATTAAGTATTGAGTCCATTCTCTCTTGGCTAAAATTAACCGAAGCAAGCAACTCAAATTTAGCTTTGAACTCGGCTTGGCTCATGGCCGTTTCTGGGTCACCTTTTGCTTGAGTAATGGGGCTAGTTAAGCAGCGTCCGTCTTTCAGTTGAATACTGACTCTTGAGAGTATTTCTTCTGGAAAGCGATCTGATAAATCTTGCGCTTCTGTTATCTCGATCAAACGACTAATTTGCAAGATATCTTCTGCCTGTATGGCATCTCCTGTTACTTCATTTGGGCCCACTTGACCACGGCTGATTAATGCCGCTAAAGGAAAAGCTAAACCATACTGGGCTTCATCTGCGTTCTTGGGGAAATGCCCTTGTAAACGCATGGATTCGTGGAAGGTTTCTACCTTGACGGACTCTATATTGGCAGAGGTAATTTCAGGCGACTGGTGCATCATACTGGTGATCGCCGTGAGTGCTGGCTGCGCCCAACGACACACGGGCCAAGGTTTAAAGTATTGGGAATCTATTTCCCATCGTGTGCCAAGATCATTCCAACAATGGCTTAGCGTATTTTTTTCTACCGTTTCTGCCGGTGCGCCAGTGATACCCGCTTGTGCCATGAATAGAGCATTTACCCCTGCATAAGCACCAGCACCATGGGCATCACGCAACATAGATGGAAAGTCTACTAGACGCATCATGGGGCAACGGGGGCCAAAATACTCAGCGATACCTAACGCATGTTGGAATTCTTCTTGGTTTAAACCTAATAACCTTGCTCCGCCGCAGACGACCCCTAAACCTGAAAATGCCCCAGAGGCATGATATTCACTGGCACTGTCCATTAGGGCAACGCCAGCTCGCAGTGCTGTTTCATAAGCGATAGTCACCGCGACTAAAAACTCTTCGCCAGTGATGCTTCTACCTCGTTCATGACAGGCATCTGCTATAGCAAGGAGGGCTGGAATGACCGTCGCTCCGGCATGACCCTTAGAAGTAAAGTGACCTTCGTGTGCATCGAGACTATCGGCACTGAATCCGCCTGCCCAAGCCGCACCTAAAGGGCTAACATGGCGGCCATCAAATAATAGACGACAGCTTAATTTATTGGCTGGGTAATGTTCAGCTGCAAAGTGACGAATATTATCACTGGTCTGGTTTTTCTTGGCACCAGCAAGGACACCGACAATATCCATTAAAGAGGTTTTGATTAGGGCGCGGCTTTTTTCAGGTACCTGATTAAACTGCAAGTTTTGGACAAAATTGAATAACAACATGTTTTATATCCAAGCGTGAATAGAAAGAAAATGAGCCATCCATGGCGATTTAACGTCTCGTAGGAAAGACGAAAGCAGGTTTAAAGCTGATTAAATTGCTTAAGAATTTTTTCATAGGTGCCATTGCTTTGAATCATGACAAACCCGGTATTAAAGTCATCGCGAATTTTCTCTGAATTGGCAATCTCTTTAGAGATCATCACATACAGATCATTTTTTTCGATGGGAGGCTGGACCATAGCGAAATGGCTAGGTTCAAGCCCTAATTTGCTAGCAGCACTTTTCACCACAGTGAGGTTGTCGGCGAAAAGATTTATTTCACCCTTTTGTAATGCCGTAATGCCAGCCTCTGTGCCTGCATAAGGTTGAAGTTGAGAGAAGGAATAAGCGTCAAAGCTCTGGCCAATGACAGCTCCTTCTATCTTGCCTATCTTGTATTGATCTAGCATTTCATAGGAAGAGTAGAAGTCTAGATCTAAGTCCTTATGCTTAATCACACCGCTAAAGACAGAGTAGATAGGGATAGAAACATGATAATCTTGGGCCCGTTCATCTGAGTAGAATGCGCCCACCAGCACATCCTTTTCTCCCACTTTTACTTGCCTCATGGCTTCTTTCCACTGGGTAAATTCAAGCTCACTTTGATAACCAGACGCGTTAAAGGATTCTCTAACAATGGCAGAAATGAAACCGCCTTGCTCTAAGTTATCTCCATAATAGGGTGCCCAATTTGTGGTGGTCAAAGAGACATCTTGTGCATGTGAAAAACTAGCAAGGCCTAAGCCTAAAACGAATGTAGCCATCTTAATTGTTTTCAATGGTTTACCTCATTTTGTAATGTGAATGCTTATTTTTATGATCAAAATAGAACTAATAAAGGGCACTTCTCCCTAAAGACTCGCGGCTTAATTAGCAAGCTAGCCCTAGGGAAAGTCCTTATTCTTTATTGGTGAGATTACATAGCAGCGCGGGCCGCTTCTAACCAACTATCGTATTTAGCTTGGTTAGCAGAAATCCATTCTTGGGCATGGCGTTTAATGTCTTTCATAGACTTCTCGCCATTTTGCATTTTAAGGTTTTGTGCGCTTTCATCACTGGCACTGATTTGGACTAGTGATAAGAATTTAGTTGCTGCTGGGTTATCTTCAGCAAAGTCCTTATTCAAGATTGATTGGATCTGGTCAACCGCGAAGCCTAGGTTTTTACCATTAAAGCTAGTGTTAACTGAGTTGTTGCCATCTGGTAGGTCGGTCTTTGGTACTTCTAACCACACCACGTCTTCATTTTCGACCAATACACCTGCAATCCACTGAGGCACCCAAGTGTAATAAAGAATCGATTGGCCTTCGTTGTAACGTGTGATGGTATCCGCCATAAGAGCAAAGTAAGAACCACGGTTATGATTGACTGTATCACCAAGGCCATAAGCTTCAATGTGATGGTCGATAACAAGCTCACAGCCCCAACCTGGGTTACAACCTGTTAAGTCTGCTTTACCATCATTGTCTGCATCAAAGAGCTTAGCAATTTCAGGCTTTTTCAGATCAGTTAGCTGGGTGATATTGTGCTTTTCAGCGGTTTTCTTATCGATTAGGTAACCTTGTAATACCCCAGGAATCACATTACCAGCTTTAACTAGCGTGTCGTCACCACCCGCTTTCTTGTAGAAGGTTTTATGTAATTCTTCCCACGCATGTACACTAAAATCCGCATCTCCGTATGAAAGAGCCAGCATCAAGGTGGCGTATTCTGTTTCTTTTGGCTCTTCAACTTCATAGCCAAGCGCTTCTAGACCGGCAATGGCAATTTCACCACGAAAGCGTTCTTCCGCAATGGTTGGGAAGATAGGCGTAATTTCTACCCCTTTACCCGGCATCGCCTCTGCTGCAGAAGCGATACTCGACATTGTCAGAGCAGAAAAAGAAGCGGCTGCTGTCAATGAGAATAAGGTTTTAGAAAGTGCTTTTAAGCGTGATTGCATCATGGTCAATTCCTCGTTATGTTTTTTTATTGAGAATCTATTGAAAGAATGTTTTCTATTACTTAAGCGAATCTTTAATTTGGTGATATTTACCTTTTGCTATTTAGGGCGCTCTATTTAGATAACTCTATTTAGATAACTCTATTTAGATAACTCTATTTAGATAACTCTATTTAGAGAACAGGCTACGATAAGCTCTGACTAAGGCACCGATAGGGCCTGTTTCATACCAGTGTTGGGTGTGGCTAACCCCAGCACGTTCACCCATCGCCTGGGTAAGACGATCAAGGAAGATGGCAAGCAGTACCAAGCCAACGCCACCGACAGTGGCAAGACCCATATCAAGTCGGCCAATGCCGCGTAATACCATTTGACCTAAGCCGCCTACCGCTATCATGGAAGCGATAACCACCATAGAAAGTGACAACATCAGTGTTTGGTTAATGCCAGCCATGATGGTTGGCGTTGCCAGTGGTAATTGGATCTTGAGCAACATTTGCTTAGGCGTGCAGCCGAAAGCGCGTGCTGCTTCGATTTTGTCTTCTGGTACTTGGCGTATACCTAAGTTCGTCAGCCTCACCAAAGGGGGTAGCGCGAAAATAATGGTGACTAGAACACCTGGAACGTTACCGATACCGAAAAGCATGACCACAGGAACCAGATATACAAAGGCAGGCAAAGTCTGCATGGCATCAAGAACGGGTCTCACAAAACGCTCAACTCTATCGCTACGAGCCGAAAGAATGCCAAGAGGAACGCCAATTACGACACAGAAGAATAGGGCGGTTAAAACCAAAGAAAGGGTTGTCATTGATTCAGCCCAAACACCGATTAAGCCGAGTGTTGTCAGCGTGATCGCGCAGAATAGCCCCATTTTTTTACCGGCAACTTGCCAACCCAAAAGGGAAGAAAGAATAATGCCGATTAAAGGCGGAATGGATTGCAACATGGTTTCTATCAGGTCGAGTACCTGATCGATAGGCCAACGAATAGAGCGGAAAAAGCCACGAAAGTTTTGGACTAAATAGTTGAGTACCGCTTCTACCCATTCCCCTAGTGGAACACTGAGAAACTGAAAGGGATCTAATAGGTTAAATTCAGACATTCTAATTTACCTTACATTTATCATTATGATGAAACTTAACGTGTGAGCATCGAATTAGTGGCTCAAAGTCTTAAGCATTAGGTCTTTGGAAATCACGCCGCAGAAAGTGCCATTGCGCTCTATCACAGGGACTGGGTAGTCAGAGTGAGCCACTTTTTTCACCACATCACTGATCATGTCGTCGCTATAAACAGACGCATGTTGATCTAGCTGCTGTGCTAATAAGGTGTCGGCACTGGCTTGGTTATCAATGCTTTCTAGAGGAACCACACCTAATAGGCTTTCCTTGTCATCAACTAGGTACGCAAACTGATTGCCATCGGCGTCAAATGGATGAACACTGCCGTTTAGTTGAATCTTGCAAGCACTTTGCTGACAGGCAATATCGCCTGCTTTGAGGATCTTGCTGACATCGACACCTTTAAAGAAGTTCTCTACATATTCATTAGCAGGATTACGCATAATCTCTTCTGGTGTGCCTATCTGTACCACTTGGCCGCCTTCCATAATGGCAATGCGGTCACCAATACGAATGGCTTCGTCTAGGTCATGGGAGATAAAGACGATGGTGCGAGATTGTTCTTTTTGCAGGCGGATTAGCTCCCCTTGCATTTCATGTCTGATAAGTGGATCAAGGGCAGAAAATGCCTCGTCCATTAGGAGTATGGTGGGGTCATTGGCTAGGGCGCGGGCAAGACCAACCCTTTGTTGCATACCGCCAGAAAGTTGATGCGGGTAGCTATCGCCATGTTCACCTAGGCCGACTTGGTCTAGAGCCGCTTGTGCTCTTTTATGTCTTTCTTTCTTTTCAACCCCTGATATTTCAAGGCCAAAAGCTGCATTGTCGATCACGGACATGTGAGGCATGAGTGCGAAAGATTGAAACACCATGCTCATTTCCTGACGGCGGACATCCAGTAAGTCCGCATCCCCAAGGACTGTAATATCTTTTCCGTTCAGTTTGATGCTGCCAGAAGTGGGCTCAATAAGGCGGTTTAGCAAACGTACCATGGTAGATTTACCTGAACCGGATAAACCCATGATGACGAAAATCTCTCCCTTCTTGACTGAGAAGCTAGCATCAAACACACCCACGGTTTGGCCAGTCTTTTCAAAAATTTCATCTTTATGTGCGCCGTTTTGTAACATTTGCATGGCAGTATCTGGTTGTTCACCAAATACCTTGTATACATTGTTGATCGACAGGATATCTGTGGTGTCTGTCATCGTGTCCTCTGTATTTATGATTATTATTGCGTTCTATTTGGCTGAATCAGTGTGCTAGTTCAACACTGCTTACTTTGTTATGTCCCCGTTCTGTTTATTAAGTTACGGCCTCCACGAGGCAGCGTCCAACGACATATTTAGCGTAAAAACCATAACTCCCCGTTATTGTTAATGGCTTTTAGCGCTCTGAATGAGTCGCTAAAAAATAGCTAAAATTGCTAAACATTTGGTTGTTATAAGAGAGCTTTTAGTTAGTGTTTGAGAGGCTGAAAGCTAAAGTTTATGGGGTTTTAGGCTATCGTGGGGATAGTGAAGCTTAAAGGAAGTTCAGCAGGCTTGAGGTGCTGTTAAAGCACAGGTGAAGGCGCCATCTTAACCTGTGTTAGGAGAAAGCTGTGGTAGAAATATTATGAGAAGACACTAAAAGAAATCAGCTCGGAGGGAGGTTTTTTTTCAATAAAAAAAGCCCCCACAATGTGGAGGCTAAAGGGAAGCGACTACCTAGTCACTTATCTATAAATTAAGACGCACTTAGCTTCTTCTTCATGGTATCGCAATACCAATCGACAAATTGGCAAACGCCGTTTTCGGCAATTTCAGAAAATGGCCCAGGGATATAGGAAGGTGAGCTCACACCTCTAAAGGTTTCCTCAACCAGTTCTTTGTCTTGATTATTGGTTTCAATCCAAACTTTAATCAGGTTCTCAAGGTCATAATCAACTCCTTCAACCGCATCTTTAGGCACTAGCCATTTAGTCGTGACCAGCGTTTGGCCTGAGTTAAGTGGCAGAATACGGAAGCTTAAGGCGTAGTCCCCTAAGAAGTGGTTCCAAGTAGAGGGGTAGTTAAAGTAGAGCAGGGCACCAATATCTTCGACATCCGTATTATCTAGTCGGCCTTTTACAGCGGGTTTGCCATCCATGGTATAACTGACGGCTTTGGCTGAAAGCGGAATACGTGTCATTCGATACTGCCCCCCTTCATCCATTACTAAACGGCTCGGTAAGCCTGCGGCTTCACATTTATCCCAATGGGCAACCAGCTCTGGGTCATCATCGCCACCGACTCCCGCCACAGACAAGTTTTCAACAAACGAGTTTAGTAGCTCAGGGTGGTTGGCATCACAGTGATAACATTCACGGTTATTCTCAAATACCAACTTCCAGTTACCGTCTTCGACTATATTGGATTCGTGGGCCACCTTGGCGTCTTCTAAATTATGCGGCGTGATAAAAGGGCTCACATCTTTACGGAATTGCTCAAAGTCTGGCGCTTCCTCAGCCACACAAATGTAGATATAACTGTTAACCACTTCGCAGTGGACAGGCATTAACCCATGGTCGTCATTGTTAAAGTTTTCGCCCATGTTGCCCGCATAAATAAGCTTGCCATCAAGGCCGAATGTCCATTTGTGATAAGGGCAAACCAACTTGGCAGCTTTTCCTTTAGCAGCAGAACAGACGCGTGATCCACGGTGACGACAGGCATTATGAAATGCTCTGACTGCACCTGAATCGTCTCTTACAACAACAACAGGGTAGTCGCCCACTTGCAAAGTAATGTATTCACCAGCTTTATTGATCTCTATGGTATGGCCGGCAAAAATCCACTCTTTATGCCAGATCTGCTCTAAATCTTGTTGGTAAACATCTTCGTCACGGTAGATTTCTCGGGTTAAGGCGTGGCGTGGTTTACGCAGATTGATTAGCTCAAGAGTTTTTATCTTACTGGTCATTCTAATGCTCCCATTTGGCTAGACTTAGGTCGTCGCTATTCTTGTTTTGTTGGTATTGGTCAGATGGTTTGACCCTGTATCTTGTAAAAATTGTCAGTGTTTTAATTCACTTAGCTGACTTTTTGTCACCCGTTCTCGTCACGAGTTACTTTTGAAACAGGCTATTTTGTCAGTAGCCTTCGGTAACTTGAAAGGGTATAACTGAATCACAATCTATCTTCCTAACTTGAAATTCAGTGTATGGGCGGTACCCATATGGGTAAAGCAACTTTTTATTTAGTGAATTGAATACGAGACGTTATGGTTAAGCATGTAGAACCTGATCAAATATTAGTAAAGATGCCTTCATTGCGCGCGGTGAAGTCATTTGTTGCGGCGGCTAAGTACTTAAACTTCACTCGCGCAGCAGAAGCCTTATGTGTGACGCAAGCGGCAATTAGCCGTCAAATTCGTGAATTAGAAGCATCACTTGGGGTGGTTTTATTTAAACGTACAGGCAGGGCGGTAGAGCTTACCGAGGCTGGGGTTATCTTTTATGATGCGGCCTATTTATCCTTTGTGAATATTGCTCAAGCAGCTCAACGTATTCAAGACAGCGATACGCGCAAACAAGAGCTGACAATCTGTTGCTCTCCTGCTTTTTCGGCTTATTGGTTATCAAATCGTTTGCCGAGTTTCTTTTCAGATAACCCTGATATTGATGTGAATATTGTCACCACTAATAACTTTTTACATATGGAACCGGGTGTTCACCCGGATGTTTTTATTAATAAGGTGAGTGATTCACGGGAAGGCTATCATTCTATTCCTTTGTTTTATGACCAGATCTACCCTGTGTGTTCGCCTGAATTTTTAAAAGACAATCCAAGCGTGGCCAGTCTTGAAGGGTTGCAAAGCACGACCTTATTAAATCTAAGTCCTTATGGACGTTCGCAAATAGCGGAGCATGTGGATTGGAGTGTTTGGTTAAATAGCCAAGGGATTAACTTCAATCTAGGTTCAGAGGTTGGCTCCCATGTGTTTAATGCCAATGATTACAATATGCTGATGCAGATGGCCCTTAACCATCAAGGCATTAGCTTAGGTTGGCATCACCTAGTTGCGCCTATGATAGAGCAAGGTAAGTTGGTGCGAGTGGGTGAACCTGAAACCACCTATAAGGAAAAGCGTCACTATTTAAGTTATGCCGAAAGTAAGCAGGATAATGAAGCCCTGCAAACCTTCAAGCTTTGGTTCTTAGAACGAATACAAGAAGAGAGCACCTTTATTGGGCAAACCGAGCAGGGCAAGTCGGTTAGCGCTTAAGTGAACCCTGTTTTAAGGTGAAAATGAACCCGCTTGAAGCGGGTTTTTTTATGCCTGTCTTTTTTATGCACCATAACTTGGCGTTATTCTTTGCGCGAATAAAAGGTTGATTGTGTGCTTATCTCCTCCCTCGTTAACATTTTACCAAGCCGTTTTATAAGGTTGGATGATAAACGTGATACGTGCTCACCCCTGTAAAACAACCCTGGATAACAATGATAATTAAGGTGAGTTAAATGCATTTTGAAGGGATCTATACCCCAGTAATCACGCCTTTTAAGGACGATTATTCAATCGACTATGAGGCTTATTCTGCCCATGTCCAGTATCTACTAGAGTCAGGTGTTCATGGGCTTATGATAGGTGGCACAACCGGTGAGTATTATGTTGAAAGTCATGAAGAAAGGGTCGAACTGCTAAAAATAGCTCGTCAAATTTGTGGCGATAAGTTACAGATTATTTTTGGTACGGGTTCAGTTAATCCAAATGCTTCAATTAAATTAGCCGAAGATGCCGCTAAGCATGAAGCGGATGTGATTTTAGTGGCAACGCCGCCTTATTCTTTACCAACTCAAAGAGAGTTGGCGCTCCACGCATTGGCGGTAGATCGTGCTGCTGACTTGCCAATCATGTTGTACAACTACCCAGATCGTATGGGTGTCAACATGGAAGAAGAGTTTCTTGATCGTGTGGGTCGCTCTAATAACTTTTGTGGGATCAAAGAAAGCTCAGGTGATATTAACCGCTTACACCTATTAGCCCGTGATTATCCTCATATTCAAGTGGCCTGTGGTATGGATGATCAAGCCTTAGAGTTTTTCGCTTGGGGTGCTAAAAGCTGGGTTTGTGCCGGTTCTAATTTCTTACCAAAAGAGCACATTTCCCTTTATCAAGCCTGTGTTATTGAGAATGACTTTAACAAAGGCCGTCGTATTATGTCGGCCATGATGCCGCTGATGCGTGTGTTGGAGCAGGGCGGTAAGTTTATTCAAAGTGTGAAATACGGTGTGACCCTGGACGGTCGTGTGTCTGGTGAAGTACGCAAACCGCTTTGTGGGCTGAATAAAGACGACAAACGAGCCATGGCGCAAGTGGTGAAAACCTTGAAAACCACCATTGCAAGCATAGTGGCAGAAACACCAGAATCGTCTGAATCTGGGGCATTTGTTGAGACCATAAAAGCCAATATCAACAAGGCAAACACGCCTTTAGCAGCCAGCACAGAAGCAGGAGAGTAAGCATGTCAGATTTATTAACACTAGAAGAATATCAAGCGATTGCCGCCGAGCTTAACCCTGCTGCTATGAGTTTTGTTGATGGGGGCTTTCGTCCCGCATTATCTGGTGACACCTTTGCAACAATTAACCCTGCTAACGGTGATGTACTTGCAAAGGTAGCCGCGTGTAATGCTCAAGATGTGGACTTTGCGGTCAGTAAAGCCCGTGAGTCTTTTGAGGACGGTCGCTGGAGCAAGATGCATCCAAGTGAGCGCAAGCAGGTATTGATTGAGCTGAGTAAGCTGATTAAGCGCAATAGCCGTGAATTGGCTGTGCTAGAAAGTTTAGATTCAGGTAAACCGATTCTAGATTGTGAAACCATAGATATTCCAGAGTTTATCCATACCCTGACTTGGCATGCAGAGGCGATCGACAAAATTTATGATCAAACTGCGCCAGTTGGTCCTGATGCTATCGCCATGGTAGTTCGTGAACCTATTGGGGTTGTGGGGGCGGTGTTACCTTGGAACTTCCCGCTATTAATGTTGGCGTGGAAGATAGCTCCAGCGTTGGCAGCCGGTTGTTCTATGGTGGTTAAACCTGCCGAACAAACCTCATTAACAGCCTTGCGTATCGCCGAATTAGCCAGTGAAGCAGGCTTACCAAAAGGTGTGTTGAACGTTATCACAGGCACAGGGGCTGACGTCGGCGAACCGCTTGGTCTGCATCAAGATGTGGACATGGTGACCTTTACCGGCTCAACCCAAACAGGTCGTCGCTTTTTGCGTTATTCAGCCGACTCTAACTTGAAAAAAGTGGTGTTGGAATTAGGCGGTAAAAACCCTTGTATCGTGCTAGATGATGCAGAAGACCTAGATAAAGTGGCAGAACAAGTATGTGCCGCGGCGTTTTGGAACATGGGTGAGAATTGCTCAGCAGGATCTCGTTTAATCGTCCAAGACGGGGTGAAAGCCGCATTGTTAGAACGTATTAAAGCCCATGCTAGAGATTGGAATACAGGTGATCCTCTAGACCCAACTAAACAACTGGGTGCCATGATAGATAAAGGTCATTTTGCTAAGGTGAGTGGCTATCTAGATGAAGGCAATTCAGCGGGTTATGATGCTGTCGTTGGTGGTCAAACCATGGATGGCATCTTTATCCAGCCAACCGTATTTGATGGTGTGAAGAATAGCGATAAGTTGGCTCAAGAAGAGATTTTTGGCCCTGTTTTATCTGTCATCACAGTCGCCAGTTACGATGAAGCTATCGCGGTAGCGAATGATACGGATTACGGTCTCGCTGCCTCTGTATTTACGGCTAATGCGAAAAAAGCCCTACGTGCTGCGCAAGCTATTAAAGCAGGCACAGTCACAGTGAACTGTTTTGGTGAAGGGGATATCACCACGCCGTTTGGGGGTTATAAGCAGTCAGGTTTTGGTGGTCGTGATAATTCTGTCCATGCCCATGATCAATACACAGAGTTAAAAACCATCTGGGTTGATCTGAGTGATGATGCTGTTGACGCTTGCGTTGACTAAATCGCCACGCCTATTGGGTCCATATGGGGTGCTGTTTATGCACGCCATATGGTTCAGACAGGAAGCAATTTATGCCTAAAAATATCGAAGTGAAAAGGCTGCCGAAAGACCCAGGACCTGCCGCATGGAATAGTATTTTACCCGCTGCACCTGAGTATCCAGAGTTAACCTCAGATATCGACGCTGATTGGATAGTCGTAGGGGGTGGCTTTACCGGACTTGCGGCTGCAAGACGCTTAAGCCAGCTGGTGGGTGACGAGTCAATTGTTTTGCTAGAAGCAAATAAGCTTGCCGAAGGTCCAGCAGGTAGAAACTCTGGATTCATGATTGATTTGCCCCATGATTTAAATTCAGAAACCTACGCAGGTGCCCATGAGCATGATTTACAGCAAATACGTTTAAACCGTGCTGCGATTCGTTTTGCCCATGATATGGCAGAAGAATATGAGATGGATTCAAAGGTGTTTGACCCTTGTGGCAAGGTAACAGGGGCAGGTTCAGCCAAAGGCCAAGCTCATATAGAGAGTTATCGTCATCACCTTGAAGCGCTTGGAGAAGAGTATCGCCTTATGAGCCATGGGGATATGAAAGATTGGACCGGGTTAGATTTTTATCGCCAAGGGCTTTATACCCCGGGGGCAGTCATGATTCAGCCAGCCGCTTTTATTCGTCAAGCTGCTCAAGGCTTAAGTGGAAAAGTGAGCTTTTATGAGAATAGCCCTGTCATTCATATTGATCTGGGTAACCCCCATAAGCTGGTAACACCAAAAGGCACAGTGAAAGCGAAAAATATCATTTTAGCTGTGAACGGTCATATTCAATCGTTTGGTTTTTTCCCTCGTCAATTACTGCATGTCTTTACCTATGCCTCTATGACGAGAGCTTTAACCGACAAAGAAGTGACTCGTCTTGGCGGCGTTAACGATTGGGGAATCTTACCCGCTGATCCTATGGGCACCACAGTGCGTAGAAGCTCTGACTTTATGGGCAGCGGACATAGGGTAGTGGTGCGAAATCACGCGACCTTGAATCAAAATATGGAAGTGAATTCAAACAATATACGTACCGCACAAAAGCTACAAGATAAAGCCTTTTCCAACCGTTTTCCTATGCTAAATGGCATCGAAATGGAGCATAGATGGGGCGGACGTTTATGTTTGTCTTGGAACTCTATGCCTGCTTTTGGTGAGGTTGAAACCCGTATCTGGTCGGCCGCTTGTCAAAATGGCCTAGGCACAGTCAAGGGAACCTTATCTGGCATGATGGCGGCAGAACAAGCCGTGCTAGGTAAGTCCGATATGCTCAGTGAATTCTTGATCCATCAAGCGCCAGCTGTTTTGCCACCTGAACCCTTTTTATCCCTAGGAGCCAAAGTGACTATGCGTTGGAAAGAATGGCAAGCCGGTATCGAGCTTTAACAAGAATAACTGAAAGACTAATCATTCATAGACAGATAAGTGAGCTGTCAGGAGAGGCCAATGAGCAAGTTTAATACCTCTGATTTTATCAATCCCATGATGACCCAAACTTGGAGTAATGGTCGTCATGAAGTACGTTGTGTCAAAGTCATTGCAGAAACCCATGATGTCACCACTTTTACCTTTGGCATGAGTGAGCCGGTGCTTTTCTTTTTCAAACCGGGGCAATTTGTCACCCTAGAGCTTGAAATAGAAGGGCAGCGAGTCATGCGTTCGTACACGATTTCAAGTTCGCCTTCGATTCCTTACAGTTTTTCTATCACAGTTAAACGGGTCGAAGGTGGTCAGGTGTCGAACTGGCTACATGACAACCTCAAATCGGGTGATCAAATCGCTGTTCATGGGCCTGTCGGGCAATTTAATTGTATGGATTTCCCAGCAGATAAAGTATTGCTTTTGTCTGGTGGTGTGGGCATTACGCCTGTGATGTCCATGGCTCGCTGGTGGTTTGATACGGACTCAGAAGTCGACATGGTGTTTGCTCATAGTGCCCGTTCTCCTAAGGATATTATTTATCCGTTGGAGCTTGAGTATATGACCACACGTATTGAGAACTTTAAGATGCACCTTATCTGTGAAACCACAGAAATAGGGCAGGCTTGGGGTGGTTATCGTGGTTATTTAGATAACGCCATGTTGGGTTTAATTGCACCAGATTTTATGGAAAGAGAGGTCTTTTGCTGTGGACCTGAGCCTTATATGAAGGCGGTCAGACAAATGCTAGAAGCCGCAGGTTATGAAATGTCTCGTTATCACGAGGAATCCTTTGGCGCGACACCTGTGGATGATGTAGAGCAAGCCCATAAGCATGCGGATGCCGCTGAGATAGAAAACCAGCAACCAAAAGATATGGTACAAGTGAGCTTTAGCGATTCTGATAAAACCTTGGATGTGGCAATCGGCACCAACTTAAACCAAGCGGCTCAAGAAGCTGGAGTTAATATTTCCAAAGCCTGTGGTGTGGGGATATGTGGTGCTTGTCGAGTCAAAGTAGAAGAGGGCGAGTTTGAAATGCTACAAAACGGCGGTATCAGTGAAGAGGAAATCGCACAAGGTTATGTGCTCTCTTGCTGTACCAGTGTGACCGGCAATATCAGAATTGAATATTAGGGAGCCTGCGATTAAGTCACCTCTTCTCAGTCTTATCAGAAAAAGTATCACACAAGGCGTTACTTTGACGTAATGTCAGTACCTTCCGAGAAGTGACAACACAGGGT
>NZ_JXYC01000018.1:0-258540 GCF_000967665.1 Marinomonas sp. S3726 | reverse complement strand
AGTGGGGAGTCATTATGTCTAGGTGATAATAAGGATAGTCGGTGTTAGACACAATTAATGATGTGATTACAGCCCTTAATAAAGTTGCTAAAAGGTTTTATAGCTTACCAGATTACTATTTTCATGATGGTGAAGTAGTTGGAGGAGAAAATCTAAAACGTCTTGAATTAAGGTTTATGCATGAATTTTCTACCCAATTTTCAAGAATCTTCGAGAAACAATCTGCTTACCAAAAACTTGAATATGATTTCGAAGTTCCTAAAAGGTTTATGTGGTCAGACCGTGCTAATATTGCGATTTGTAAAACTTATGAACGACTAGATAAGAAATTTCATCGTAAAGTAAATATGCACGAATATTTTACTACGATCCCTGATTTTTTAGTGCATGCTGGTCAGGATGATACACAAACAGAAAACCAGAAACTAATAATAGAAGCTAAGCTGAACCCAAATGCACCAAAAGGAGAAGTTTTCAAAGATATTTTTCATACGTTCATTTATTCAAACGAGTATAATTTTCAATGCAGCATTATGTTGTTGGTACATTTTGATAAGGAGCGATGGATAAAGCTACTCTCAGAGTATTTTAATGATAAGTATTAGAAAACACTAAAAGAATTTTTGTTATTTTCAAGAGTTCATACGATGCCGAAGCTGAATGTTTTTCTCTATATGATTTATTGAAAGCTCCTATATGCCCTAAATGTACAGAAAAAATGGTGTTAAAAACAGCAAAGCAAGGGTTTAACACTGGAAATAAGTTTTGGGGCTGCTCTACATATCCAAAATGCAATGGCACAAGGTAGCTCACCTAACAAGCTGTTCAAGCGGGACTGCCAAAGTTTGGCTCGGTTTCGCTTCGCTACACATTTTAACCAAACATTAGCCGCCCTTTAACGGAGCGTTATATGTAAGTAGAGAGTCATGGATCAAGATTTCGAAATTGAAATATTTGCCCCAGGTGGTCTATCAACCCTAGGGGCCGTCTTGAGTAAATGCCCCATTGAATTAGATCTTGTAGCAGAAGATTCTGGGAAAGTGGTTTTAAAGCAAAATAAGGGCTCTCGCATTGCGGGCTTTGAATTTGATTCACACGAAGATGACGTATTTACATTTTCAATGTATGTGCCTCACAAGTCATCTGAGCCGGCAGGCTCCGTAGTTTCGAGATTCTCAAGTTTTTTACAGTCAGCGTCCCTTCCGCACAAGATCACAGAAATACTACAAGAAGTAGACTTCGACGAGGAGTGGGTAAGCTACCAATGGCCAGAAAACACATAACAAATCAAAGCAGCACCGCCACTACGTGGCTGGACAGCTTTTCCGCAGCTTCGCCGCTCTAAAACTGCCGCTGTTTGAGGCGTTAACCCCTATGATAAGAAAGCAGCCAATAGGCTGTTTTTTTTGATTTGAAAAAACTTACTTTATTCTAATTAGGCAGATGTTAGGTACAACTATTACTAATATTAAGTAAAAAACACTCTCTATTTTCCGTCCGTATACCGCCCGCGGCTTTTAGTGCTAGGTATGAAAAGTTACTAAAAATCAGATGTTTATAGTATTAATTGCCGTTTTGTGACGAGAAAAGGAAATCTCTAATGAAACTGGTTAGCTTTAACGGTACAAATATCAATGAAATGGCACGAACTATCATTGTGCCCATTACTAAATTATGTAGAATCAATTAATTATCTTAGTTGCATGTAAATAGCCGAACTCAACAAGAGTAAATAGGAATCGAAATAACATACATGTGTTTTAGCCAGGGAGGCTTTCAGTTAATCAATTGTCCTTCCTTTTAAGAATTAATTAGATGTAACGCTTTGGTTGCGGTGAATAAATTGGGTAAACCGAGTGTGCGGATTATTAAAGCGTTAGGTAATTTCAAAGGAGAGATCGATGGCTAAGAAAATGACAAAAAAGGAAACTGAAGGAGTTATCTATTTAGCTCTTATTGGAGGAGTGATTTGGTTAGCCGTAAAATTTACCGAGGTACTAGGTGGGATTGAGAACCTCATAATTATCGGCATAGTAATCGTTTTTATTGTCGCTTTAGTCAAATTTTTGTCTTGGGGTAATGCAAAGAAAGCAAGGGCCGAAAAGCGAAATAAGCTAATGCAAAAGTACAATGACGAGAACATTGTGAATAACATTATGAACCAAACTATTTGGCAGGGGCAAACTTCTGATCAAGTAGCCGAATCCTTGGGTCAAGCTGAGGATATTGATCAAAAAGTATTAAAAACCAAAAAGAAAGAAATATGGAAGTACGGATCTGAGGGGGGCAATAGATACCAGCTCCGAATCACACTAGAAAACGACGTTGTGGTAGGATGGGACCAAAGATAAAGGTACAATACTTACCTAACAAATCAAGTCACTATCGCACTCAAGCGTGCTGGAACTCGGTGCTTGAGACGTTAATCCCCATAATAAGAAAGCAGCCATTTGGCTGTATTTTTTCGTCTTAAGAAAACTCAATTTCCTCTAAATAGACAAATGTTAGGCACAACTATCGCTAAAAACATGCAAATAACACACTCTATTTTCCGCCCGTATACCGCCCGCGGCTTTTAGTGTTAGGTATGAAAAGTTATTAATAATCAGTTGTTTAGAGTATTAATTGCCGTTTTGTCAGTGGAAAAGGAAAGTTCTAATAAAACTGGTTAGTTTTAACGTTACAAATATCAATGAAGTGGCACGAACTATCATTGTTCCGATCAATAAACTATGTAGAATCGATTAACTGTCTTAGTGGCACGAAAATAGTTGTGCTCGACAAGAGTATATAGGAATCGAGATAACGCGCATGCGTTTTAGCCAGAGAGTCTTCCAATGAATCAATTGCCCTTCCTTTTATAAATTAATCAGATGTGGTGCTTTGAGTGCGGTGGACATACTGCACAAACTGCGTGCGAATTACTAAAATATTACACAGTTTTGCAGAACTTCAGCTTTTTTGGTAGAAGGATTAAATAAGTTAATGATCAATTCAAATGAACTATATGCTCGAGATGACTTTGTTGCATGCGGCTGGTGCTATGATGTACTAGTTGAAGATCAATATGGGTACTCTTCTGTTATGAGAAGCCTTGAGGAGAGTGCTAAGAAAAAATTAGAGTCAGGGTTAGAGAAGCAGGGAAAAATCCTAAACTTATTAAGTCGTTCTGCCTCAATGTTACTTTCTCCTACCAGTATAAATGAACCTTTCAAACCTTACTTTCAAAACTTCGAAGCAGGAAGACGGTCACCGCTTCCTGAAGACTTTACAGAAGATGAACTACAATTTTTTGATGAAATTCTGGTAGATGTTACAGAACCATGGCTAAAGTCACGATTAGCCGATTTACTATGGTTATGTAAAAAGCCTAGAAACCCAGATCATGCCAAAACAGCAATTGATTCGTATATTTCTCATGGTTTGGATTCTGACACATGGCATCGTGATGTAAACAATTGTTGGGAAAGAGCCGCAAGGCTTTGTATGCAATTAAGAGATTTTGATCGCCTTGATATAATTAAGAATCAACTATTCGCTGCATTTGGGCTTGAATATTCGAATTGTAAGTTCATGACATTATGGCTTGCTGAGTTGATGGATAAGCTCAATATCGATACTAATTTCAAAGAGAGTATTGCTTATAAGCTATTCAATAATGGAAATGATTTAGTGGATTTGGGTGACTTTAATTCTGCTAGATCTTATTACGAGATGTCGGCTAAGAAATACAAACAATCTGATGATATTAAGGGATGGCTAGAGTCTCTTGTTGCTCTAGCTAATTGCTTTGAGAGAGAAGCATGCTTTAGATCTTCTGACAGTAATATGGTCGCAAACTCATTTTATGAAAATGCAATACAGGCCTATAGACGTATTCCTATCAAGTATCGTGACGATTATAACGTAAGTGAAAGAATTGATGGTATTCGGAAGAAAATATCGGTAACAGGAAGGGGCTCTTTAGACGAAATGGGTTTGATTGAAACCCCAGGAGTAGACCTCTCAGATACTATTGAAGCGTCTACATCCCATGTATCTGGAAAACAGTCAGTGGAAGAGGTGCTAATATACTTTGTAGGGCTGTCCTCTGGCCCTAATTACAGTGCCTTGCGTTCAAGTGCTCAAAAAAGTATTAAGGGTAGCCTAATAAGTAGTCTATGCGGCTCCACACACATGAGTAGTGATGGACGTGTGGTTGGGAAGACTCCGCCGATGAACTTTAATGCAGGTGAGGGTGATCAAGATAATGCGGCTGTGTTAAACCTGCAAGTTCAGCAACACTTTGGAATAGAAACTCAATTAATAGTACAGGGGAGGATATTACCTGCATTGCGACAGATTTTAATGGAGCATAGAGTTACAAAGGAGCTATTACAGGCTCTTTGCCATCACTCTCCAATTGTGCCCGAAGACCGCTCGTATCTCCTAGGGCATGCTTTATGGCTAGGTTTTGAACATGATTTTGGAAGTTCTATTCATTTACTATGCCCTCAAGTTGAGCACATTGTTCGTATGAAATTAAAAGAAGCAGGTGCACACACAAGCAATATAGATCGAGCTGGTATCGAGCATGAAAACGGTCTCAGTACATTAATGGAGCTACCTAATGTTTCTCAGATTTTCGGAGAAGACTTCTGTTTTGAATTAAAAAGCATCTTTACGGACTCGCTGGGAGCGAACTTAAGAAATGAAGTTGCTCACGGTTTATTGAGTGATAATTCTTCGTCATCAATAACATCTGTGTATGCATGGTGGATGATCCTCAGGGTTGTTGTCCACTCTTTAGTCGGGGTAAATGGAGTTAATGAAGAAGCTAATGAGCAGACTAGTATTCAAGGCGCATAACAAGTTGCTGCACTCGGAAAAATTACTCGCTACGATCCCAATTTCCCGATGAGCAAGGTGTTAATGCCCATGAAAGTAAACTCAACTAGCTTTTAAATTGACACAAGTTTGGAGTATTTATTACTCATGTTATATAAAAACACACTCTATTTTCCGCCCGTATACAGCCCGCGGCTTTAAGTGCTAGATATGAAAAGTTATTAATATTCAAGCGTTTAGGCTATTAATTGCCGTTTTGTGACAGGAAAAGGAAATTGAAGTTTTAAGCGCTTAAGCTTTGAAACCCTAGGTGTGAGGGGTTACATTTTCTTCACGCTGTTATTATTGTGTTTACAGCAATCTACTTTAAAAGGCTCGCAGATTGCGGGCCTTTCTCATTTCTAAGCCCTGCATTCGTGTGGGGCTTTTTCGTTTCTGGGATTCCATATGGGCGACTTAAATTCTTTTAAAGAGCCTTTTGAAGCTCAATGTATAGAGAATAAAGAACAGTTTTCAGAGGTACGCGCTGCCACTAGTGAAATGGCTAAAGCTGTTTCTCAACTAACTGCTCATTTAGCCCGTATCGAAGAGAGGCACTTGTCTCATGACAATTGAATGAAGCGAATTAGTGTTGTTTTAGATGATCGTGAAAAGCGGCTAAGGGTATCCGAAGGCCGCACTAATACTGCTATTGGAAGCTGGAAGGCATTAACTGTGATTGGCTCGATTGTTGAGTCGGTTAGTTTTAATTCCATTGTTAATTTATAAATGTATTTTCTTATAAATTTAATTCAGTTGAATACTGAATATTAGTCAAAAAAGTTTAAAAAACAATTTGTTAAACAGACTGTTGAGCATGACTAATATCTAAAAGCAGTTACACTATGGTCTTATAATCTAACTCAGTGTCAAAAAAAACTTAATTTATTATTTAAATGGATTGTATTTTTCATGTTCATAATGTCGTAGATAATCAATAATCAATAATCAACGTTGATGATCAATACTTAATGCTTTAAACAATATTTCTAATAATTCATTAATAAATGATATAAGGTTTTTTAGTTGAAAAAAATATAAAAACGAACTTGACTTTTTTGAATTATTATACCAAGACTAAGGGTAGGCGATATAAATTATTGGTATTAATATGATTAGTAAGCGAGTACTTGGAAAGTCAGCGATAAACAATATCTATCGATTTCCAAGTCAAAAAACAGGTGAAACAATTTTTACAGAATCAACTCTAGAGTTCAATGCATGTTTTCACTTCGAATATGCGCCTCAAGTGGTTTACTTCGAATCTCAGCCATTAGGGTTTGAATACTATATTGAAAATAAAGTTCATATTTATACTGCCGATTTTGCTTCTATAGATCGTCAAGGTATACGACGATTATACGAAGTAAAGCCTCATAAAATAGCTATCAAAGATTCATTTTTACATGAGTTTAAAGCTAAGAAAGAAGCAGCTTTAGATCTTGGTTTTGAGCTTGTTGTAATTGATGAAACTCAAATATGCATTAAGCCTCTCTTGGATAATCTTAAAGTTTTACATCGATATGTAATGCATGAATGCTCTGAAGAGCTACATAGGCAGATAAAAAGTGAAGTGCTTTCTGTAAAAAACGTAACTATCGAAGATATAAGTAAAAGTGTAGGGCACGGGGGGAATTTAACCTGTGAAATTTGCGCTTTAATTGCAAAAGGAGAGTTAGGTTCAGACTTATATGAGCCGATAAATAATCAAACAAGAGTATGGGTGTTGTGATGAATAATTTCGAGTCTTTTTTCGAAGGTAAACTTAATGAAATAGAGTCTAATCAAAACAAAATAGCACAAACTTACAATAATGATGAAGAACTCAAAGATATTTCAGCATTCTCAGAGACGTTACGTAACGAAGCGATTCACCGTTATAATATAATAAATTACCTCATTAAAAATGACGTTCAGATATTTACAGAAAGACATATTATTCCTCACGAACCATTATTAAAAGAAAAATTCGGCGATGATATACCAAACTGGAGAACAATATCTCGATGGTGGAAATCATTTAAAGAGAGTAATTTTCAAATTGTTTCTTTAGTTACAACCGCTAAAAACAAAGGCAATAGAGTTAAAAGATTAGAGCCTGAAGTAGATAGGTTATTGAATGAATATATATTAAGAACTTTGACTGCTGAGAGACCTTGTTTAGCCGAAGGTATGAGATGTCTAAGAACTGGAATTAAACGTTATAATAACTTGAATGGAACCAACCATAATTACCCTAGTTATGAAACATTTCGAAATCGATTTCATCAAGTTAACCCATATGAAAAGGCAAAATTAGCTTATGGTAAAAGAAAAGCAGATCAAGATTTTAGAGTGATTAAAGAGAAAATTAAAACAACACGTTTATTAGAACGAGTTGAAGTAGATCATACTCGTTTAGATTTATTTGTAGTTGATGATATTTCAAGGCTACCAATGGGAAGGCCATATCTTACTTTATTAATCGACTCACATAGCCTATCAATCACAGGTTTTTATTTAGGTTTTGAGCCACCAAGTTTTTTATCTGTTGCTTATGCTTTAAAGAATTCGATTCTAAAAAAAGATTATGTGAAAGATGAGTTTCAGAGTGTTGTTAATACATGGCCAGCTTGCGGTGTTCCTGAGTTACTTGTTTTTGATAATGGTAAAGAGTTTTGGGATGAAAACTTAACTGATAACTGCCTTGATTTGGGAATTGAAGTCCTAAGTAACCCAGTCCGGCATCCTTGGCTCAAGGCGTCGGTGGAACGGTTTTTTGGAACTGTAAATACAGAGTTACTCTCTTCAATACCTGGAAAAACATTTAGTGATATCTTATTGCGCGGAGATTATGACCCTCAAAAAAATGCAGTAATCTCAAAATCAAAAATGATAGAAATTACTCATAAGTGGATTGTAGACGTTTACCAGGTTTCTCCAAACTCACGAGAAACAAATATTCCTTCTCTAGTATGGCGAGAATCAATGGAAAGGTTTCCAGTTCGTCTATTTGACGGCTCTCTCATGCAATTAGATTTTAAGCTTGGTAAAGCAGGCACTAAAACTCTTCGAAAAGATGGAATAAATTTTCTTTATGTTCGTTACCATAGCGAGGAGCTGGCTGCTCTTAGAGCGAGAGACGGGAATGGAAAGGTCAAAATTAAAACTCTCCCCGGGAATATGGGTTTTATCTTTGTTTTAGATTGTGAGAAAAATTCATATTTTGTTGTTCCTGCTTTAAACCAAAATTACGCACAAGGATTAACCCTTTGGCAACATAATTTGAATAGAAGATATGCAAGGGAGCATATTAGACAGAACTATGATATCGATGATCTTGTGACTGCTATGTTAGAAATTAAAGAGATTATTGAGTCAGAAATACAAATAACTAAGAAAACTAAAACAAAAAAATCATCGTCATCCATCTCTAATCGTGTCAGAGCTGCACGTTATTTAGAAAAAAATGATATTGGATTATCGAAACAAATTAAAAAAGCTGAAGGTGCCAATTCATTGACGGTAGTAAAAGAAAGTGGCAGGAATGTAAATGATTGGACTGTAAGTTTGGATGTACCAAGTTGGTCTGTTTCGACTCTGGGTAAAGAAGATGAATAATCAGTTCAAAAAACAGTATTCAGATGTGAGAAATCTTTTTGTGAATACGCCGTATTTACGCTCAATTCTTCAGGAGATTGATAACTGTCGACAAGACTCTTTTTTAGGTGGTGAACCTGATTGTATGTTAATTACTGGTTATACAGGTGCGGGGAAGACAAGTTTAATTCAACGTTATTTAGATATTTACCCTAGTGTTGATAAAGAAAATAAAACGATAGTATCTGTTTTATATACAACATTACCTGAAAACTCGTCTCCAATTTCAGCGTCTCAACAAATGTTAAATGATCTTAATGACCCATTTTATTGCACGTCAAATAACGCTGTATTGCTAAATAATCGTTTGGTCACTCTGCTAAAAAATTGCGAAACAGAGCTAATCATTATTGATGAATTTCAGCATATGATTGAGCGTCGTAGTTCTAAAATTCTATTTAGGGCTGCGGACTGGCTTAAAACGTTAATCGTTAGATCAAAAGTGCCTGTTGTTATGTTTGGTATGCCAAATAGCAAACATATTCTTGAAGCAAACTCTCAGCTTGCTAGGCGATTTATTCTGCAAAGAGTATTAAAACCATTTCGAGTAACCGATGAGAAAGAAAGGGAATTTTATTTGCTCTTTCTAAATGAAGTCGACAAAGCACTACCGTTCAAAAAAACTAGTCAGTTAACCTCAAAAGCGATTGCTTTACCACTATATGCATTTTGTAGAGGCAACATGGGGCGTTTAAGAAAACTGATTAATTTAGCTACTAAAATTGCATTGTTAGAAGATCATTTGAAGATTGAATTAACTGATTTCATTAAAGCCACAGAATCATTATTGAATGAGAAATTTGATAATCCTTTTGTATTACCGCTTAACAAAATCACTTATCAAGAACCAAAAAATCAAGAGGACTGGGACGATTATATGGATAACGATCATTTATCCCATAAAAGTGACAATAAGGTTAAGTCATTGAATGATCTTTTTAGGCATTAAATTCTAGATTAGATTCAATGAAAGAAACAATACATTTTAGCTATAAGCACTTACCAGATTTGAATGTAGTTATGTTGTTCTTGGAATCAAATGTAAGGTCTTTTTGAACACTAACGAAAGGTAATTGTTAGACGTTTAAAGGGTTGCTTTTGGAGGAGGTTGAGTTGCTATTAATTAGACCTAAACCACATGTAGATGAATCACTCGAAAGCTATTTTTTACGATTAGCTCAAGCGAATGGTTTTGAAAAGTATAAGACATTTGTCGGTGCTTTAAACTTTGAACTCTATAAACATAATGGCACAAAGTCTCGTTTGTTACCGCGTGACCTTCACATGTTGAATCCTTGCTTTGCAAAACATAGCAGTAAAGAGCGGCTTAAGTGTTTAAAGCAAATTAGTATGATGACAGCTCAAGATGTTTTACCGGTTCTATCGCTGGCTATTTATAGAGCTAATCAAAAATATTCTTTAGGGGTAGGCAGCGTCATTCAGCAGGGACGGCTATACCCTCGACAGTTCCTGCGTCAGTCAAATATAGGTATTTGCCCTGAATGTTTAGGTGAAGCGTCTTATATTAGGCAGATATGGCACTTTGAACCATATACAGTCTGTCACCGTCATTGTTGTTCTCTTATTCATCAATGTGCTTGTGGTGAGCGTATTGATTACTTATTGCGGGATTCAATATATCAATGTCCTGAGTGTGGTGTTGCGTATAAGAAGATTAACGTTACTACTAAAGCAGATGTAGAAGAACTATATGTGAGTAAATGGCTCGCAGGAGATCAAGTGGACACTTTTCCTGAGGTTTCTATTGCTCATCGTTGGGGATTGTACTTATGGTGGATACGACATAGAGAAGCAACTTCAGGCTCTACAAGCTTTAATGAGAATATGACTCAATGGCCTGAATTTTTTGATAAGTATTTAAATACGTGTCTTAGTCATTTTGAAATTAAAGCAGCTTCAGTTAAACATACGAAGTTCTCAGATGTATTTGGTGATATTCTGATTAAATCAATAAGGCTTCCTTCAAGCAGGCTAGCTGATAATCTTGTGTTACAACATCTTTATCAATTTCTAAATACACAATTATCACGACAAGGTAGTCATCTAAATAAAATCACAGTCAATGCAATTGAAGCTTCTATTTTATTAGGAACTTCGATCGATCAAGTTTCTGCATTATATGATCAGGGTGAACTGCACTCTTTTATGAAACTTAAGTCAGATGAAATTATCCAACCTCATCAAAGTGTCTTTCAGTTAAATGAACTGTTTTTACTGTGGCTATCTCGCTTTCAAGTGGAAGGCTCAAATTATCACGTTATGACATCAACTTGGTGATTTATGAAATTTCATTCTTTGATAGCTAACAATGACCCTATTGAACGAAATATTTTAATTAAGAGAGCATTTTCACCTTTTGCAGTGCCATCGATAGTTGATGATGTTTTGATATACGCAATTTGTGCTTTAGTTAATTTAACGCAAAAATTGGGTCCAGATCTTGATGTTCTTGATAAGACATTATGTAAATCACTTCTTCAAAATAAAAAATGGTTAGATCGAGTTGCTAAAGTATACGAGCACCGCATTACACATAACCTGAAGTTCCCAGATTATCGAACTCACGGCTCATTAAGGCTCAGTACCATAGGCTCTCTACCTCAGGGTTACTGGTCTTCATTTAAAATTGATCAAATGGTTGTTGATTGGAGTAATAATTCTGCGGATATAAATTACGCCATTTTCTTAACTGCAATATTTAGTTATCAAGGACAATCAACCACGTTGGGCCAACTGATATTAAGAGAGAATTTAAAGGTAAATGAATGCCTACAGCAATTAGGGATTACCCAAAGAAACCTTGAGTGTCTTAAAGAAGGGCTAAAAAAAGTCAGTGATGACTGTACCCTTACCGATTTAACACAGCCATACCTGTCCCAGCTTAGGTTCCCTTCAAAAGAAGGGTACGTGTCTCTAACGCCTGTTGTATCAAGTCAAATGCAAATTAAGCTTCATAACTGGTTAAAGGGAAAGCATCAGAATCAATGGGTGCATTATTGCCAACGACCTTCAAGTGTAGGGCGAGTGGCATCGAGTGTTGCCGGAAAGCTTTTAGTTTATAGGAATAGGTTTTTAGATTTAAATAAAAATCATACTCAAAACCCCGTTCAGATATACGATAATAATCAGCTCTTGAAGGTGTTTGAAGAATGGTTAAGTGTTAAAAGTGGTCTATTACCATCAAACCACAAAAAAAATCTATTGCGTTCAAATCTTATTCAAATTGATTTTGTTTTGACCTCTTGGATCGCTTTTCAATACAAAAAGACGGTAGATGATTTAAATACAAATGATACAGATAAAATTGTTGCTGATTTAAATAACTATTTTGCTACGTCATATACATTAAAAACCTTATCGTACAAACCAGACATTATCAGACTTTTAAAGCAACGTGTTGGGAGGTTGTTGAAGCAGCCGCATCAGGAGAAGGAGCAATGCTCTGAAGATGGCAAATTAAATTACATTGTTTTGCCAGATTTAAAGATAAGTCATGCTAATGGTTATGCAAGTGATTATGTTGTTGGTTTTCCTTCATTAATTGGGTGTTTTGGCTTTGTTCACCATTTTTTAAGAAAGCTGATAGGTACTGGTCAAGATATTGTTTCAAATACCAGCTTTGCGATTTGTTTGCATGAGTATGGTTTACATCGAAGAGGGGTAATTAAAGAGCTGACCATAAACTCAATGGGTGGTTTAGCTGCTCCAGGGGTAAACGATTCAGCTCATAGCGATTTCAAAATGACTATGATTATTCGAATGCCAAAAGAGTTAACTATCGCTCAAGAAATGATCCCGTTATCAATTCCTCAAAAGCTATGTGGAGGGGCTGTTCACAGTAGTATTTCAACATTAAGCCTGAACAGGGTGTATGGCGACATCAAAGAAGCATTAACACAATTACCTTCTACTCAAGGTCACTGGCTAACACCTGATAACCTGAAAGATGAAGCGACAGAAGATACGCTTGAAAATTGGTTAACTGTTATCTCTAAAGACTATTCCAAGGTAATAACAAATGTCGGGTATCACTTTTTAGAGAAGCCATATATTAAACTCGCAAGCCTTCAAGAGTATAAACATGCTTTTGTAGAGCCCGTGTTAGGAGCAGTGAAGCTGTGTATTTTCAACCCAGAGAAAGTTGAGGATTATTTTTGGCAATACACGGTTCGAGATAACTCTATATTTGTTGATAACGAAAATTATTAATCTGGGATTGAACAATCATAGGTTGAAGGTATGAGTTATTACAGTTTTATCTACTAATATTGATAATAAATTTTATCTATTTGAATCAATAAGTTAGTTTGAATCTGAAATAACATGATGTTTGTTGTTTTATTCATATAAATGATTGGTTTTTATAGTGAATTTAATGAGTTTTTACGGTGTACTGCCGCATAGGTAGTTTGAAATTTTTCTACAACCAACGTAATTTGCAAGATAATGTGTACTGCCGCATAGGTAGCTTGTAAATATACCACCAAAGAAACCGATGGTAGCTTCAAGTGCTCTGCCGAATAGGTAGTTTATAAATGTAAACTCGCTTCAAAACACTTTAAGTGCTTTGGTCACTATTTAATTATGAAGACCTTAAATAGTTTGTAGGGCTTAATGCTCAAGCACATTGGTACCTGTGAAATTAACAGCATAAATTTAGATCATTCTTTATTGATTAGGTTCTGATTATAAAGAGGTATTCAGTATTATGAACATACCAAGCAAACTATCTTATCAACGCTCAATTTCTCCTGGACATGCTGTTTTTTATTCTCATGATTCTCAAGGAAACCTAAATCCATTAGAGATATCTGAAACAACAATACTTGGGCAGAAATCAAGTTCAACTGAAGGGTATGACTCTTCAATGAAAGAAAAGCAATCCGTCACACCTAAAAAATTTGCTGAAGGGAATATACAACGAATCGATTATTGTTTTGCTCCACCAAATTCCTCGTTAATACTAAATAAGTTTTCTTTGAGAATTGATGCTAGTTCAATTACGCCTTTTACTTGTAACGATCATTCGGTAACAACAACTCTGGAATTATTTAGCCAAAAATACAAAGAGCTTGGGGGGTACAAATTACTTGCGACACGTTACTTGAAAAATATTTTATCGGGAGCTTGGCTTTGGCGTAATCAAGAGGTATTAAAAACTGATATTGAAGTTATTTCTTCCAATGGGACTTCTTACCATGTCAAAAACATTCATCGTAAGTGCTTTGAGGATGGCTGGGAGGCCAGTGTTGATAACTGGAATGAGTTAGTTGCGGAGTTTGAAGCCGCCTTGACTACCCCTAAAAGTTACTTGTTGTTAGAAGTTACGGCAAAATTAAAAATGGGGTTTACTCAAGAAATACACCCAAGTCAGTCTTTTTGTGAAAGAGAACACACTAAATCAAGTCGTGTTTATCAAAATGTGCTCTTGAATAATAAAAGAGTTCCTATCATTGGAGCTTATAAAGTTGGGGCTGCGATAGCCTGTATTGACGATTGGTATGCTGATGGTGCTGATAAAATCAGAGTAAGCCCTTATGGGGTAGATAAAACCAATCAAACATCATATCGATCACCAGAAACTCAAAAGAGTTTGTTTAGTTATCTTTTAAAATTAGAGTCGTTAATTCAGGAAATGACTACGACTGAATTAGTTAGTGGTGATTGCCACTTTTTAGCGGCTAATTTGATAAAAGGTGGTTTGTTTCAAGTTGGGAAGAAAGCATAATGCGCTACTATATTCGAATTAATTTTCTTCCAGAACCCCGAGATGATGCGACTTTGGCAGGGCGATGTATTTCTATTTTACATGGTGTTATCAATCGTTATGGCTATACCAATATTGCTGTTGCTTTCCCTGAGTGGAATGAAAATGCTGTTGGCTCTTCAATTGCTTTCGTCTCTCAAAACCCCGAGCAGCTTTCGTTACTTGTGAGCCAAAAATACTTTAAAGAAATGGCATCGTTCAAATACTTCGACATCCAACCACTTAAGCTTGTTGAGGAAGGTGGTGAAGAGGTTGCATTCGTGCGGACTCAAGCCGCTGATAAAGCTACTGGATCCAGAAGGTCGGTAAACTTTAAACGGCTGGCTAAAAGGGCTGAACAGCGAGGGGAGCTCTATAAACCACGAACGGAGAGCTATAGTTCAACGTTTAATCACTTTCATAAAATTCCTATGAAAAGCAAGGGGAGTGAAAAAACTTTTGAACTGAATGTTGAGTTGAAAAAACTTAGCGAAAATAGCCAAGGTGTAGTCAATGATTATGGCTTATCTAAGAAAACGGGTACACCTATATCTGTTCCTAAAGAATTAAAGTAATAACAAAGATTAATTTAGGGTTAAAGTTTTCATTTTGTAGCTTCAAATTATTAATATTAGACGCTTCTATATACACAATACTCTTTGAATTGAAATTGACTTCATGGAGATTGATGGCTTTTGTCATTCTCCATTTTAGTCATGTTGTTTCCTATAGTATTAATAGGTATAAGCTGTAATTCACTCATAGGATAATGTCTAGGGAGCCTGCTAATAAGTCCACTATCATGAGGTAATGACTTATTTTAACCCTTAGAGTCTTTCCATAGACATCAGCTCACTTTTGCTGGCAGCGAGTTCAACAAAAAGCTCCGTAAAACAGGAAAAAATAATTCTCTTCCTCACGAGACTGAGTTGATACCTTGGGATAAATTGGGACGTTTTATCCTAATACTGGCAAGGTGGATGGCCTTATCTTCTATGCGCTTATTTACCAGACTGCCTTTTGATAATGCCATTCCAGATCACACCACTATTATGAATTTTCGACATCCTATGGAGAAGAGTCAACTCTTTGGAATGTTCTTTATGGAAGAGAAAAAATGGATATCTGAAGTCGGTATTTACTTAAAAGAAAGTGAGTTTGTGATACCACTATTATAAAAGCACCTATCTCAATTAAAAACAAAGCAGGAAAATGAAATCTTGGCATTTACCAAACCAAGAAAGGAAATCAATGATATTTTGGTATGAAGTCCCATATCTAGGTCGATGCAGAACAGAGCTAAAACATACATTTACAAAGACATCGGCCAGCGCGACTTTTATCAAACTTAACACCTTATTCATGGAGGTGGGTAACCCCCCCGAAAAAGAACAAAGGTTGTCATTACAGAATGTTTGATAGCAGAAATGCTGAGTAAAGTGAAGCTTCTGACAAAGCTCTCCAGCCCTAATAAACATCAGGATAAAAACCGAATTCATCAAAACGAGTATACGAGCTAAAGTTAAGCACCAGTTTTAAATCATGAATTGTCAATTTGGTTTTGTGAAAGCAAGGTACCGAGGCCTTGAGAAGAATGACGATAAACTTGCAATGTTATTTGCACTGTCGAATGTTACCCGAATTTATCAGATGATCCTTGCTGCAAAAGATAAGTGCATCCAAAGTTAAGTCAAAATAGGCCTAACCTAGCCAATATTGGAAACAAGACAGTTAAGAATGAGTCATATCGCTGTTTTTAATTTAAACCTACCAATTAGCTAGTTTGTTCGCAGGTTCCCTAATTTTTTAAGCCCAATTGAATTGCAGCTAAAGTAAAAATATTTTATAAAAACCAAAAAAACATTTAAAAAATTGCTTGCTATTGTACTTTTTTAACGTAGTATTATTTTAGCTATATCAGTGAGCTGCTTGCTTAGCGCAAGAAATGAACTGACCAATTATTCCTTAGATAATGTAGTTGCTAATTTTTTAGTAATTAATTTTTATTAACTTGGGAGAGTGGTCAGTTTAATATATTAAATCCATCTCTCCTGCACCGCCTATGGAGGCACAGATGGATACCTCAAAATTCTCCGTTTCAACTAATCTAAAACAACAACGCAAACAAAAAGGTCGTAATTTAGCTCGTCATGATCGTGATGTTAAAATGATAAACTCTGGTTCGCTTGGCCCAAAGCGTTTAGTCATGAATATAGCGATAGACCTCCAAGAAATGTGTCCTGAATTATCAGACCAAGATGCTCAGAAAATGGCTTTAGGCTACTGTATTCTTAACTATGGAACTAATTAATCTCCAAGGATGGCGTGATGAAAACATATTCTTTTGAACATGAAAACGAGACTTATACTGTATCTCTTGATTGGCTTGCTACTCGAAATATGTATGTAAATGAAGCTAATAATCATATTCATACAGATCAAATCTGGCTTACTAAAGATAAGCGTGTTTGTGATTATAAAAATGGATACAAGGAATTTAAAGAAACAGGCGGCACGTTAAAGAAAAAAGCTTATCTTGATAAAGTTGCATTTAGTGAATTCAGCGCTGATTGGGATACGGTTATTGAGTTTGCTAAAACAAATATGAGAGATCAATACAACTTCCAGAATGAGTGGGTCACCACAGAAGATCATTTGCGCCTTGGTATGCTAGCACAATCAGGTCATGCGACCGCCGCATACCATATAGGATGCCAATTCATGAAGCAAAATGATGATATGGCTGTTTCTTTTCTTGTTAATGCTCATAATTATGGTCATGTAGGTGGTTTGTATCGCTTATCTGGCTACTTGGCAAAAAAAAATAATTTTGATGCTGCAATTGCTTGTTTAGTTATTGCAGCTGATTACGGTAATGATATAGCTATAATGTCGGTTTCTCATTGGGAAACAATGAGCTACCTAATAAAAGCTTCCTCTGAAGGAATTAATATTACCAATGTATTGAGTGATCTCGCCACAACTTCACGTTACTCAACAGTACGTTATTTGCAGTTGTTTGAAATGTTGATTACTAATAATAAAGGCTCTCTAAATAAACTTAACGACATAATTTCTTCCCCGCAAAATCATCCCAAAAAAAATGACTTGAGTGAAGCATATTCAAAAAGAGGCAGTTTGGTGAAGGCATTCTTCAACGATTTAAAAAGAGAGATTACCGATAACAAAGGGAATTTACTTAAAATGAGTGTTATGGAATACATTGATGCTTATAAAAAAATTGCAAGTAAAGATGAGTTCTATTTATTTAGCTTTAAAGACTTCATGGAGCTTGATTCATACTTCAACCCTTAATGGAACTTCCTTATTAGACATCTAAAGGTTCATAAATACATGTTTAGTAGTTTCATAGATTATGTAGCTCATTGAATTGATAGTTTAATACTAGAAATAAAAATAAATAAGTGGTTGTTTTGTCATTTTATTACAAATAGAAAAATTAAAATGTCATATTATGGTTGTTTTTATAACTGACTGCTTATTGTTGTAAAGTAGTTAATATCTTGATTTATATAAAATTTTGAATGTCACCTTATGGTTGTTTCGACACAGTAAGTAGTTCAATAAATACGTTGAATGACTTATTCGCTTAGAGCAGGCTGGTGGGCTTGCTTTAAGCTATTAAATATCTCGTCTAACATGATGCCCACATCGCTAGCATTATCTTGACTGTTGCTATAGCTGCGTAATCCCATGACTTGAATTTGCATCCATTTGGCAAGACGAGCTGGATTGGATTCTTGTTTAATCAACCCTTTTTCTTGAGCCTCTAAAAACAAAGCTTCAAACCCTGATTCAACTTCTTTAAGGCCATCCTGAGCATATTGCCTTAAATGTGCGTTATTGCCATCAAGCTCTGAAATGCTTTTAACTAAAAAGCAGTTATTGATTTTACCTTCCTCTGCCTTTACAGCCATGTTTTTGATGAAATCGTAGATAGCTTTAATTGGATTTGAGTTAAGTCCAGCGTACTTATCTAACGCTAGCCGACTTTGCTCAGCATAATTTAACAAACAGATTTTGAATAAAGCCTCTTTGTTACCAAAGGCGGCATATATGCTGCCCGGCCTCATATCCAACTCTTCTTGTAAGTCGCGCATCTTGGTGGCTTGAAAGCCTAACTTCCAAAATAATTGAGTTGCTTTTTCGATAGCGAGGGCACGGTCATATTTCATGGCATTAATATCTATATAAAAAATAATTTGAACATTTGTTCAATTGTAGCTTGAACAAATGTTCAAATCTAGTTATGGTTTACCTATTGAACAAGTGTTCAAGCGGTTTTAATAAAGCGATAAGCGCTAAACCCCTTTTAAATTCTCTTAATTAATATATAGGTAACATGATGTCAGACTTTAAATTACATACATTAGAAAGTGCACCAGAAGGTTCAAAACCACTATTGGAAAACTCAGTAAAAAGTTTCGGTATGGTGCCTAACTTGCACGCTGTTATGGCAAGTTCGCCAGAGTTGCTTTTGGGTTATCAAACTCTGCATGGTTTAGCTCAGCAAACCAGTTTTGATGCGGATGAGTTAACCGTTGTTTGGCAAACCATTAATGTTGAACATGAGTGCCATTACTGTGTGCCTGCGCATACTATGATTGCTCACTCTATGAAGGTAGGTGCTGATGTTATTGATGCATTACGTGATGAAACACCGCTACCGAGTGCAAAACTAGAAGCGCTTCGTAATATGACATTATCTGTTGTGAGAGACCGTGGTGTTGTGAATGCTGAAAGTGTCGATGCTTTTTATTCAGCTGGGTTTGAGCAAAAAAACCTACTTGAAATTATCCTGATCTTGTCGCAAAAAGTGATGAGTAATTATGTGAATCACCTAGCTGAAACACCAACGGATGCACCGTTTCAAGAGTTTGCTTGGCAGAAAAGTAAGTAAGAGCTAACGAAAATAAGCTTGGATGTATTAGATCCAAGCTTATTTCGACTAATTAGAATGAAATGCTAAATCAATTAGAGCTCATTAAGATAAGTGCTTTGAGGAGGTTCAATGAGCAATGATTCTAAAGAGGCCCAATCGCCCGACTCAACTAAATGACTAATGTGAGCTTGATGGAACGCGATAGATTCCCACGTTTCAACCAGACTAAAATCATTGTTATCTTCATTACTCGAAAAAGCTTGTACTGAAAGGCAGCCTTTGACCTTAGGTAATGATGTTTTAACATCTATCAAGATTGCCTTAAAATCTTCTCGCATTTCTTCTTTTGCTTTAAAGTGAACAATGACATTAATAGGCATAAATATCCTTTTTTAAACGTTAGTTTTAGCAAGATGTTTAGTGAGTTATGGTTGTTGCTTAGTGGCAGCAATGACAATTTCACGTATGCACACATTTTGTGGTTGCGCGTAGGCAAAGCTGACAGAATTGGCGATATCTTCTGGGCTTAGAACACCACCCATATCCTCTTTCCAACTTTCATAGCCTGCTTTAATGTCTTCTGAGCTTGTGTGAGATAGCAGCTCGGTTTCAACGGCACCAGGGGCAATGGTGATTACTCTAACATTTGAGTCAGCCACTTCTTCACGCACATTTTCTGAAATAGCATGAACCGCGAATTTAGTACCACAATAAGCCGCATGGCTAGGGAATGTTTTACGGCCAGCGATTGAGCTAATGTTGATAATGGTGCCTGTATTACGGGCTTTCATTGGCGCTAATACGGTTTGCATGCCGTTTAGCAAGCCAACCACATTGATATCAAACATGCGCTGCCACTCGTTTGGTGCTTGATCTTCCACTTGGCCTAATAACATGACACCAGCGTTATTCACTAAGCAGTCTGTTGGGCCATAAAGCGCTTCAGCTTTGGCAACTGCTGTTTGAAAACCTTCGTAATCTGTTACATCAAGTGGCTCACATAAGGTGTTTGCAAGGTTTAGATCTCTTAGTTTATCGACACGGCGGGCGAGTAAAAGCAGCGGGTGGCCTTGTTCACTTAGTTGTTTGGCAATGGCTGCGCCGATACCAGAACTTGCCCCTGTAATGACAACTAGTTTTTTAAGTGTATTTTCCATCTTATCTCTCGCTTTTAAAATTAGGTTTCTGATGACTAAATAAGCTTTAAGGCGTGCCTTATTTGCTGATGTGGCTATAGTATTCTTCTCGTTATTGTTTAAAAATAAGCTCCTAGTTAAATTATTGTGAACTTATAGTGCGCAATTGAAGGCTCAAAACAGGCATAATTAGCGTTTAAGGTGTTAGCTTTAATAAACAGGATGAGGAATGGCTAAGTGAACAAAGAGATCAGCCTGCCAGATATTCAGGCGTTTGTGGTGATTGCAAGAGAGGGGAGTTTCACAAAAGCGGCTGAGCTAATGGGTTGCTCGCGATCTTATTTATCTCGACAGTTAAATCAGCTAGAGGCGCAACTTGGCGTGAGTTTGATAATAAGAACCACGCGAGCCCAGAGATTAACTCAGCAAGGTGAGGCTTTTTATCAGCAATGCCAGCAAAGCTTAAATAAAATTGATGTGGCGGTTAATCAGGCCTTAGAAAGTGCAAGCGAGTTATCAGGGCCGCTTAATATTAACTGTGTTGGCGGCTACATTGGCGAAACCCTGATAATGGACCTAATTAACGGCTTTTCTCGTTTGTATCCGAATATTGATATTAAATTAGATTTCGATAGCCGCAGAGTTGATCTTATCTCAGGTGAGTTTGATTTTGTGTTTCGTATGGGAAGCCTTGAAGATTCTGCCTTGATTGCTAGAAAACTGATGGATATCGAGATTGTGACCCTAGCAAGCCCTGAGTATTTTAAGACTCATGGGAGGCCGCTACACCCTAAAGACCTTAAAGAGCATGCTTGTATTACTGGCTCTATCAAAAATTGGCGTTTTGTTTCTAGCCATGAATTAGCGGCTGACGGATCAGCATTAGCCGAAGATATACAGGTAAAAGGGCCTTTTAGCTGTAAAAATGGCCATGCAATGGTCAATAACGCAAAAGCAGGCCTTGGCATAGTGCGAGTACCTGCTATGTATTGTTTGGATGAAATTAAAGAAGGTAAACTGCTTAACTTATTTGATAATTGGCAAGCTGCGAGTGTGGCTTTTAATTTGATTTATCTACAAGATGCTTATCAAAGCAAAAAGTTGAAGGCCTTTAAAGACTATGTGATCAGTTACTTTGAGACACTGAGTTAAGCCGAGCGAATACAGACGGTCTGGTTATAAAAGTCCGAATTTAAAAAAATAAAGAGTAAAGAATGAGAGCAAAAGGAGTGAAAGTGGAGATTAGATTAAGGCCAATGATAGCGAGTGAGTTTAGTGCTTATCAAGGCTATTTTGTGCAGGATTATGCGCAAGAAATTATGGACAACTATGGTCACTCTAACCTTGTTGCGATCAAGATGGCAAAGGCAGCCATTGAGGCTTCTTTCCCAGAGGGGATTACAGAAGAAAATGAAGAGTTACTCTGTATTGAACTGGGCGAGAGCAATCAGCTAGTGGGTTATTTATGGCGGATGATTAACCCTGAGGATAATAGCTGCTTTATTTCGGACTTTTATATATTGCCGGAGCAGCGCTCAAAAGGACTAGGAAAGCTGGCCTTGAAAGCATTAGAAGATGCTTTAAAACCATTGGAAATTGGCCAAATTAAATTGAGAGTTGCCTATCAAAACAAAAGAGCAGCTGATTTATACCAAGCTGCGGGCTATACCATTACCGGCATTAATATGAGCAAGCTATTAAATTAGTACACATTAGCAAGAGATAGCTTTCTATCCCTTGCTAATGTTTGAGACATTAAGCCTTACTCTATGGGCTACTTTAAGTAGAGGCTACTTTAAGGCGCTTTCTCTAAGCTTTGAGACTTGATCAAAGCCGATGCCCCAGTCATCCAGTTTGACTTCATCTATCACAACAAAAGTGACTTGTGGGTCCTTATCCAGCACATCGACCATAATTTGAGTACAACCTTTAATAATGGCTTGTTTCTGTTCTCTGGTGACGTTTTCGTCTGTGATTTTTACGTTGATATAAGGCATTTTGCCTCCTTAAAATAGTGTATAAATTTGCTTTAGGTTCTGTTTCTGGCTGCTAGCCTTTAAGTTTTAAAGCTAAGCTGCTTTATTCTTAAGCTGCTTTACTCTTAAGGTACTGACCAAGCTGATGAGTAATCTCTGAGACAGAGCTAGAGTCTTGTAGCAAGTAACTTCCATCCAAAATAAAGGTAGGAATACTTGTGATGTTAAATGCCATATAACGCTCGACTTTTTGCATCAGGGCTTGCTCTATTTGTGGATCCTCAAGTGCAAGTCGCGCTGAGTTTGGATCTAATCCAATATCCATGATTATTTGCAATAGAACGTCTGTTTGGCTGATATCTAAACCCAGTTCAAAGTAAGCCTTTATAAGGTATTCATTAAACTCGATTTGCTTATTAAAGCTGCGTACCCAATGCATTAATCTATGGGCTTTATGGGTATTGAAATAGTAACGACGTTTACTAAAGTCGATACATACTCCCGCGCTTTTAGCTGTCGCAACTAAGTCGGTTTGATACTGTTTTAACTTGTTTTCACTCCAACGAAATTGCTGTTTAAAGTAGTCGCTAATCAATTGGCCATCATCTGACATACTGGGGTTAAGCTCGAAAGGTAAAAAAACGAATTCAACCTCGATATTTAATGCTTTTATGGCCGCTTGAATGTTACGAAAACCAATAGGGCACCATGAACAAACTATGTCGTGCACCATCTCAATTTTTAAGCGATTCTCTTGAGTGTTTTTCATGAGCCGCTCCCATGCACTGACTCATTCGATTTTGACAGTGACTCATTCACTTTTAAATTAGAGGCAATGTCCGTATACATCTTATTGACGATTCGCCATTGGCCTTCTTCTTTTAATAAACCTAGAAAGTCGATGTAATGAAAATCAAAAAGCGGACACTCAAGTTTGACCATGGCTTGATCTTGTACCAGATCAACTGACAGTATTTTAAAGTCATAAGCTTGGCCCAAATCTTTAGGTGTTTGCCTTTGTCTTACATCTTCTAACCAAGTGCTAAGAGAGCGACGTTTGCCTGGCAGCTTTAGCCAGGCATCTTGATGGAATATGTTTTCCAGCATCTTAGCGTCGCCTAGATACAGGCCTTCGCAATATTGGTTGATAATGCTAACGACATGGTCAAAATCTGTTTCTAGAGAATGACTCATAGCTGCCTCCTTATTAGGCTTGATTCGCCAAAGCGGCTTCTTTCTCAACCACTTTTTGATAATTCGGCATTTGCTGGACGTTTGCTAACATAGCCTGTGTTTTTGGCCCTATGATGATGTCGACAGGGAAGAAAGGCCCCCAAGCTGAATACACACTTAGCATGATGTCTGCTGCAGAAACCTGCTTACCTCCTAAGAAGTCGCCTGATCCTTTTTCTAACTTGGCTTCAACTACTTGCCATAGTTTATTGATTAAAGTCGCCGCATTATTCAAAGCATCCTGCTTTGCGTTGTCATCTTGAATGTATTGGTTAATGAAAAAGAGTCTGCCGTAGGCTGGGTGCATAGTGGCGTTAGCAAAGAGAATATCCTGTACACCTTGTTGTCTGGCAGGGCCTTCTACTGCTAAAAGGCTATTGGCATGTTTATCCAAAAGGTGAAGTATGATGGCCGCACCTTCTGTTAGAACAATGTCATTTTCTACTAGGGCTGGCACAGCACCGACAGGGTTAATCTCAGTGAAATTTTCTAGGCTAGTTACATTAATAAGTTGGTAGTCTTGGCCTAATTCGTTTAGTACGACTTGTGTTGCTACTGAGCAGGCACCTTGAGAATAATAAAGTGTGTAGTCAGTTTTTGTTTTAGCGGTTTGATTTAGCTTATTTTGCGTATTAGACATAAATTTCTCCAAAGGTGATTTGATTAATTCGTTTCTATGTTTAAGGTCATCTTTACTCGCTTGGTATGAGAACCAATCTGTATGCGATAGGGAGAGTCTAAGGTGATAGTTTGTTTACATATATATCGATAATATGCATATACTGTTCTCAAATTGGAGACAAGCTGAAAAAAAATTGGCGAAACTAATTCGAAATGTTGTCTGTCTCTCTAAAAGAAAATCCTAAAGAAACCATGTGAGATAAAGCTGAATATGGATAAACTCAGGGCAATAAAGTTATTTGTAAAGTTGGCTAATTTAGGCAGTTTTACCAAGGTGGCCGAGCAAACGAATACATCTAAATCTATGATAAGTAAGGAAATAGGGCGTCTTGAGGATGATCTAGGCGCACGCTTGCTACATAGGTCTACCAGAAACCTTCAGCTTACTCATGTGGGAGAAGGTTACCTGCAAAGAGCAATCGAAATCCTAGAGAAGCTAGATGATGCTGATAATTTTGTCAGTGATTTGCAGCATAACGTGAGAGGCAAACTTAAAATCAACGCGCCTATGGCCTTGGGAATTACCGACCTCTCTGTGTTGTTTGCTGATTTTATGCTTGAAAACCCAGACATTGAGCTAGATATCCACCTAGGGGATGAGAGTGTCGATCTTGTCGAACAAGGCTTTGATTTAGGCTTAAGAGCGTCAAGTCGTGCGATCGATTCTAACTATGTAGGGAAGCCGCTGACTCGTTTTACTTATAAGGTATGCGCCTCTCCGGAATATCTTGCAAAGCATAAAGCAATTAATCTGCCTAAGGACCTTAGTGAGCATAATTGTTTTGTTTACAGCTACTTTCAGGGGAAGGATGTTTGGCCTATCGAAGATGGTGTCGCGGTAAAAGGGAACCTTAAAGTGAATAGCACCTTGTTTATGATGGATGCCATTAAAAAGGGATTAGGGCTAGGTTTTATTCCTGATTTTGTTTGTCAAAAAATGATAGATTCTGGTGAAGTGGTAGAAGTGTTAGCCGAGGCAAATAAACCTAGGCTGACCCTTTATGCGCTTTATCCGGCGAGACACTTTGTACCCACCAAGTTAGTAAAATGCATTCGCTATTTGGAAGATTGGTTCAATAACAATAAGCCGGCTTAATGCCTATTGAATGGACTCTATATAAGCAAAAATATCATAGGTATCTTGTTTGCTCAGTATGCCTTCCCAAGCGGGCATACCTTGGTCTACCTTGCCTTTAAGGACGGTGTAAGAGAGCATCATTTTAGGCTTAAAAATGTTATTTAATTTTTTAACAAGGTTTGATGGTTTTTTGGCCAAAGTGCTTGCGGCAGGGCCATCGCCTAACCCATTAATACCGTGACATACTAGACAGTTAGTCTGATATTTTTGTGCGCCATTTTGTATATCATCTGCTGCGCTAAGTTGGACACTTGTACTGATAAAAATAAGGCTTAGTATCAGGGGAATAATTTTTTTCATAACACCTCTGTGTTTGATTTAAGTAATTTAATAAGAATCATTAATATGCGAGACATGGTAAGAGTAGTGATGTAGAAAAAATGTTTTAGAAAAACCTAATGTAAGATACGTAGACGAATAAAGTTTTAATAGATTGAATGATGGAAGACAATTAGATGATAAGAGAAATGACAGAAAATGATTTTAAGATGTTTTGGCCTACCTTTGAAACCATCATTCTCGCAGAACAAACTTATGCCTTTGATAGCCAAATGGGTTATGAGGAAGCTTTACAGCTTTGGCTAAATTCTCCCCTTAAAACCTATGTTTTCGAAGAAGGTGGCGTTATTTTAGGCTCATATTACATCAAATCGAATGCCATGGGGCCAAGCGCACATATTAGCAATTGTGGTTATATGGTCAGTGAAAAAGCCAGAGGGAAAGGTGTCGCAAGAAAAATGTGCCTGCACTCTCAAGTTATGGCTAAGGAATTAGGATTTAAAGCGATGCAGTTTAATTCTGTTGTTTCCACTAATGAGATAGCGATTAAACTCTGGCAAAAGCTAGGCTTCGATATTATTGGGACGATTCCTAAAGCTTATAAACACAAGGAACTTGGGCTGGTGGATGCCTATATCATGCATAAGCTGTTAGATGATTAGGCCGTGATGAAAATCATCTGAACAAATAAAAGCCGCTATCCGAATGGAAAAGCGGCTTTATCTTTAACTCTTAAGAAAATGCCTTAAGAGGAATTTAACTTATTCGTTCGCTGTTACTGAACTAGTTCATTTTCGCTGAATTCACCTTCAAACAAAGCAGTCGATAAGTAACGCTCGCCTGAGTCAGGTAGAATCACAACGATTTTCTTATCCGCGTTTTCTTCAAGGTTTGCAATCTTCTCTGCGGCTGCCACAGCTGCACCACAAGAAATACCACATAGGATACCTTCTTCACGCATTAGGCGTTTTGCCATCTCAATAGATTCTTCGTTGCTGATTTGTGATACCTGATCAACCATAGATAGATCTAGGTTTTTAGGGATGAAACCCGCACCAATACCTTGGATCTTATGTGGTGATGGTGTTAAGTCTTCACCCGCAATGGCTTGAGTAATAACAGGAGACGCTGTTGGTTCTACCGCAACACTGGTAATCGCCTTACCTTTCGTGTTTTTAATGTAACGGCTAACACCAGAAATTGTACCACCTGTCCCCACACCTGCTACGAAGAAATCGATTTCGCCATTGGTGTCATTCCAGATTTCAGGCCCGGTTGTTTTCTCGTGAATCTCAGGGTTAGCTGGGTTATCAAATTGTTGTAGTAAGATGGTGTTTTCATCTTCAGCAATTTCAGCCGCTTTTTCGATCGCGCCTTTCATGCCTTTAGCTGGCTCAGTCAGTACAATCGTTGCGCCCATTGCTTTCATGACTTGGCGACGCTCAAGACTCATGCTTGCAGGCATAGTAATAGTGATCGGATAACCACGAGCTGCCGCGACAAAACAAAGTGCAATACCTGTGTTACCACTTGATGGTTCTACCAAGGATTTACCTGGCCCTAATAGGCCTTTCTTCTCAGCATCCCAAATCATGTTAGCGCCAATACGACACTTAACAGAAAACGCTGGGTTGCGAGATTCTAATTTCGCCCAAATGTTGCCTTTACCAATGCGGTTAAGACGAACAAGCGGCGTATTACCAATGGTTAATGAGTTATCTTCAAATATCTGATTAGACATGGAAATTCCTTGATTTAGGTAATAAATGAGAATTGTTATATATGCTTGGGGTCACACTATAACCTGTTCAAACTAAATGATGGTAGAATTTCACGCCATAAAGATAGAACCAAATATTTTTGTGGCTTATGTTTGTACAATTGCTTAATTAACGAGCAGTTTTTACATCTAACTCCTTTATTTGCAAACATATTCCACGTCAGACCCTATTAGGAAGTAACATTGTCCGTTTTTGAAATGCAAGATGTGATGAGCAAGGACAGATATCATATCGAACGTAAAGTTCAGTTGATTGAGCGCCAGCAAAAAAGTAATAGCTTGGATGCTAACTTGGTCGAAGAAGTGAAAGCTATGATTTTAGTGTCACAAGAAAAGGTGCGTGAACGTAGCGAATTAGTCCCTGAGATTAAATACGACCAGAGTTTACCTGTTGCGGCAAAAGCGGAAGACATTATTGCTTCGATTAAAGCGAATCAAGTGGTGATTGTTGCGGGTGAAACTGGGTCTGGTAAAACGACTCAGCTACCTAAAATGTGCTTACAGGCAGGTTTAGGTGTAGCGGGTATGATTGGTCACACTCAGCCTAGACGATTAGCTGCTCGCAGTGTGGCAGATAGAATCAGTGATGAATTGGGCGTTGAGTTAGGTGATGAAGTCGGTTTTCAAGTTCGATTTAATGATGAGTCTAGCGATAAAACCTTAGTCAAATTGATGACAGACGGTATTTTGTTGGCGGAAATTCAGCAAGATAAGTTCCTACAGAAGTATCAAGCTATCATTATCGATGAAGCCCATGAAAGAAGCTTAAACATAGATTTCTTATTGGGTTATCTAAAGCGTATCTTACCTTCTCGCCCTGATCTAAAAATTATCGTTACTTCGGCAACCATAGATGTAGCGCGATTCTCTAAGCATTTTAATGATGCACCAGTTTTTGAAGTGTCTGGCCGTACCTTCCCCGTAGAAATTCGTTATCAACCCTTATTGCTTAAGTCTGATTCTGAAGAAGTGGATGCAGACCAAAGTATGGAGCAGGGTATTGTTGATGCGGTTCATACGATTATTCACGAAGAAAAACAGTCTAGTTTTCGTGGTGCCTCAGATATCTTGGTGTTTTTACCGGGCGAGAGAGAAATTCGTGAGACAGCAGAGCTTCTAAGACGTGAAGAGCTAAGACACACAGAAGTTGTGCCACTTTATGCACGATTGTCATCTAGCGAACAGCAAAAGATTTTTAAATCCCATAGTGGTCGTCGAATTGTGTTATCGACCAATGTGGCTGAAACCTCATTGACTGTACCTGGCATTCGTTATGTCATCGATCCAGGTGTTGCCCGCATCAGTCGCTATAGTGTGCGTTCCAAAGTACAGCAACTTCCCATTGAAAAGATCAGTCAAGCGAGCGCGAATCAAAGAGCTGGCCGTTGTGGTCGTGTGGCAGATGGTATTTGTATTCGTCTTTATGATGAAGCTGACTACCTAGCACGTGCAGAATTTACTGACCCCGAAATTTTTAGAACTAACCTTGCCTCCGTTATCTTGCAAATGGCGAACTTAAGGTTAGGTGCGGTCGAGAAGTTCTCCTTTGTAGAAATGCCAGATAAACGTCTAATCAATGATGGTTATCGAGCCCTGAATGAACTGGGTGCTATTAATAAGGAAAGACTGACGCCGATAGGGCGTCAATTAGCTAAACTGCCAATCGACCCAAAACTTGGTCGTATGATTATCGCAGCCGATAAGCTGGGTGTTTTAAATGAAATCGCTATTATTGTTAGTGCTCTGACAATTCAAGATCCAAGGGAAAGGCCGCAAGAGAAAAAGACACAATCTGATCAAGCTCATGCTGTTGATAAGGATGCAGACTCTGATTTTGTTGTGCTGTTAAATTTATGGCATCGATTTGAGGAACAGCGCCAAGCTTTATCTCAAAACCATTTACGTCAGTTTTGTCGTAAACAATTTTTGAATTATATGCGTATGCGTGAATGGCGTGATATTCATCGCCAAATCCTAATTGCTTGTAAGCAATTAGGTTTTAAAGAGTCTCAATCTAAACCACAAGAAAACGAGATTAAAAAACAAGCTATTCAGGCGCAAAAGCATAAGGCAAACCATGTTAGCGCTAAAAATAGAGCGAATGATGACGCTGAAGAACAAGTATCAACTAAGCCAAGTGTTGATTATGAAAGAGTGCATAGGGCGCTATTAGCGGGTCTCTTCACTCAAATTGCCAACAAACTCGATGAAACCAAAGAATTTGTTGCCTGTCGCTCTCGTAAAATGCATATCTTCCCAGGCTCTGTATTATTTAAGAAGCCGCCTCAATGGGTGATGTCGGCGGAAATGGTGGAAACCACCAAACTCTATGGCCGAGTAAGTGCAAAAATGGAACCATTGTGGGTTGAAGAATTCGCTAAACCTTTTGTTAAGCGTCAATACTTTGATCCTCATTGGGAGAAGAAACAGGGCCGAGTCATGGCTTATGAGCAGGTATCATTGTATGGCCTGATTCTCGTGGCAAAACGCCGTGTTGATTATTCTAGCGTCAATCCTGATGAAGCCCGTGAAGTCTTTATCCGATCTGCTTTGGTTGAAGGGGAGTTGCGAACTCGTCATGCTTTCTTCCAAAAAAATCAGGATTTAATCAAAACCATAGAAGAAGACGAAGCTAAGTTAAGAACTCGGGATATTTTAGTTGATGACGAGGTAGTGTTTGCTTTTTATCAAAAACAAATCCCAACTGAAATTTGCAATCAGAAAAGTTTAGAGTTTTGGCTTAAGTCCAATCAAGATGCATTAACCTTGACGCGCCAAGATTTGATTAAACAAGAAGTTGATATTGATAACACGGCTTTCCCGACCAGTTTTGGTTTAAACGGGGTGAGTTTACCGATTGAATATCAATTTGAACCGGGTAAAGCAGTGGATGGGGCGACGTTAAAAGTCCCTGTTGGTCTTCTTCGACAGCTATCTGCCGACGAATTAAGCTGGGCTGTACCGGGTTATATCAAAGAAAAATGCGAAGCTTACTTACGTGCTTTACCTAAAGCCTTAAGACGTCGCTTTGTGCCTATCCCTCAATTTGTTGATCGAATTTACCCTAACTTGTCTTCAAGTAAAGGCGATCTATTAGAGCAGTTAAGCTTACAGATTAAGCGTGAAACCTTAATAGATATTCCTTTAACTGAATGGCAAGGTGATAAGCTGGAAGCTTACCTTAACCTGAATATCGAAGTTATATCGGATCAAGGTAAGGTGATAGGAACAGGAAAAGCGCTGGATGAGTTGCAAACTAAGTTTGCCGCACAAGTGGATGCAAGCTTTGCCAAGTTTGGTACTAAGGCGCATGAAGAGAAAGGCCTCACCAACTGGCCTGATCAAGATGTGCCTGAACAACAAACCCTAAGCCAAGCTGGGATTAAGGTTACGGCCTTTCCTGCGTTGGTCAGTAATGGTGAAACCGTTTCGGTTAAGATGTTTGATGATAAAGCCACAGCATTAGAAACGCACCGTAAAGGGGTGATTGCTTTGTTAAGAATCTCCCTAAGTAAGGATATGAAGTACTTACAAAAGAACTTACCTAAGTTAAGGGAGTCTCTATTAATATTCGCGCCTATAGGTAAGAAAGAACTTTTATTAGATGACCTTCTAAATGCGGTCTTAGATAAGGTATTTTTGGATGGTCAAACCTTACCAAGAACCAAAGAAGAGTTTGAACAAACCCTGATTAAGAATAAACCCCAGCTGGTAACGCTCGCGAATGAGATGGCATTGCAACTGCATCAGGTACTGTCTTCGTATCAGAAAGTCGCTAAGCAAATGAAAGGCAACATCCCATTACCCTGGACACGAGTTTACGGGGATTTAAAGCAACAGTTAGGGAATTTGATTTATCCAGGTTTTATTGGTGATACCCCGTTATTTTGGTTTAGCCAATTACCTAGATACTTTAGAGGCATTGAAGTGCGTTTAGATAGATTTCAAAATCATCTAAATAAAGAGAATGCCTTGGTGACACATTGCGAGCAGCTTTGGCAAAACTATGCCAAGCAGAAGCAAGGTCATGATGCTAAGAATGTCTACGACCCAGAGTTATTAAAATATCGCTGGTTAATGGAAGAGTATCGAGTGTCTTTATTTGCTCAAAATGTGGGCACACTGGAACCTGTTTCTGAAAAACGTTTACAAAAGCAGTGGCAGTTAGTTAAAAAAATTGTCTAAGCAATAACTGTCTTGAAAATGATTGTATAGGAACCCCCTTTATGAAAAGGAAGTATGCACTAAAACCTCTGATAGCTGGTTTTATTTTTGCTGGATTAGTGGGCTGTTCGGCGAAAGCGGTAAATCAAGATACGGCTGGGCCTGAGGCAGAGCAAGCCGTGATTGAATCTGAGCAGGAGACTTATGTTGATCCTGATCCATGGGAAAGGTTTAACCGTTCCATGTATGCGTTTAACTCTGGATTAGATAAGGCGATCTTAAAGCCAGTGGCAATTGGCTATAAGAATGTAACACCGACACCAGTACAAAAAGGGGTGAGTAACTTCTTCTCCAACCTTGGGGAAGTAGGCAACATTTTCAACAACCTATTGCAGGGTAAGATAGATGCAACCGCTTCATCAAGCTGGCGCTTCATTATCAACTCCACTGCTGGTTGGTTTGGTATTTTCGATGTGGCCTCTGAAATGGGCCTAAAAAAACAGAAAGAAGACTTTGGTGAAACCTTGGGTTATTGGGGAATTAGTTCTGGTCCTTATTTAGTTTTGCCATTATTTGGACCCTCTACCTTGAGAGACTCTACGGATGTGCCGGTTGATTTTTATACGCCGGGTGCAAAGGCTTTTTTCAATCTGCATTGGGATGAAGCTTTGGCGGTATCGGGTTTAGATCTGGTTGAGACAAGAGCTTCATTGTTGTCGTTAGAGTCTCTTATTATTGGTGATGAATACGAATTTGTTAGAGATGTGTATTTACAAAATCGCCAGAATGCCGTCTATGATGGCAATCCACCTGTCGATGACGATGCTTGGGGTGATGATGGCTGGGAAGATGACGACTGGGGTGATGAAGAGCTAGACGCTGAAGATGATTGGGCCGAAGACCTTTAATCAAACGTTTTGACCTCTGTGTTGAGGCTAGGGAGCCTGCGATAAAGTCCTCCCGCCTCAGCGTGTGGATAAAAGCGGCTAGATTTATGGCGAGGAGCGCAACTTAATAGTGATTCTATTGATAAGCTCTTCAACGTAAATATAGGGTCTTTGAAGAATACCAAAACCGCATTTCAGTAAAAGTAACACCTTGAGTGATACCTTTTTTGTAAAAACTGAGAAGAGGTGACTTAATTTCAGGTTCCCTAAGTGCCTATTGCGAGCTACTTTGGCAGATTACAGCGTCTTACTTTACATTTTTAATAAATAACACATATAAGACATCTACTTAGCAAGTATAAGAAGGTGTCTTGTATTGAATAACATGAATAAAATCTGATAGTTAAAATCATTTCAAAGCAAGTTCACTTTAATACTCGATATTAATCATTACGTCATATATTTCTCCTAAATTCTCACTATCAAGAAAATTCAAATTCTTGACATATATTAATACGCATACTTGCACTATGTTGTTTGTGTGACGTTTTTAATAAGCAGGATTTTTATAAGCATGAATGGCTTTAATTTAGGTTAAGTCATTGCATCCATGGAAGTTATAGGAGAGAGATATGCTTGGCTTTATTCGTAGACAACCCCTTCCTCAACAACTCAGTGCAGGTACATTAGTTGCTGTTGTGTTTTTCATGACATTGCTAATCTATTTTATTTCTCGGTTTTTTACTGCAGAGGTAAATAGTGTCGCCAGTGAAAATCAAAATAAGCAGGTTGAATTGGTGTCCCAAAACCTTGAAGCAAGATTTGAAGCCATGGTGGCAAATAATCAACTCATGTCTCGTATGTCTTATGCAGAGTTCAAGGCGCTAAGGGTAGATGATCAGTCATTTTTAATGACAAATGGGCGTTCAGTGCCTGAAGTTTGGTTAGGAGATACACTCGTTAATCAAGATAGTTCACAGCTAGCTGGCTTTACTCAAAAGTCTGATCATTTTATTAGCTTATATGTAAAGCAAAGCAACAAATTTACGCCAATCGCTTCTAGTATGCTTAATGAAAAAGGTGAGCCAATTCTAGAGCATGTAATCGATTCAGAGCATCCAGCCTTTAGTGACCTTATTTCAAACATAGGCTATCAAGGGCAAAACCAAGTCGCAGGTTTTAATCTCTATCAGAACTTTAAACCCATTGTTGTCGATGGTGCAGTAGTTGCTGTGATCGAAACTAGCACTAATTTGCAAAACATAATGACAAGCCTTTCAGATTACGTAAAACAACTGACCTTTGGTAAATCGGGTTATGTTTATGTGATGGCAGCGGGTAAAAATGAAGGTGATATGGTGATACACAGAACCCTTACTGGAGGTAATGTGTATGACATTCAGCCAGATTTTGTCGACACCTTTAAGCAAGCTTTTGTCGGTAACAAAGGGACGTTTAATTACTCTGTGCCCACTAAGGGGATTGATGCAGTCGCTCGAGAATCTAAGGTCTTATATCATGCGGTAGCGGGTTGGAACTGGGTCGCTTTGTTAAAAACTTATGAAGATGAATACCAAGCCGAGATTGATGCGCAAATTCTAAAAATTGAATTAATGTGTGCCGCTGGCGCTATCTTTTTAATGTTAGTGCTCTGGCAACTGATTAGACGCTCATTATTGCCGTTAACCGAGATCACGCATGGGTTGAAACTCTTGGGTGAGGGTAACCTTACATATCAATTTAAGTTTAAAAAAGATACTAAGACTAAAAATGAAATGCATTTATTGAAGCGTGACATTGCAGCTATGCGTGATGGTTTAGTGAATGTAATAAGGCAGGTATCTGACTCTAGTAAGAATCTCGTTGATTCAGCTGAGTCGATTGATAATGTTAGTCATGAACTGCAACACCATGCGAAGAAGAGTGAGGAAGAAAGTACCCATGTAGCCACTGCGATTGATCAAGTTGTGGTATCGATTGAAGAGGTAGCAAATAGTACACGTGCTGTCTCCGATGAAACCTCTGCTGCTAGCGAAATTAGTATCTCAGGTAATGATGCTGTAAATGAAGTGGAAGAAACCGTAGCGACCTTGTCACAGTCATTTAGTGCGGCTTCTAACCGTATTAAGGATGTTGAGGAAAGTAGTAACAGCATTGGCGAAGTTGTCGATGTGATTAATGCGATTGCTGAGCAAACTAATTTATTGGCTTTGAATGCTGCAATAGAGGCTGCCCGTGCTGGTGAGCAAGGCCGTGGTTTTGCTGTTGTGGCAGATGAAGTGCGAAACTTAGCTCAGAAAACGCAGGATTCTACGCAGAAAATTCGGGATGTTGTTGAGAGGTTACAAGCGAATAGCCAATCAGCCGTTGAAGGCATGGAAAGTGGTGCTAAGCAGGTTGAGTTAAGTGTTCATAAAGCCACTAAGGCTGGCATTTTATTAACTCAGATTAGAGAGTCTATTGTGGCGGTTGAAAAGAGCATGACGCAAGTGTCGAGTGCCACTGAAGAGCAAAGGTTAGCGGCACAAAAAATCAGTGATAGCGCAAGATCGCTAACACAGACATCCAGTGATACTTTTAATCATTCAGAGTTTTCATCTGATCAGGGTAAAAATGTTAAAGATTTATCCATGACACTACTTAATAACATCAGTGTGTTTAAAATTACTGAATAAGAGTGAGTAGGCCACTTTTACGATAGCTATCTATGAGCATTAAGAAACTCAAGCTTTATTCATTAAATCCCCGTCATTGATGGGGATTTTTTTCGCCTCTTTTTTGATATAAGGTGAGAACACAAACTTAGCCTGGTAATAAGTATGCTGACAGGATTAAATCATATAACCCTTACTGTGTCTGAGCTTGATAAATCATTAGCGTTTTATCAAGATGTCTTGGGCTTTAAAGGTCATGTTAAGTGGGATAAGGGAGCCTACCTTTCAATACCTGGTTTTTGGCTCTGTTTAAACTTAGGAGAGCCTTGTGCTGCGAGAGATTACTCGCATCTGGCTTTTAGTCTAGATGAACTTAATTATCAGCACCTTGTCACAGATTTGAAGAAACTTGAAGTTAGTCAATGGCAAAAGAATACGAGCGAGGGTGAGTCATTTTACTTTTTAGATCCAGATGGCCATAAGCTTGAACTTCACCTTGGTAACCTAGAAACTCGGTTAGCCAGTATTCGAGACACGCCTTATAAAGACACAACTTGGCTATAACATCTGATCTAGCTAATTTGGTTTAAACCACCAGCTAACATAGGGTAAATCATTATTTTGGTAACGTTTTAAGTAAATAACATTGCGTTTAACGGGTGTGTATTTTTGGATATATTTATTGTGGTATTTATTAAAAAGAGACCTGAACTGACCACTAAGTAAAATGTTTTCTAATCCAGCTTCGATGCGCTTAGCGAGTGACTCAAACTGAGGGCTGACATGATAGTAAACAGGGTGAGGGTAGAAAAGAGCGACATTATCTACTACTTCTAAGGTATTTGAATGGGCCTTGAAGCGAGTTAATTCTTGGTCAACTTCACGAAGACTCCTTGGAAAATAATCAAAGCGCTCGTAATTTAACATGCTATACAGGTTTAAAATGTTTGTAGCGGTCTCGACCTTAAGTTTGTTGGTCGCAAAAATTGGGAAGTCTGACCACTGGCTATTAAAGCCAGCTTTAAATGTTCGTAGCTCTTCAATACATTTGACTTTTGATAGTTTTTTCGCATTCTTATGATTAGCGACGAGCAGACGATATCCCAACAAGCCTCGGTAAAGCGGGACTTTAATCGGAATTAAATTCTTATTAACGCCTTGGCTCGCACCAAAATACGCTATTTGAAAGTCGTGGCCTTGTTCTAACATGTAACTGGATCGATTGAAGCTTAATCGAGTGTTATTCGCAGTTAATTGGTAAGTACCATGGCTCTCAATAGTGCTATCCAAAGCAAGTTGTAATAACTGATGGGCATATTCATTTTCTTTATAGGTTTTGACAACCCAATGATTACGCATTGTGTCTGCGTAAATTGCAGTACTTAGAGAAAGGATTACGACGAAGATGACTTTTTTCATTAGGTGTCTTTTTATTATTTAATTAACATCTTGGCTTCCTTTCAATGATGTGACTGTTAACTCATTAAAGTTTAATTATACTTACTAGTAAAATAAATTATATCTAGCCTTGCTTACTAGAACTGAATATAAACTTTTACATGAAAGGGAAGCAGCAAGGTGTTATAAACTATACATAGATCGTTTGTGTTTAAGTAGGGATAAATTATGAATAAATTTGCTGGGACTCTCACTATATGCGCACTTAGTTTAGGCTCACCAACAGCAATTTTGGCAACTGACTTTCAGTCGGAATACGAAGCATTTGTAAAATCGCAGCAAGAAGAGTTCAAAACTTATTCTAATGAGCACAAAGTCTTCATTAAGCAACTTAAAAAAGAATGGCAAGCATACAAAAGCATGCCTGTTTTAGTGAGAGATAAAACCCCTAAACTTCCACGTGCACCTGTAAGTGAAGATAGTTCTATTACTCCAACTGAGCCTGTGATTACTTATGTTCCTCCGGTAATTGATGATACTCCTGCTGTGGATGTGCCAGAGGAACCCGTCGTTGATGATCCTGTTGTAGATAGTCAAACTCCTGATAAACCTTTAGATAATAAAATCGCATTTACTTTTTTTGGCCAAGCCATTTCATTAGATAAGTTAGTATTGGTTGAATTAGAAGGCCGTACTCAATCTGGGCTAAAAAACTATTGGCAACATAGTGCTGAGATTAATTACGACACTGTAATTACTGAACTGAATCAATATAAGCAAGACCTTGATTTATCGGACTGGGCATTTTGGCTGTTGGTAGAGTCTTATGTGTCGCAACAAGTTAGCAATGAAAATCAGCAAATCGCGTTAAGTTGGTTCTTACTTAACAATTTAGGTTATGGTGCAAGGGTCGCATTGGGTTCTGATTCTTTAGTTTTGATGGTGCCTACCGAACAAAAACTTTACGGTGTCTCTCGTTACAAAATAGACGGTGAAGCCTTCTATCAAATTGCCGGTAACGCCACTAAAGAAGTGAGAACCTATGATGGAGACTTCAGTGAGGGTAGCCAGTCATTTGATATGCGCTTTGATAAAACGTTGAAAACTGGGAAAGATATTCATTTCAGGGAGTTAGAAACAACACTTGACGGTAAGGCGCTAAAATTGGCTTTACCTTATGATCTAGAAAGAGTGAAGTACTTTAAAACCTATCCTCAAATAGATTTACGTTATTATTTTGAAGCGCCTGTAGGTGATGTTGCATCACAAGGGCTTTCTGAACAAATGGGAATCTTTTTAGAAGGCAGTGAAGATACTCAACTAACTCAGTTGTTACACCTTATTCATCAAGCTTTCCCTTATGCGATTGATCAACAACAATTTGGCGCTGAAAACTATTTATTAGTGGAAGAATCCTTGCACTATAAAGCGTCTGACTGTGAGGACAGATCCATTTTATTCGCTTGGCTTGCTAAGCATCTATTAAGCCAGCAGGTAGTTGCCTTGAATTATCCTGGGCATGTTTCTACTGCCATTTTTAAAAACAATAAGCTGATTCCAGCAGATCCAACCTATATTGGCGCTGATTTAGGTGATGTCATGCCTGATTACCAAGGGGTAAAACCTAAGATCATTCAATTTTAATCGCAAGCTCCTATAGCTTGTTTTGATGAACTAGCAGATACAATAAATCTCAGTATAAGGAAGTAACTGATGCAAATTGATTTCCATTATTATGCAACTTATGCCATGGCACGCTGCGCTGGTTTAAACCAAGACGTCGCTAAGAGAGTGGCGACTGCCGCACAATTTGTTGACGATAATGCCTGCCCTCATGATATTGAGTTCCCGGATGGTTCAAGCCTGAGTGTTGAGGCAACTGCTCATCATGTGGCTGATATCGCCAATATAGACACTAAGGATCAAAGAGATGTTTGGGTGCCTTTTCACTTTTTACCGGGTAATCAAGGTGAAAGTTTTACCGAAAAGCTGATTTGCCAAAAGGACAGTGAGATAGCTAAGCAGATGCTGGATCATTACCTACCTCAATCCGATAAAGACTATTACTTACCTTTAATTGGCATTATGGCGCATGTTTATGCGGACACATTTTCTCACTATGGTTTTTCGGGTGTTAGCTCAAGGCGCAATAGGGTAGAAAGTCATAGTTTTCGCTTTCGTAATAGCGGTGACGAGGTTAAAAAATTTACCCAGTTAAAGCAGCAAAACTTCTTTGCAAAATACGGTAATCAACTCATTCGTAATATCAAATCTAGTGTGGCTGAGGACTTATCAGGGGCTTTAGGCCATGGCGCCGTGCTGACATACCCTGACGCTCCTTACCTTGAATGGTGCTTTGATTATGAAGCCTACAAAGAAGAGAACGCTAAACAATCAGGCTGGCGTGACAATAAGCAAACTTTCCTTGAATACTGCCAGAAGATGCATGCCTTGTTTGGGCAAATAGCAGAATCAAACCCTGAATACTCTGATGCGGGTGCCACTAGTCAATGGTCTGATATTGAAAACAAGATTATAGGTATTATTGCTGTTAGAGCTGAAAAACAGGAACGTATTAAAGCATGGCAAGAGGCGGCACAGGCAGGGCTTTTCAATACGCCAGAGACGATACCTGAATACAGAGATTGGAATAGTGATTTTGATGATATTAAGGAATGCCAAGGCGCCCATGAAGCCATTAAATATCCCTTGTACCGCTTTTATCAAGCCGCGTCTTACCATAGATGGTACGTGCTGAGACAATTACTGCCTCAGCATGGATTAGCGGTAAGGTAACTCTCTTACTGCTAAACCTGATAATATCGACTTAAGAAGATAGCGACTGTTTCGTTAACAATATGCGCTTGCTCAGCTTCAGTTAGGCTGCCTTTCATCCCCATGACTTGTGGCCAGAAGCAGCTGCCCTTAAGTAGGTTATGAAGTTGAGTAACGGCAAAATCAATGTCTGTTACTGTTAAATAACCTTCCTCTTTCGCGACTTTTAACCAACGTTTCAAGCTGGTTTCTTGCGCTGAAAATTCCGCCACTTTCTTTTGTAAGTCTTCGGGGTGATAAAAAAAATGCCCGAATGCCACTCGCGATAATGCGATGTATTCCGCATCTGCCATAAGCTCAACTTCTGTTGTGATCAACTGGGTTAACTGTTCTTTAATTGAGCTGTCTTTGTTAAAGACAATATTATTTTGAACTAGGGCTTTATTCCATAAGTCTGCCACTAATTGCATAACCAGCACTTCTTTACTTTCAAAGTGATTATAAATAGTACGTTTTGAGACTTGTGCTAATTCAGCAAGCTTATCCATGCTGGTGGCTTGAACACCAAATTCTTGGAAAGCGCTTTTGGCGGCATCTAATATGGCTTGATGCTTAATTTGAGATCGAGTGAGTTTAGTGTCTGTCATTTCATCCTACTGACTTAATTAGATTGCAAGATAGATTGGAGAATATGCATAAAATATTCAAATTAAATGCATTTTACACTTGATGGTTTACTTTTGATATAAGCATAATTACACTGCTCAGTATAGTTTACTTGGTAAGAGATTATGAAATTAAAACTCGGTTCTATCTTTGGTTTATTAGGAGTGTTTTTTATGCCGGCTCATTCAGTTGCATCAACCCAGGTTGAAGGTAAGTTTGTGAATTCAGAGATTCAATATGAATCTGGCTTAGGCGATATTGTTGGTATCTCAATGGCGTATCTAACCGCTAAACGAGATGCTCCAGAACCTGCTATGCCAGTGCCTTTAAAGATGATTAATAAAGCAGAACTTGATCAAACAAATGAAGCCGTGATTTATCGGTTAGGGCATTCCACTTTACTGATGAAGATAGATGGCAGTTATGTTTTGGCAGATCCTGTTTTCAGTGAAAGAGCATCGCCTTTTAGCTTTGTTGGACCAAAACGTTTCCATCAACCACCTATTAGTATGGAAGAATTACCACAGATCTCAGCCGTTATCCTAAGCCATGATCATTATGATCACCTTGATAAGGCCGCGATTTTAACTCTCGCAAACAAGGTTGATCAGTTTGTTACCCCTCTAAAAGTAGGCAAAACCCTTGTGAAGTGGGGAATAGACCCTAAACAAATTACCGAACTAGATTGGTGGCAAGATATTAAAATTGGTTCACTAACCTTAACCGCAACACCGGCGCAGCATTTTTCTGGCCGTGGATTGTTTGATAGAGATAAAACCCTTTGGGCTGGTTGGGCCATTAAAGGCGAGCAGGCCAATGTTTTCTATACGGGTGATACTGGTTATTTCTCTGGTTTCAAAGAAATTGGTGAACGTTTAGGTCCTTTCGATTTAAGCATGGTAGAAACAGGTGCTTATAATAAACTCTGGAAAAACATACATATGCACCCAAGTGAGAGTATGCAAGCTCATCTTGATCTGAATGCTAAAGCTATGATGCCAGTACACAATGGTACTTTTGATTTGTCTTTACATGATTGGTACGAACCATTAGAGAGTATTTTGAACCTTGCACAAGAAAATAAAGTGAGGCTGATAACGCCTATTTTTGGAGAGGCTGTCATGATTAAAGATCCTCAACCGACCCAAGCTTGGTGGCAGTCCTTGGTTGTTGAAGAAAAGCTGAAGGTAGCAGGGCAGTTTTAACAAAAACTAAAATGTAATAACGTAAGAAGGGCCATTCAGGATGGCTCTTTTTTTATATGAATTTGGCACGTCTATCCATATTAAATTTAGAAAACCTGAATACTTTTTTGTAGTTGCTCTTTACTTTGTAAAGGCGTTAGACCAAAACAGTCACGGTAAGCCTTACAAAAATATGGAACCGTTGAAAAGCCACAAGCTTGCGAAACATCACCCACCTTTAGATTTGTTCTCAATAACAAATGCTTGGCTTTTTTTAATCTTAATTTGGTGTAGTGACGATTCGGACTTTCATCAAAGTATTGCTTAAATAGCCTTTCAAGTTGCCTTAATGAGAGGAAGGATTGATTTGCAATTGTCTTGCTATCCAAGGGCACTTCAATGTTGTCTCTCATCAAGCTTAAGGCCTTATGAACTCTGCTGTCCGTCACTCTTAATGATAAGCCGTTTGATTGTTTAAGGTTGGCAAGAAGTGACTTATTTTGATTGACGTTGAGTAAAGGCATGACGATTTCTGCCATGAGTTCGGCAAGGTGATCATGTTTAAACTCATCTGCTGAATCATTTGAAGCAGGCTGGAATTGATAAATTTTTGTCCGTTTTAATACTTGTTCACCTAACCATTGTCGATTAAGAATTTGAGTAGATTGATCGGATAAAGAACCACTAAAAACAAGCACGCTTTCTGATTTTGCAATATTGTTGGGATGGCGTAGCGCGCTTAATACCATGCCATTGTCAGCTAATAATACAGAACCTTCTTCCGAACAGAGGTGCCATTCAAATAAGGTGTGATTAACGACCTCATTAGCACACTTGAACCATTCTATCGCCTCAAGTAATTCCTTCATGATGAACCTAGGTTGCAGCAGGATAACAATGTGTTGTGTCTGGGTATTTGTTAAAGCTAATTCTGACTTCATTTTCTTCTATTGCCTTTTCTGCGAAATAAACAATCCAGTATTGACTCTTTACAATCATTATTTTTGTGTACTATATTATGGTATACCATAATATATCAAGGTGATATTTTGAATAAACTCCAACACTAGGAGGGCTTCAAAAAATTACTTTGATCAATTTGATAATGATAAAAAGGAACAGAGATGAGCTTTGAAATTCGTAAAATCGTGACCACAATTGAAGAAACACGCATCGAAGGCGGGAAAGCAGCAGATAAGCCTGTCACCATGATTGGTGTTGCTGCCATCATCAAAAACCCTTGGCATGGTCGTGGTTTTGTTGAAGACCTTACACCAGAAGTAAAAGCAAACTGCTCTGATTTAGGTGCATTAATTGTTGATTATGTGTCTAAGTACATGGGTGGTGCAGCTAACATTGAAGCTTATGGTAAGGCGGCAGTTGTTGGTGTAGATGGTGAAATTGAACACGCATCTGCGGTAGTTCACACCCTAAGATTTGGTAATCATTACCGTAATGCCGTCAATGCTAAAAGCTACCTTGGTTTTACTAACAAGCGTGGTGGTGCTGGTACTTCTATTCAAATCCCTATGATGCATAAAGATGATGAAGGTTTCAGATCTCACTATATTACTTTAGAGATGTCTATCGAAGATGCCCCTGCAGCAGATGAAATTGTAGTATGTCTAGGTGCATCTGACGGTGGCCGTGTACATCCAAGAATTGGTAACCGTTATCAAGATATTCAGGATTTAGCCGCAGAAGAAGCGCAGAATCAATCTAAGTAAATGGAGTCGTTAGTATGACTGACGAAAACAGAGTTGAGAAAACTCACCTAATATCTCCTCAAGGAACGGCTTATAGCCTAGAGGGCAGTGGTGAAAATATCGTTCTGATTCATGGCGTAGGGCTTAATCAAGATATGTGGGGCGGACAAAGTGTTACTTTGTCCGCCAATTACCAGGTGATTTGTTATGACATGCTAGGGCATGGCCAAAGTAAACAACCGTCAGATACCGCCTGTCTAAAAGATTATGCCTTACAGTTAAAGGAGCTACTGGATCAACTTAATATAGAGAAAACCTCCATTGTGGGTTTTTCTATGGGAGGGCTAGTTGCAAGGGCGTTTGCCTTACATTTCCCTCAATATTTAGAAAGTTTAGTCATTCTTAATAGTGTTTTTAACCGTACCGAAGAACAAAGAACAGGGATTCAAGCACGCACCAAAGAAGTAGCAATTAAAGGTCCATCAGCCAATGTTGATGCGGCTATTAAGCGCTGGTTCAGTGAAGAATATGCGGCTTCTAGTTCTGCTCAAATTAATGAAGTGCGAAACACGGTTTTGAATAATGATCATTTAGGTTATCTCACGACTTATCGATTATTTGCAAGTGAAGACAACTACTTAGCTGATCAAATTAGCAATATTAAAGTACCAACCTTGGTGATGACTGGGGAGCTAGATCCTGGTTCGACACCACAAATGGCACATGATATGGGTAATTTGATCGAGCATGCTCAAATTGTTGTGTTAGCCGATCAAAGGCATATGATGCCAATGGAATCGCCTAAGCTAGTCAATGAAAAACTGATGAAGTTTTTTGACTTTGTCTACTTAGCTCAACCAAATACAGAGGAGTTCATATAATGTCGTTGCAAGAATTTAATATGAGCATAGCGGGTGAATGGACGAGTGCAAATTCAGGGAAGGTGTTTGAGAGTTTAGATCCAGCAACTGCTAGCCCATGGGCACAATTTCCAGATGCCGATGAAAGCGATGTAAACCGCGCTGTTGAGGCGGCAGATCAGGTCTTTAAAAGTTCACAGTGGCGCAGTATTACCGCTACTGGACGTGGCAAGTTGCTACGAAAACTAGGTGATCTTATTGCTCAAAATATAGAAACCTTAGCGCAATTAGAAAGTCGTGATAATGGTAAATTGATTCGAGAGACACGCGCTCAAGTGAATTATTTACCTGAGTTTTTCTATTACACAGCAGGGTTAGCTGACAAGGTTGAAGGAGAGACTTTACCTTTAGATAAAACCGACATGATGGCTTATACCATTCGTGAGCCTTTAGGTGTTGTGGCAGCGATTATTCCTTGGAACAGTCCATTGTATTTGACTGCGATTAAGCTTGCTCCTGCATTGGCCGCTGGTAATACCATAGTACTCAAACCATCTGAACATGCCTCTGCGACCTTGATTGAATTAGTCAAACTAGTTGAGTTAGCCGGCATTCCTAAAGGTGTTGTTAGTGTTGTTACTGGCTTTGGTCCAAGTACAGGGGCGGCGTTAACTAGCCATCCTTTGGTGCGTAAAGTCGCTTTCACGGGTGGTGCTGCAACAGCGAAACATGTGATTAGAAGTTCTGCAGAGAACTTCGCTAAGTTGTCTTTAGAGTTAGGTGGTAAATCTCCTCAGATCGTTTTTGAAGATGCTGATTTAGACAGTGCTTTAAATGGCATTGTGGCGGGTATTTTTGCTGCATCCGGTCAGAGTTGCGTCGCTGGCTCTCGCTTACTAGTGCAACGTAGTGTTTACAGTAAGTTCTTAGATGCTCTGGTTGAAAAGGCAAACAAAATTAAGATTGGTGATCCTGCTTTAGATGAAAGTGAAATGGGGCCAATGGCAACAGCGCAGCAACTTTCAGTAGTGGAGTCTTTTGTCGAACAAGCTAAAAAGCAAGGTGCAAAATTACGCCTTGGTGGTAAGCGTGCTGATCTAGATAAAGGATGGTATTACCAACCAACTATTTTTGAGTGTGCTTCCAACAGCGACTACTTGATGCAAGAAGAAGTCTTTGGCCCTGTTGCAGCCGTGATTCCCTTTGATACGGAAGAAGAGGCTTTGGCTATGGCTAATGATTCTAATTATGGCTTGGCAGCGGGTGTTTGGACCCGAGATATTGCCAGAGCTCACCGTGTTGCTAGAGATGTGCATTCAGGCATTATCTGGGTAAATACTTATCGTGTTGTCTCTGCAATGGCTTCTATCGGCGGCTACAAGCACAGTGGTTATGGTCGAGAAAGTGGTATTGATTCTGTGTTGGCTTATACAGAGCGTAAAACCGTTTGGATTAATCTATCCAGTGACCCAATGTCAGACCCATTTGTAATGCGCTAGGAGTGTAATCATGTTGAATGAAGATTTATATAAAAAGGCACTCGGTACATTTGCATCCGGTGTCACTGTTGTTACTGCTTATGATAGCCAAGGTAAAGTGACAGGTTTAACGGCAAGTGCTTTTAGTGCGCTGTCTATGGATCCTGCACTTGTACTTGTTTGTCCAAACTATTCATCGGATACCTATCCTATATTGAGTAAAGCTAAGCGTTTTGCCATCAATATATTAAGTGCTGAGCAAACAGATGTCGCTTTTGCCTTTGCTAAAAAAGGCGAAGCTAAAGATGCGGCTATTAGCGGGTTAGATATCAGCTGTTCATCTCTTGAAAACCCTGTTATTGAAGGGGCGGTAACCGTTATTGAATGCCAATTATGGCGTGAATATGAAGGCGGTGATCATGCCATTTTAGTGGGTGAAGTTGAGTCCATAAAAATTGATGATGAGCAAACCCCAATGGTTTATTGCCAAGGCAAAATGGCTGCATGGCAAGGCTCTAATTGATCCCACCCCAACTTAGACTAAATGAGAAATATAAAAATGAATAGTCAACTTTTCAGGCAAAAAGCTTATATCGCAGGGGAATGGGTTGAGAGTGAAACAGGTGAAGTTCAGTCTATTTTCAATCCTGCAACAGGAGACTTGTTAGGAACTGTTCCAAACTTAGGGTCAGAGGATACTCAAAAAGCCATTGATTTTGCTTATCAAGCGCAAAAAGCGTGGGCGGCTAAGACAGCGCAAGAAAGATCCAGCATTTTGCGTCGCTGGTATGAACTGATGATTGCCCATGCCGATAACCTAGCCAATATACTCACGTTAGAGCAAGGCAAGCCGTTAGCCGAAGCAAAAGGTGAAATTCTCTATGCGGCCAGCTTCATTGAATGGTTTGCAGAAGAAGGTAAGCGTATTTATGGGGATATCATTCCGTCTCATAAGGCCGGTGCAAGGCTAATGGTGTTAAAGCAGCCAATTGGGGTTGTTGGTGCCATAACGCCTTGGAACTTCCCAAGTGCCATGATTACACGTAAATGCGCGCCAGCGATGGCAGCAGGGTGTCCCTTTATTGTAAAACCTGCTCCAGATACGCCTTTTTCTGCATTAGCATTGGCGGTTTTGGCCGAAGAGGCGGGTGTTCCTGCTGGCATTTTTAATGTGGTGACGGGGGATGCAGTTGCTATTGGTGGTGAGCTGACAGCAAATGATAAAGTCAAAAAGTTAAGCTTTACTGGTTCTACCAATATCGGCAAATTGCTCATGGGGCAATGTGCTAATACCGTCAAAAAAGTGTCTTTAGAGTTGGGGGGGAATGCGCCTTTTATTATTTTTGATGATGCCGATATCGACTCAGCAATTGAAGGCGCCATGGCGTCAAAATTCAGAAATGCAGGGCAAACTTGTGTCTGTACCAATCGCTTTTTAGTGCAAGAAGGCGTGCATGATCTTTTTGTCGAAAAACTGACTCAAGCAGTAGAGTCTTTACAGGTAGGTAATGGATTAGAAGCGGGTATCTCTCAAGGACCACTTATTAATGATGCGGCTATCAGTAAGATTGAAGATCATGTTGCTGATGCTATCGCAAAAGGGGCTTGCTTAAATACGGGCGGTAATCGTCATGCTCTGGGCGGTACTTTTTATGAGCCAACGGTTATTTCAGGTGTGACGCTAGAGATGAAGGTTGCGAAAGAAGAAACCTTTGGACCACTTGCTCCTATTTTTAGCTTTAAAACTGAAGAAGACGCTTTGCAAATGGCTAATGACAGCGAATTTGGTCTGGCTGCTTACATTTATACTCGTGATCTTGGAAGGTCTTGGCGTATGGGTGAAGGGCTAGAATACGGCATGGTAGGCATTAACGAAGGCATAATTTCAACAACCGTCGCACCATTTGGTGGAATTAAACAGTCTGGTATTGGCCGTGAAGGTTCTAAATACGGGATTGAAGATTATGTAGAGATTAAATACCTCATGGTGGGTGGCATCTAGCGACCTTTAAAGAATTGGTATCGCCTAAAGTGTGGAGATAAAGTAATGAAAGATATAGAAATGACAGCGTTATTTGAGAAAGGCCTAGCAACACGTAAACAAGTATTAGGTGAAGAGTATGTTAATCAGAGATTAGCCAAGGCTGATGAGTTTACTGCTGATCTACAACAGCTTGTGACTGAATATTGCTGGGGAACAGTTTGGCAACGTGATGGCTTATCATTAAAGTCTCGCAGTATGATCAATTTAGCCATGATTACAGCTTTGAATCGCCCACATGAGTTAAAAATTCATGTAAGAGGTGCTATCAATAATGGTTTGAGTAAAGTTGAGATACGCGAGGTCTTAATGCAAACCGCTATTTACTGTGGTGTACCTGCTGCAATCGATAGCTTTCGTGTTGCGCAATCTGTTTTTGCAGAAATGGATCAAGAAGCGAGTGAAAAGTAAGGCTTTTTCCTTCTTGATCAGTCTGTTGCCGTTTTGATAGTGTGATAATATAAGCGTTATTTTTGGAAGAGTGATTATGCAAAGACAGCCTCTTGGAGATTCTGTAAAAATTGAACGCACGGAAATGACCTTACGTGAAAAGGTCCTTTTAGCTTTGCGTAATGCCATTTTAAATTTTCAGTTCCTACCTGGGGATCGTCTGGTTGAACGAGATCTTTGTGACCTTTTAGGTGTTAGCCGTACTTCGGTTCGAGAAGCCTTACGGCATTTAGAGTCAGAAGGTTTGGTTGAAGACGTTGCTGGTAAAGGCCCTCGCGTTGCCGTAATTAGTATGGAAGATGCTAGAGAGATATACGAACTTCGCTGTTCACTTGAATGTATGATAGTTGAATTATTCACTATACGTGCAAGTGATGAGCAGGTGCTTGATCTTGAGTATTCACTTAAAAAGTTACATTCACGTTTAGAGAAAGGCGATATGGTGCCTATTCTTGAAGCCGTGACTGACTTCTATGAAGTACTTTTCAGTGGTTGTGGCAACCATACCGCTTGTAACTTCCTAAGACAGTTACAAGCACGTATTAGCTTTTTACGCGCAACCTCTGTATCTCAAAATAACCGCTATAAATCCAGTAGTACAGAAATGTCGAATATTGTTGACGCTATCAAAACACGTGACCCTGTGATTGCCCATGAAGCTTGTTTAAATCACATTAAACGAGCTGCTGAGGTGGCGTTAGGTGTTTTGGCTGAACAACAGGGCAATGAAGGTGTATTTGCCCAAGCCAATATCCACTCGCCACATCAGGTGCAATTTCCTAAGTAAGCTTGATTAGCAAGGTTGTTAATGCAACTTTGCTAGCTAATATTGGGCCTAATGTATGAAATTCTGTTCTGAGTGCGGCAGTGCCAATTTGGTATTGCGAAAAACGAATCACGATACCCATAGCCGATACACTTGTGCTGATTGTGAGAAGATCTTTTATCATAACCCCAAGGTTATTGCTGGCTGTATAGTTGAGCATGAAGGCAAATACCTTATGTGTCAGCGTGCGATAAAACCTAGAACAGGCACTTGGACATTACCAGCTGGTTTCATGGAGTGTGGTGAAACTGTCGAGCAGGCAGCTCAACGTGAAGTATGGGAAGAAACCGGTGCTAAAATTGAAATAATAGCCCCTTACTCTATTTTCAGTGTGCCTCAAATTAATGAGGTTTATATAATGTTTAGAGCCAAGCTTGTGACTTTTACGGATGAGCCAGGGCCCGAAACACTTGCTGCTGACTTATTGTCGGCGGACCAAATACCTTGGGATAATATATTTTATCCTGCCATCAAGGATATTTTACAACGATATATCGCTGAGAAAGAGCAGGGTACATTTGGTATGTATACGGGATGTTCTGACGAAGGTGTCGTGCATTTTATGCAATGATTCAGATTAAAATCTATAAAAAAGCGTCTTCTTAGAAGGCGCTTTTTTTTTGCGCTTAAATTGACATTTTCTAGTTATAAGATGAATTTTGCTTTGATATAATATGGTATACCATATTATATAGGTGATATATGAAAGCATATTGGATTGCATTTGTTGAGGTTGAAGACCTTGAAGAATATAAAAAATACTTAGCATTAGCGCCTTCGGCTTTGAGTGCTTACAAGGCGAATATTTTGGCACGAGGAGAGACCTTTACTGCACTTGAAGGCTTTGATGTAAACCCAAGTCGCGCAGTTGTTATTGAATTTGAAAGCTATGAAATGGCGTTAGCCTGTTATCACTCAGAAGCGTATCAGAAGGCATGCCAGCATCGTAAAGAGGCTGCAAAAGCGAAAATTATTATTATGAAAGGGGTTGAGTGATTTATCACTTAAGCACTTAGAGATAGGTTAACCAAAGGTAAGATTTGACATGACGATAAAAATAAACAATTCAGAATCTAATGTAGAAGATAAGAAAATCGCTTTCATCTATGCTTCGTGGCATGAAGAGATTGTCTTAAATTGTCTACAAGGCTTTAAAAATGAATTAATCAGCAGAGGCTACCAAGCAGAGCAAATTGATATTTTCCCCGTTCCTGGCGCTTATGAGATTCCTTTGCAAGCAAAGCTTTTGGCTCAGACTGGCCAATACCATGCTATAGCTGCGTCTGGTTTGGTGGTTGATGGAGGGATTTATCGACATGATTTTGTGGCCCAAGCTGTGTGTACTGGCCTTATGCAGGTGCAACTAGAAACGTTAGTACCTGTACTAACGGCTGTTTTAACACCTCATAACTTCCATGAGCATGCTGAACACAAAGCATATTTTAGCCGCCATTTTGTGATTAAGGGTACTGAGCTTGCTAATACATTAGATACCTCCATACGCTTAACTCAAGAAGCTAAGTCTCTGTAATAATTTTTACTGTCACTTAAATGCAAAAAAGCAGGATATTTATATTCTGCTTTTTTTATTCTAGGGATGCTGGGAATACGTCCTCCCGCTTCAGCTGATGGATTTAAACCTCTAGATTTATGGCGAGGAGGGCAACTTAAGCGTTATTCAATTTTTAAGCTCCTCAACGTAAAGAAGGGGGGGAGACTAAGTCCTTTGGATCTTTGAAAAATACCTAAACAGCATTTCAGAAAAAGTAGCACCCTGTGTTGTTACGTCTGAAAACTACCCTCGAAAAGTTCTTACACTGACTTTCTACTAATCATGCACAAAGTAACGTTCTGTGTGATACGTCTCTCCCATATTCTTTAAAAGAGTAGAGTGAGAAGAGGTGACTTAATAGTAGGTTCCCTTTTTGTATCAGCAAAATTTCAAATAGTAGAACTCTTTTGATTTATGAAGGCTTAGAAACGAAAAAATCCCCTCACTAAAACAGTGAGGGGATTTTTATTCTGCTTTAAGGTTAGCTTAGGGCAGATTGGGTTTTATGGTCTTCGTCCTTGGTTTTTTGGTTGTTAGCATGAGATGTATATTCAATCCCTTCAGCCTCGTCTCTAAAGCCTTTTACTAGAGCTACACACATTAGCAACAAGACTACCGAGAAAGGAAGTGCCGCTGCGATCGCCATTGTCTGTAATGCTTTTAGACCGCCTGCGATCAGAAGTACTGCGGAAATACCACCTAAACCTAATCCCCAAATCATTCTAAATTTCTGAGGTGGGTTTTTATCTCCAAGAGATAAAATAGTACAGATAACCAGTGTGCCTGAATCTGCTGAGGTAACAAACCAAGAGATAATCATCAAGGTAGCCAAAGCAGCCATTGGCCAAGTTAGAGCATCTACACCAATTGCTTCAATCGTACTATATAAAGCAAGTGTCATATCTGAATTAACCGCATCAACAATGCCACCTACGCCATATAGCTCCATATGAAGTGCTGTACCGCCGAAGATAACTATCCATAGGAAGCCACCTAATGGGGGAATAGTTAGTGCTGTTAATAGGAACTGGCGAATGGTTCTACCACGTGAAATACGCGCAATAAACATACCGACTAGAGGGCCCCAAGATAACCACCAGCCCCAGTAGAAGATTGTCCACCAACCTTGCCATTGTGCTCCTGGCTCAGGATCACTCCAGAATCCCATTGGAATCATATTCCAAACATAATCACCCACACTTGTGGTAAACATGCCAAGCAAGAATACAGTTGGGCCAGCAAGTAAGAAGAACAGGATAAGTATTAAGCTAATGCGAATATTCCATTCACTTAATAGTTTAATTCCTTTTTCGACACCAGAAATGGCAGATAGGGTACCAATAATGGAAATGACAACAATCAATACCACTTGAACGCTTGTTGAGATTTCTAAGCCGAATAGATAGTTAAGACCAGCATTCATCTGCGAAACACCTAACCCAAGTGTGGTTGCTGTTCCGAACAAAGTGCTAAATATAGCCAGTAGGTCTACTGCGTGGCCGATTGGGCCATAAATTTTATCGCCTAATAAGGGATAAAGGGCAGAGCGTACTGTTAGGGGAAGGCCTCTACGGTAGGTGAAGTAAGCAAGCGTTAAACCGACGACAATATAAATTGCCCACCCATGTAAGCCCCAGTGAAACAAGGTAACTCGCATTGCCATTTGAGCCGCTTCCGCTGACCCTGCTGCAATATTAGCCATATCCATAAATGGATTACCCTGATAATGGAATATAGGCTCAGCAATACTCCAGAACAAAATACCTGTACCTATGGCACAGCTAAATAGCATGGCAAACCAGGTAAAAAAACCAAACTCAGGCTTTTCATCATCTTTTCCTAATCTCAATTTACCAAAACGGCTAAAGGCAACCCAGATGGCAAAGAACAAAACTAGACTGACAACAGTGACATAATACCAACCTAGAGTCGCTTGAATCCAAGATTTGATATCTGAGTATATGCCGTTGGCAAACTCCACATTACTAATAGTGAAAATGACAAAAGCTAATACCATGGCAATGGAAGCAACTCCCATTCCTGGATGAACACCTTTGAACATTCCTTTATTGGCTAACAATTCATTGGGCTGCATATCGCATGCTCCCTTTTTTATTTTATTAATTGATGTATGCCGACCTAATTAATTAACCACCCTCTATCTGAAGGTGTTTAAAGCCTTAAGTGGCAAACCAGTATAAGTATGATGCTGCTGGTATTATGGTATACCATAATATTATTTAATAAATCAAACCCTTGTTCGCTACAAATGCAAATAATTTGAATCCAGTTCATTCTCTTTAAGAAAGGGTTTAAAACTTTTCGGTAGGAAGAGAAAAGCGACATCTGTTGGCGATTTTAAGATATGTGCTTACTCTAATATCTGCTAATTTTGAATTAGGTATGATGCTGCTTAAATATCATTCAGTTGCTGCTGAATGTATCACTTTCCCTAAAAACCTGAGAATGAGTCCTCTCGTCTCTGCGTTTGGTTAAAAGCCCCTTGATTTATGGCGAGGAGTGCAACTTAATAGTCACTCTCTTGATAAGGTCCTCAAGGTAAATTTAGGGCTTTAGGCTTTGCCCTTCGGGCCTTTGAAGAATGCCTAAACAGTATTTCAGAAAAAATATCCCCCTGCGTTCTCCCTTCTTGAAAGGTGCTTGCTTTACGTCAAAGTGAGATCTTGATTGATACTTTTTCAGAAAGATTGAGAAGAGGTAACTTAATCCTTGCTTCCTTAATAACTAAGGCTTATCCAGAGATAATGGGTATGAAGTGTTAAAAACTATATTCCTCAAGATGATTAAGCTTAATGGTGCCCTGAGCATAATTAGGTGATTCTTTGTATGCCTAATTTTGAACTAATCTTAGACTATCTCTCTATGAAGAAATGGCATAAATATAAAGAAATACTAAAAATTGCGTTAGATCAAATTGACATTCGATATTATGGTATACCATAATATTTCTAGTTCGAAAATTTGATCCCTGCTTAATGGTTTCTAAAATGGCCTACTCACCTTAAGGGTGATGTCAGGAAATTATCATGCAGATTAATTTGTAAAATAAAAATAAGAGGTTCAATTGAATCAATGAAATTTTCTCTTTTTATGCAAATGGAACGTTTTGATAACAGCAAAACACACAAACAATTATTAGATGAGATGGTTGAGTTAGTTCAAATCGCCGAAGCCGGTGGTTTTGAAACAGTTTGGGTGGGTGAACACCACTCGATGGAATTTACCATTGGCCCTAATCCTTTAAGCTTCTTATCCTATTTAGCCCCATTAACATCTTCAATCCGCTTAGGAGTAGGAACATTTGTGGCGCCATTCTGGCATCCTATTAAATTAGCCAGTGAATCTGCTTTAGTTGATATTATGTGTGATGGGCGTCTAGAGTTTGGTATCGCTCGTGGTGCTTACCAATACGAATTTGATCGTATGCTTGATGGTGAAGCGGCCTCTGATGGTGGTAAATATCTAAGAGAAATTGTGCCTGCAGTGCAAAAATTATGGCAAGGCGACTATGCTCATGAAGGTGAGTGCTGGCGTTTTCCTACATCAACATCGGTTCCTAAGCCGTTGCAAAAGCAGCCGCCAATGTGGGTAGCTGCTCGTGATCCAGATTCTCACAACTTCGCGGTTAAGAATAACTGCAATGTTATGGTGACACCTTTATTCAAGTCAGATGAAGAGGTCGATAGCTTGGTAGATAAGTTTGATTCTGCCTGTGCCAATAACCCAGATGTCGCACGTCCAAAAATTATGTGTTTAAGACATACTTACCTTTATGAAAATGAAGGTGATTGGCTAGTCGGTGTGAACGGTATTAGAAATTGGTATTCGCATTTCTCAAGTTTATTCAGAAACCAGTTAGTGCCAGTTGATGGTTTTTGTGCGCCGATTAGCGAAGATGAGCTTGATACCATGCCTGACTTTAATCGTGAAACGCTTAAAGAGAACCTTATGATAGGTACTCCAAATACTGTGATTGAAAGGCTTAAGCATTATGAAGAGCTTGGAATTGATGAATACAGTTTTTGGACGGATAACAGCTTATCCCATGAAGAGAAGAAAGCATCATTAAAACTTTTTATTGAAAAGGTTGTACCTGAGTTTAACTAATTATCTCAGACATTCACCTTTGAAATTTACCTGAGAAAGTTATCCTCTCAGGTAAATTTCATTCTAAAAAGACCCCCATACTCATTCTCTCTTCTACGTGAAAGCCTAAGCTCTGATAAAAACTCGCCACTTCAGTATTATCTGCTCTAATTTGTAAATTTAACTTAATACAACCCAGACTTTTTAATTCATCAATTGCGCTTTGTATGATGCGTTGGCCTATACCACGTCTTCGGTGTGAAGGTGAGACGGCTACAGCATATAACCAATCTCTGTGGCCATCGTATCCCGCCATGCAGGCCGCCACAATTTTGTCTTCCTCTTTTGTGATAAAGACGAGGTCGTCTACTTTAAGCTTTGCACTGAGCATCTTACTAGGCTCATTATGTGGTGGATCATTTGGGAAAATGTCACGCCAAAATTCAATGAGTTGAGTATGATCACTCTGTGTTAATTTTGATGTATTCAAGTTTTGTATATCCATGCTTTTTTGCCAAACTCATTTTCTTAAATAGTGTTAATTATTGCTTATAGAAAGCGTGCCTTGATAAGGGATAAATTAACATAGCATTATTAGTTTTTTTCCATATCAGTTAAGCGTTTAGGCCAGTCAAAAAAGAAGGTAGAGCCTTGTCCAAGTTCAGATTTGACATAGACACTACCACCATAGGTATTAACCACTTTTTTGATTAACGCTAAACCCATTCCACTGCCTTCTACCTTGTCTCTAGGCTCAAGTGTTTTAAACATTTTGAAAATTTGATCAAAATGCTTAGCTTCAATACCCGGGCCATTGTCTTTAATCGAAAATGTAAAAGCATCTGCTTGCTCAGTACAATTGAATTCAACATGGAGGTTTTCTCTGTTGCTATGCTTGATCGCATTGCCAATTAGATTTCGGATAATGAGCTCAAATTGTGCTGTTACATCAAGCTCTTTTGGAAAAGCGGAACCAAAGCTCAGCTTACAAGCACTAGAAGGTGCGTTGAGCATAAAGACATTTTGTATCAATTCTTGGCTATTCACTTGGGTCAGTTTCTCTTCATGGCGACCAACTTTTGAATACTCTAGTAGGTCTATCAAGAGTTTTTCTAACCTATAAATTCGCTGTCTGATTGCAGTTAAATGCTTGGGTACATCTTCCATTTTGTCCGCATCTATATCTTCTTCTATCCAACTTGCTAGCTGATCAATCCCTCGAAGAGGCGCTTTTAGATCATGGGAGACAACATAGGTAAACTCATCTAATTCTTTATTAGATTTAGTGAGCTCTTTACTTTTATTTTCTGCTTCTTCTTTTTGCTGTTTGAGTGCAGACATTAACTCACTCAGCGCTTCGCGATTCTGGGTGAGCTGATTCACATTTTTATTGAGTTCAGCATTATTAACCGCTAATGAACGGGTTCTTTCATGCACTTTAGCTTCTAAATTTTGGTTGTAGTCCTGAATTTCTGTATTGAGAATTTTGAGTTGTAAACTATCAAATGAAATGCGTGAAAGCGCATAGGCTGAGAGCCCAAGCAAAGCACTGATAATAAAACTAATGAGTAGTGCCCATGAATAAATAGTAGGGCTTAACACTTGATGGCTTAAGGTAGGGTTCATGGTAAAACCCAGTTGCCAAGTTCTTTGAGGGACTTGAATATTAAATGAAAATTCGGGTTCAGCTATTTGGCCAAGTAACATTGGATTTTTATCTGTATTAAGGTCTTTCAGACTTAAGATCAAGCCTTCTGCTTTTGCCTGCTTAAGGATAGAGCTTAATAGGCTGTTTATTTGAAATACTCCGAGTACAAAACCTCTGAGTTCTTCCCTTCTTAATAGTTGGGAAGAGGGGATATCACCTTTAAGGTAAATAGGCGCAACCATTAAAAAGTCCTTTGAGGACCCTTTAGCTTGCACCAAGCTTATCTGATCTGTTGTGGTTATTTCTCCTTTATCTCTGGCATGCTCCAATGTCACTTTACGAGCCATATTAGAGCTAAGGTCAAAACCTAAAGCATTTTCATTGCCTATATAGGGCTGCATATAGGTAACAGGGAAATAGACGTCTTTGGCTGGACTTTTTTGCCGTAAGCCTTCAGGAGAAAAGGATGTGATAGAGAAATGTTGAAATTCGGACTGCTGCTTCTTAACAAAAGCTTCTCTGTATGACGTAGCAACTTTAGGAATCCATTCGAATGCGCGGATATAATCAACCCCTTGTAACATGAATTGGGTAAACTGATTAAATTCGGAGCGGCTGACCTCTTGATGTGTGTTAAAAAATGATTGAAGTGTATAGAGGTCAAAAACACTACGATTGATAATTTCTTGTAAATCAACCGATATCCTCTCGCTTTTAGCAAGCAATGTATTTCGGTTCGTTTCAACAATGGCTTGTTTAATATTTGCAGAGAAAAATAGACAGGCAGAAATGGAGACAATAAATACAAAAACGCCAAAACTGGCGGGCTTGGCAAAAATCAGCCAATTAAATTTACTCATAAGATCCTTCTCAACATTATTATTGATTGCGTCGCTAGTGAAGCTGTAATTAAGCATCCAATTTAAAAGCCTTTCTTTAAGGAGGGCCTTATCAATTGAGCCATTATTAACTTGTATCCATTGCCATAAATCTAGGTGTTGCAATTAGCTTGCTAGGGTGGGAAGGACTGATCCCTAGGTTCCCTTAGATATTTTCAAGGTAATAATGACTTGAGACTAGCTTGCTTATTTATTTAGTCTAAATTTTAATCTAATGGCTAAGTGGCAGGCTTAATGAGTCGCTTCCTAAAGATCAGTTTAGCTTATTTTAAAATGAGATAATTAGCTTGTTAGAGTAACTAATTGTAGTTAGAAGAAGAGAAGGCTATTGATTCAAACGCTCCATAAATATGTCTTCATGGTTTAGTTGGCGAATAATAGCCCTTGTTGGGTTAGTTCAACATGGCGTTAAGTTTATTCTTGATAAAGAGGTTTGCTTGCCAAATATCAGTTAGGTGCTGGCCATTAGAGTCAGTATGGGCATATGGGTAAGGGCCAAATTCAGGTGTAATAGTAAAACAGTCTTGAGACCTCAAGGCCGCTTTTTCCATAACTTGTTGCCATAATTCACAGTGATTATTTACCTGAGCTTCCCATAGTGGGTTTGCAGGGTCAGTAACCTGAGGACCTTCTTCATAACCGACTCTGGCATGCACATGGTGAACATGGGTAAAGAGCTTTTCTAAACGTTCCTTTTGATCAGATAAGTCTGATTCGTGGACTACCATCCAATGGCTAATATCCAAATTGAGTTTTAATTCAGGTAGAGCATCAATAATTTGCTCTGTTCCTAATGTACTAAAGGTAGGTCTAAATCTATGGGTTTCATGGGTGATAGCAACGCCATGCTTTTGCTCTAATGATAGGGCGTGTTGAAAAATTTTGAGATTATCTTTAAAACTAAAAATATCTCTACCTGTATGGCTATTGATTAACTTAGGCTTAAATTGAATGGCATGCTGGATTTGCTCATCCATAGAACGAATATGATCTTCTGCATTATCGCCTTGAGTACCTATGCCTGTGATAATGTCTAAACCTTGAGATTCATGCAAGGCCAAGGTTTCTTGGGCATCAAGAGGGAAGAAAGGTAAAAACAGTTCTGAGCCTTGATAACCTTCTGTTTTGATTTTTACCAGTAACTGGCTTAGGTCATCCAAGGTGTTGCATTCGGCTTCCCAAAAGGATTTGTGGAAATTAAATTTCATTGATCTTATATCCTGAGAAAAATTGCTTACCTTTTACGTTAAAAAGCATTGTAAAACAAGGTTAAATGTCTATATCGAAGTTTGGTTCTTTAATTAAAAGCCAGTTGAGAATCGGCGTCAATTTGAGGAATGTCTGGTATTAGTAATAGGTATAAACAGACTTTTATTATGTTTATTGGTTATGTCTTATCGCTTGTGTATGATGAATGTTAATTAGCATTTCATAAAATAACGAGAATAGGTCTAAACCATGGATGTTGAAATTATATTAATTGCTTTAAGCCCGATATTTTTAATCTTTATTGCCTATGAGTTTTTGAAGCATCGCCAGAATTATGTGATTAAAGATAGTCTGGCAAATACGGCTCTGGCGTTAATGCACCAAGGTGCTGATGCGATTGCTTTACTATTTTTAATGCCCATTTTTTATTGGCTATATGAGTTTAGATTACTCGATATTGAACTGAGCTTTCTTAGTCTATTTTTTGCTTTCTTGCTGCAAGACTTTTTGTACTACTGGTTTCATCGAGCATCTCATCATATTCATTGGCTTTGGTCGGCTCATGTGGTCCACCATAGTTCCACAGAAATGAACTTTTCTACTGCATTTAGACAAAGTATCATGTATCCGATAACAGGTATGTGGTTATTTTGGATGCCAATGATCTTAATTGGTTTTGATCCAAAAATCGTCTTCACCGTTGTGGCGCTTAACTTAGCTTTTCAGTTTTTTGTTCATACCAAGATTATTGGCAAGTTAGGTATGTTAGAGAAGGTGTTTAACACGCCGTCGATTCACCGAGTGCATCATGCTGTTAACCCTGGCTATTTGGACAAGAACTTTGCTGGTGTGTTGGTCATTTGGGACAGAATGTTTGGCACTTATGCTGAGGAGCAAGATGATAAACCTTGTCGTTATGGCATTGTTGGTCAAATTGATACTTACAACCCAATCACGATAAGCTTTCATCAATGGCTTTATATGATAAAGGCGACTCTTAGTGCAAAAGGCCTGAAAGCGAAAATTAAGGTCTTATTTGGTTATCCGACAAGCTCTGTTAGTCATGAGAAAAAAGATCAAACGAATGTTAAATCAGAAGCTTTTGAATAATTGATTTTTTATTAAAAACAAAAAACAGCCACTGGGGCTGTTTTTTTTGCTTCAAATCAGGCTGCTAAACTTTAAAGCGGCCAACAACTTGATCAAGTGCTTGATACAAATGATCCACTTCATCCGCTTGTTTACGGCTTGCATCTACAACATTCTTAGCGGCATTGGTCTGTTCATTAAGAGAAGACATGCTCTGGCTTATCATGTTGGATACATTGGATTGCTCTTGAGTTGCTTTGGCTGTCTGAGATGACATCTTTTGAACTTTAGCAAAGGATTCTTGTAGCTCGGTAAAAATGGTATTTACCTGATCGATATGACTAACGGTTTCATCTGCTCTTTCTTTACTGCGTATGATGGCCGAGGAAGCATGACCGACATTGGATTTTAGTTGTTCAATCATGTCTTGAATATCATTGGTACTATCTTGAGTACGTGTTGCTAGTGTACGTACTTCGTCTGCAACAACTGCAAAACCGCGACCTTGTTCACCAGCACGTGCCGCTTCGATTGCTGCGTTCAATGCCAGTAGGTTAGTTTGCTCTGCTATGGTTCTGATTACTTCAAGCACATTGGCGATATTCTCAGAGCTTTGCTCTAATAATTGAGATTGATTCAAGGCGCCATCAATGTCAGTCACTAGCTCATTTATCGCAGTATGTGACGCTTTAACCGCATTGATACCTTGGTGTGTCATTTCATCTGAATGACGTGCTTCAGAAGAGGTTTCTTCAGCCATACTTGCCATTTCTTGGTTGGAGCTATTCATCTCATGGCCAGCATTCACTGTTGAATCTGATGCCTGACCCAAAGCTTGAGTAATAGACTCTGTTTGTTTCGCACTCTCAATAAGGTGACCTGTAACACTTCCTAAAGCGACTGATTGAGTTTGTACTGTGGCAATTAACTTTTGCAGTTTATCTACAAAGTTATTGAATTCATGGGCAAGGTCGCCAATTTCATCATTACTATTTGGCTCAATTCGTGCTGTTAAATCACCATCACCTTCAGCAATTTCACGGATACGTTGAGTTAGACTATTGATGTTATGAGTTAAACGTTTTGGCATGGTGTAGCTGATGAAGATAACAATTAAGCTAGCAACAGCAAGGATCGCAAACGTGAAGTTACCAAATTCAAGTACGTCAGATAGTACTTTCTCACGTGACGCCTGAGCGGTTGCAATGGCTTGGTCACCTGCCATTTTTAAACGAGTACGGATATGATCAAATAATTGTTCAGCTTCAGCTTCAAGAGCCTGATAGTTAGGGTCATATTTGCCTGATTTAATCAGTTTGTTGGTTGCTTGATGCCAAGCTTCTAATTGATCATTCAGGTCACCGAAGTCTTTTTGAATCTGTGGATTGACTGACATATGACCTAGGTATTCATCGATTCTAGCAGTAGCTTCTTTAACCTTGTCTGCATGTATTTTGTGTTGTGTTGGTACATCACCAATTTGGCTTAATAAATTAAGTTCGGCTACTTTGGCCTGATAAAGATTACTGTCTGCTTTTAGCACACTTGAAATAGCGCTTTGGTATCGACCTGATTGTTCTTCTAATGCCGTTTCTTCCATGACGATTAATCGATCAAACATAAACAGAGCAAGTATAAAGGTCATGGCGAGGATAAAAACGGGGATTGAGCTTTTTACTCTAATAGACTTTAAAGACATAAGAAAACTATCCAAACTGATGAAAATTTTATTGCTGATAGGACATTTTTGATTAAAGAGAGTTCATTAAACTTCTTTGATAAAAAATACCTACTTGATCTTTCTTTCCTTGCAAAATGAAAGTGATAGGAGAAAGACACTAACTCAACAAAATGACGTAATAGCAGCTTAACAGAAAACGCTAACAATGGTATCTGAGAATACAATTTAAACCTTATGTTCTAACGAGTTAGCTCACTAAGTTTTAATGTGATCTATATCCTGCTGGTGCTTTATCATGTCGCAAATGTAAGTAAAAATTTTACTTTAAGTTTCTTTCTTTGCAGCATAAAACTTAGTTTTCTTTAAGCCTTTATGCCAGTCATTTTATGTTTTAAATAGCATTTAATTACTCAGCTGAGGTTTCATTCACTTCTTCATCAATTAGCCCTGTGTTTGATTAAGAATAATAAGGCAAGAAATAGGCTAAGTTAATCATGGAGAAGCAGTGGATTTAGCTAAGTTGGCTAGCGGGCACATTAAGTATCTTTATACTGATGGCTTGGGTTATGTGAATGAAGGAAGAGTAACAATGAATATAAAATACAATTCTATCGTAATGGCTTTTGTCGGCTACTTGTTAGCTACATCGACCTATGTTGTGGCACATACTATCGATGAAAAAATAGCTGACTGTAAATGTGATCAGGCCTGTTATACGGACGAGGTAAGTGATTTAACTTGCTCTGGTTCGAGCTTCTCATTTAAGTCACATAGCCTACCTGATGAAAGCCATACACTTATGATTGGAATTACAGGTAATAACCAACAGTTTCCTAGTAAACATAATATGGAAATCCGATTGCCACTTAACCCTCTGCAAGCGTCTAGAGTAACTCAAACAGAACCGGGTGCTGTTGGTATTGCTGTAAATGGTGTACCTATTTTTGACCCAAGTACACAGGGGCCCAAACAATCCTCAGGTAAGCCTGTAAGCGCTGCAACAGCAGGAGAATTAGATGAATGTGGCGGTCATGCGGGCCGGGGTGATGACTATCATTATCATATTGCACCTAAATGTTTGATTAATGAGTTAGGTGAAAAAGCCATTGATGAAAGAAAACAGCCTGTTGGTTATGCTGCCGATGGCTTTCCAATTTTGGCTTTAGGCTGGTTTGATAAAAGCAATGATATAGAAGCTAAGCTCGATGAGTGCCGTGGCGCGACTGATGTAAGTGGTCAGTATTTTTATAATATTGAGAGTCAAGGGGACTATGCCATTTTGGATTGCTTGAAAGGGAAAGAGCAGAGATTTGCGCGAGATAAGTGGGTACATAGAAAAGACTCAAAGGGTAAAGAAATACAGGGTATGCCAGTTAAATTAGCGGTTACTGACTATCAGCAAATAGAATCGAAAGGGAAAACTTGTTACATCATGTCAGGCACTTTATCAGATGAACAGATTTTAAAGGCTAATGGCGGAGTACAGAGAGTTAAGCAATTAGAAGGAAGTATTTTCTATTGTAGTACGAGTTGTTATGGCCAATTTACCGAAACAAGAAAAGCAAAAGCTAGAGGTCGTACTAGTATGTTTGATAGTGAGGTGAAAGGGTGCGCAAGTGACTTTATCGCCCTAAAGAATAATGGATTTTTAGAATTTTCTAATTAAATCATACTGATATGCCATATAACTGAAGAGGCATTAATCTCCTTTCTGCTTTGATATAGACTCTTTGTGAAACACAAAGGGTCTTTTTTATGACCAAATTATTCTCAAGCAAGGAATCACTATGACTTTATCTTTTACTTCACAGGTTGCGATTATAACCGGAGCAGGTAACGGCTTAGGCCGATCTCATGCATTAGCATTAGCACAACGTGGTGCCAAAGTTGTTGTTAATGATGTCGGTGGTGCTAGGGATGGAAATGGCGCCTCTAGCAAAGCTGCACTTGATGTTGTCGAAGAGATACATGCATTAGGTGGGGAGGCCTTTGCTCATGGTGCTGATGTGACTAATTTTGAAGAAGTAGAAAACATGGTTCAGCAAACTATCGAACGCTGGGGCAGGGTAGACATACTGATTAATAATGCCGGAATTTTAAGAGACAAATCTTTTAGTAAAATGGATCTAGACGATTTCAGAAAAGTGATAGATGTTCATCTAATGGGCTCCGTAAATTGCTGCAAGTCTGTTTGGCCGCATATGCAAGCGCAAAACTACGGTCGTATTATGATGACCACATCGTCAAGTGGCATGTATGGCAATTTTGGCCAGTCAAACTATGGTGCTGCAAAGATGGCAGTATTAGGGTTAATGAATACACTCGTTATAGAAGGTAAGAAGCATAATATTTTGGTTAATGCCTTGGCTCCAACTGCTGCAACACGAATGACGCAAGATTTATTGCCTCAGTCAGTGTTAGATATGCTAAGGCAAGGGAGCCTGCGATTAAGTCACCTCTTCTCAGTCTTTTCAGAAAAAGCGTCAAGCAAGGCGTCACTTTGCCACTTTTTTCTGATAAGAGCTGTAGGTACCTTTCGAAAAGGGACAACACAGGGTGGCGCTTTTTCTGAAATGCCGTTTAGGTATTCTTCAAAGACCCAAAGGGCGTGGTCTAAAAGCCCTATCTTTAAGTTGAGGGCCTTATCAATAGAATAACTATTAAGTTACGCCCCTCGCCATAAATCTAGGCGTTTTTATCCACACGCTGAGGCGGGAGGACTTATTCGCAGGTTCCCTAGACGCTGTAACCGCTGGAGCTTTAACTCTTTGTCATCAAGATGCACCAAACCGCTTTATATTATGTGCGGGAGCTGGTGGTTATTCCAATACTAGGTTGCTTGAGACTGAGGGAATATTCTTAGCACCTGAAGAGCAAACACCAGAGCAAGTAAAAATTAATTGGTCTGAACTGATTGATTCTGGCAAACAAGAAGAGTATCTAGCGGGCGCTAAACAAGCAGAGAAATTTTTAATGAAAGCCATGTCTTATGTGCAAAAGCAAAATAGAGACTAGTTTCTGACATATTGGCTTATCAGCCATTAGAGCTATTTTATCTAATGAAATTGATTTATGTGAATTAAGCCTAGTTATGCTGGCTTCTGAGCTATCCTATGAGTTAACTCAATCTGAATGAGATAATCTCATATGATGGAAGACGGTATTATAACGAGCTCTCGACTTTTGTTACGCAAAATAAGGCGTGCAGATATTGAGCAAATTTATGATATTTTCTCGAATGATAGAGTTACTGCGCTGTATGATTGTGATTCTTTTACATCAAGGCAACAAGCGGAGCGCTGGTTGGATTGGAATATATCTCTATATAAGGATAAAGGTATCCATGGTTTTCGATGGGCCATTACCCTTATTGAGGACCCTTGTACCTTAATTGGTAGCTGTGGTGTGCATTGTGTGAATGCCAAATTTCATTCCTTGGAGATTGGTTATGAGCTTCATCCCGACTATTGGGGGAAAGGCTTAGCAAGTGAAGCGATAAACCTCTTGATGAAAACCTGTTATGAGCAGAATTTTCCCATTAAACTTAATCGCATCACGGCAATAACACATCTTTCTAATTTTGCTTCTATTTCTTTATTACAAAAATTAGGCTTTCAGCAAGAAGGCATATTAAAGGAGTACGGTTTTTGGAAAGGTGAATATCAAACGGTAAGGTTATTCTCCTTATTAAAAGAAGACTGGAAAAAGGGTATATTTTCCATCGATAATTATTGTGTTTAGTCACATTATACCAGACATAAAAAAACGAGCCTGAGCTCGTTTTTTTATTCAATTAAATCGTATTCAAACTATTACTGACGAATACCTTCAATATGAAGCTCAAGCTCTACGTGAGTAGATTGTGGCCCTAGAATTTCTTGCATACCAAACTCTTTTAGACCAACGCGTGTTGTGCCGCTAAAACCAGCACGGTAACCGCCCCATGGATCTTTACCTTCACCAATTTTTTCAGCGTCGATGGTGATTTCTTTTGTTACACCGTGAAGTGTTAATGAACCTTTAACTTCGATCTCGTTGTTACCTAAGTCTTTGAAAGATGTACTTTCGAAAGTAGCTGTACCAAACTTACTTGTGTCTAAAAAGTCGTCGCTACGAATGTGCTTATCACGTTCTGCGTGGTTTGAGTTAAAGCTAGTTGTATCAACGACAACACTTACTTTTGATGCACTTACGTTGTTTTCGTCATAAGTGAAATCACCTTTAAAGTCATCAAAACGGCCAGTTAGCCAGCTATAACCAAGGTGTTTGATTTTAAAGTTAATAAAAGCGTGAGCACCTTTAGTGTCAATAACATAATCAGCAGCGTTAGCAATTGGAGCCAACATTGCACCAGTTAGTGCAGAAACAAGTAGTAATTTTTTCATTGTAATCCTCTAGGTTTATTTTTGTTTGCGATAACCCAACATACGTTTGAGGGTAATGTCTTTATCAATAAAGTGATGTTTAAAAGCGCCGAGAACGTGCAAAGCAACAGCCCCAACAAGTGTGTAAGCCGCATACTCATGTATTAGGCCAGAAATATCTTCTTGATCGGCAAAAAGCTCTCCTAAGCTTGGTACCTGAAAAAGTTCGAAAACATCTATGCCTCGACCATCAGCAGTGGAAATAAGGTAGCCACTTATCATGATGCCAAAGGTAAGAAGGTATAATAGTTGGTGTACTAGGTGACCGAGCGTACGTTCAATTTTGGTATAGTGCTCTAATGGTTTTGGTTGAACCTGTACTAATTTCCATATTAGTCGTATCGACATTAAGGCGAATAAAATAATACCAATACTTCTGTGTAAATCTGGCCCTGTTTTATACCAAGGGTCATAGTAACTCAAATCAACCATCCAGAACCCAAGTCCAAATAGTCCAATAATCATGATAGCGGCTATCCAATGTGCTCCGATAGCAAACCAGCCATAATGATGTTCTGTGTTTTTCATGTCTTTCTCCGCAAGATGGTTTCTTGCTTATTTGTGTCTCTAACTATTAAAGCAGATCTTAGAAGACATGCTTTACTTAATATGGTTCAAAAAAACTAAAATTATCATATCGCTAATTTTATTCTTCATTAACAGGGTATTTGAAAATTCATTGTTTCCATATATAGGCTAATTAACTGAATTATCTAAAAATCTTCACACAATTAAGGAAATAAAAAGATAAAAACAAAAGAAAACCCGATTTTTAGCAGTTTTATTTAAAGAAATTGATAGTAATCTTAAATAAGTTTTTTCTAATTTAATGAGGTTTTAGTTTCAGAATAAATTACTTTTGAGCCATTTTACCCTTTATTTATCTCATTGGAGGAAGGGAAGGCTTTCAAAGCGATGCGTTATCACTATATCGAGAAAAGGATAGATTTATGTATGAGCTTTTATACACGAGTGTTGCACGAAAAAAATTAACCGAAGATGCGCTATTAGACATTATGACTGACGCAAAAAAGAATAATAGTGCAATGGGGGTCACAGGTATGCTGGTTTACTATGATTGTGAAATTATGCAAATTTTAGAAGGCGATAAGCTAGCAGTTGAATCTCTGTATAAAAAAATCAGCCGAGATGAAAGGCACTCATTGGTTGAAGTGTTTTACAGTGGAGAGATTAAAGAAAGAGCCTTTAATAACTGGAGTATGGAAAGCGTTATCTTAGATGAGCAGAAACTTAAAAAATACCTTTATAGTGATCATGAACTAGTGCCAGAGAATCCACTGCAGCATATGGTTAAAAGTAACCCTAACCAAGGTAAGAAAATTTTTTTAACACTTAGAGATACGTTGTAACTACTTTAATATCTTTGCTGATCTGATTCATCCTCTTAAATTATTACTGTTATTTTGGTATGAGAATGAATGAGTGGGATATGTAGTGGCTTAATAAAACTCTTTCTTATTTTACATGTTCACACTTTAAAAGTTTAATTAATGACTTCACTGCGGCCTTCACTAGCGTAGCTAATAAATTAAGCTAGACTCTTTTATGTTGTACTTTACGAATTAAGTGTTACAAAGATAAAAGGATTTAGCATGTTTGAACTTTTATACACCAGTGTATCGCCCGAAGGGTTATCTGAAGAAGGCTTGTTAGAAATACAGCTAGAAGCCCAAAGAAATAATGCATCTAAGAATATTACTGGAATGTTGGTCTATTACGACAGAGAAATAATGCAATTAATAGAAGGTGAACAAGAAGCAATTGAAAGCCTCTATGAGAAAATTCGTAATGATCCTAGGCATATGCTGGTTGAAATATTCTACTCTGGCCAAATAACAGAAAGAGCATTTAAGGATTGGTCAATGGAAGTTGTGATGCTTAATGAGCAACACCTTAAAGAGTATCTCTATAATGGAAAAGCGTTAGTAAATGAACTCCCTATACAAAAAGTTATTAAGAAAAATCCAAACCAAGGAAAAAAAATGTTTCTCTCATTAAGAGACTCTTTATATTAACTTTCAGTATTGTCTTTTTAGTATTTAATCCAAAAATTATTGACGCTTATTAAGGTGATACCATCATTGGCATCACCTTAATAGCATACTTATGCTTATAACATCCTTACTGCTAAGAAATAGCTTAACCAGTAACCTACAGAGTAAGCTACTAGCAAATAGCCAAACATAGATAAATAGCTTATAAAGTTAAGTTCTTTTACTTTGCTCATGGCTATTATTCCTGCTGCGGAGCCGATCACTAACATAGAGCCACCAACTCCCGTTGCATACGTCATGGATAACCAAGACGCCATGTTCATCTCAACATTCGCTTTTAAAACGGCTGCAGTTAAAGGCACATTGTCAATTAAGGCTGATGAGATCCCTAGTAGGAAGTTTGCGTACTCAACAGGCATAAAGTCGTACAGGCTCGTTAAATAATCTAGTAGCTTAATCTCTTTTAAAATACCGACGATCAATAAAATGCCTACGAAGAAAAGTAAGGTATCAAATTCAATTTCTCGAATATAGTTAAGTATGCTTCTATCTGTTTTACGCAAAAGGTATTGAGCAACGAGAAACATGCAGCTTAAGCCAAACATGAAAGTAAGCACAGGCGGTACTTGGAAAAACGCATTTAGTAGCAAAGTGGAAAGAATCGTTGCTAAGAAAATAATTGAAATAATGATATCTGTTTTTTCAATAGGTTTAGTTTCTGCTGAAAAGCTCACACGACCTCTCATACGAACAGACATCATAGCGGCAAGTACTATGACACCACATAGAGATGGCCCAACTAATAGTAATAAGTTAGGAATACTGACTTTACCTGCTAAAAATATCATTAGGGTGGTTACATCACCTGTGATTAAGGATACACCACCACTATTTACAGCGAAAATAATTAAGGTTGCGTATTTAAGACGCTTTCGTGCTTCAATTTTTAAGCTGGTGATCACCGCTAGGGAAACCAGTGTTGCTGTAACATTGTCTGCAAATGATGAAAAGATAAAAGCGAAACAACCTAATAATACCATTAAGGTTCTTTCATGGAGTTCCCCTGGGAGCAACCTTTGCACCAGACTCGATATAAAGCCTTTACTATTTAGATAGGCTACGAATGTCATTGCTGACATCAAGAAAAGCCAAAGAGTCGCAATTTCTAATAAGTTTTCATTGAGCTGCTTGCTTATCTCGTGTGCAGGCACACCATGAATAGGGAATACATAGGCTAAAATCCAACATAAAGTACCGATAAATAAGGTCGATTTAGCCTTATTTATATGGATTACTTCCTCTAATACCACCATTAAAAACGCGATAATGGCTAATATACCTATCACTGCAACCATGAAGATTTAATTCCTTAAGAAATATGTGTGTAATTGGCGCGCAGTCTACGCCTATGAAAAGGATTGAACAAGATTCAGGCAAGTAAATTTAACTAAAATATCGTAATTAAATTTCATAAAATGAGAATGCCAGAGGTTATAGGCAGTATTAAAGGTAATTAAAAAACCATATTGGAATTTTATTTTTATTAGCTGGTCTTTAATAGACTTAATTTAAGTAAATTTAAAGTAAGTTTTGTCAGATTTTAGTATTTTTTACTTTAATTTTTTGTCGGTTTTGTATTTTAGCTGGGAGAGGTTTTAAATATTAAATAGAAAGTCTAATGTTAATTATTTACTCGTAATTGAAAAATTAAACCTCTGCATATTGGGGGTTATTTTAAATATTTATCGACTATTTTCTTATGTGTTCCATCAGCCTTCATATCGACTAATGCTTGGTTAATCTGATTGATGAGTGACTGCTTGTCGCTAAACGTCTTAGATTCTCGAGAAATGACTAAAAATGCTTTCTTTTCACTGATAGGGAGGGGAAGCCTTGAGACCTGGTCTAATACATCCATATTTAGTAAGTTATACCCTGTTACCAACTCGTGTCCGATGAAAGCGTCGATACGGTCTGCGAGCAATAACTCAATATTATTAACATTGCTAAACGCACTTAAAATATCCATTTTATTCTCACTCGCTGCAGTATCAAAGGCCTCGGAGACTGAGAAGGCTAGTTGTAACCCGATTCTTTTATCATATAGGTCTGTGACATCTTCAAACGTGAACTCAAAGCCTTTTTTAACATAAAGGTAAAATGCGCCATCATGAATGGGCTCTTTATCTGCGTATAGTGCAAATTGATTTCTTTCTTGAGTGAAGAATAAGGCGAATGCGGCATCAGTGCTGCCATATTTCAGGTTCGCTAAAAGCCTTTTCCAAGGTAGATAATCGATTTCAACCTCTACCCCAATTCGCTTTCCGATTTCATACATAACCTCGTTATCAATTCCTACCATTTTACCGTTTTTCTCAAAACTAAAAGGAGGGTAATTCTTCATGCCAAGAACCTTGAGCGTTTCAGTTTCAGCGTTGGCTGAAATAGTAAAACTTGATAAAAAGAATAAAAAAATGAGTTGTAGAGCTTTCTGTAGCATTATTAAGCCTGGTTATTGTTTATATTCTCTGTGTTTATTTGAATGTTCTAAAATGTAATAAACTGGTTTTAATCAGATATAACAATAAATATTAGGACGAAATAACAATAATGTGAATCACGTTCATTTTAAAAAATGTAAACGGCTGAAAATTTCGATAAGTATAAAAATATTGTGTTAAAAGGTGAAGCTTGATTTTTAAACGATAAATTTGAGAAGGTGTTTTTCGAATTTTTGATGCTTATTAAATAATAGGGAAAAATTGTGTGCTGTTAATGAAGGAGAAAGTATTAAATAAAAAAAAGCGAGCTTGTGGCTCGCTTTTTTGGTGCGAGCTTGCAAAGGGATAAGCAAGCTCGTCTAGCAAAAGACTTGTTAGTCTTCGTAGCTATCTATTGGCGGGCACTCGCAGATTAGATTACGATCGCCGTAAACATTATCTACTCGACCTACAGGAGGCCAGTATTTACGATCTTTAATCCAAGGTAGAGGATAAGCTGCTTCCTTACGAGAGTAAGCATGCTGCCATTCTTCACCTAGTAGTGCGTCCGCTGTATGAGGAGCGTTAACAAGAGGGTTGTCTTCAAGAGGCCATTCACCTGCTTGAACCTTCTTCATTTCATTGCGTATCTGAATCATAGAATCACAGAAGCGGTCGATTTCTTCTTGGTTCTCAGACTCAGTCGGCTCTATCATCAAAGTACCTGCAACAGGGAAAGACATAGTCGGCGCGTGGAAACCAAAGTCCATTAAACGCTTAGCAATATCTTCTTCACTGATACCGGACTCTTCTTTAAGAGGACGAATGTCGATAATACATTCGTGAGCAACAGTGTCATTAACACCTGTAAACAAGATTGGGTAATGGTCTTCTAAACGCTTAGCAATATAGTTAGCGTTCAAAATCGCATTGAATGTCGCATCTTTAAGACCACGATCACCCATCATTTTGATGTACATCCAAGTGATAACCAAGATGCTTGCACTACCGTAAGGTGCTGCTGATACTGCGCCATTTTGCTGGTCAGTATTAGAGTTAGCGCCTGCAACAGGGCTAACCGAGTGACCTGGTAGGAAAGGTGCTAGGTGAGATTTAACACCAATAGGACCCATACCTGGACCACCACCACCGTGCGGGATACAGAATGTTTTATGCAGGTTCAAGTGAGATACATCACCACCAAATTGGCCTGGAGGTGCAATACCCAAGACTGCATTCAAGTTAGCTCCATCAATGTAAACTTGGCCACCAAATTTATGAACTGTGTCACATACTTCACGGATATGTTCTTCAAATACACCGTGAGTAGAAGGGTAAGTTGCCATGATGCAGCTTAGGTTATCTTTATGTAACTCGGCTTTAGCTGCTAGATCTTCTAAATCGATGTTACCTTCGTCATCACACTTAACGATGACTACTTTCATACCAGCAAGAGCGGCTGAAGCTGGGTTTGTACCGTGTGCAGAGCTAGGGATCAAACAGATATTTCTGTGCCCTTCACCTAGTGACTTGTGGTACTTCTCAATAGCGATTAGACCAGCATATTCACCTTGCGCACCTGAGTTAGGTTGAAGTGATACTGTGTCATAACCAGTTGCTTTTGAAAGCATCGCAATCAATTCGTCAAGTAGTTGGTTATAGCCAGTAACTTGTGTTTGAGGTGCGAATGGGTGAATACGACCAAACTCAGCCCAAGTAACAGGTAGCATTTCAGATGTCGCATTCAACTTCATAGTACAAGAACCCAGAGGGATCATGCTTTGGTTAAGTGCAATATCTTTAACCTCAAGTTGGTGCATATAACGCATCAACTCAGTTTCACTGTGGTGGCTGTTAAATACAGGGTGAGACAGGATTGCATCAGTACGAAGCATGCCTTCATCGATACCCAAATCTGTACTTGAGTCAGCTAGAGAATCTTCAGTTAATTCAACACCGAAGCACTCTGCTAGATCAACGAGGTCTGTTAAAGACGTCGTTTCGTTAACAGATAGCGACAAGCTGCTATCAGAAGCACGCCATAAGTTGATAAGCTTGTTTTGAGCTGCAAGGAAAATAGCATCTGTTTTACTGCCAGTTTCAACAACTAAAGTATCAAAATGTGAGCTGTTTGTTGTAAAACCATTTTGGTTTAGTGTTTTTGCAAAAGAGTGTGTCAAACTAGCAACGCGTGTTGCAATTTGACGTAAACCAACAGGACCGTGATAAACAGCGTAGAAGCTTGCCATCATAGCGAGTAATGCTTGAGCAGTACAAATGTTGGATGTCGCTTTCTCGCGGCGAATGTGTTGCTCGCGAGTTTGCATAGCCATACGCAAAGCTTTGTTACCATGGCTATCAATAGATACACCGATAACACGGCCAGGCATTGAGCGTTTGAATTTATCTTTAGTTGCAAGGTATGCAGCGTGAGGACCACCAAAGCCCATAGGAACGCCGAAACGTTGTGCACAACCGATAACAATATCAGCACCTAGTTCACCAGGTGATTTAAGTAGTACTAGAGACAATAGGTCAACAGCAACACTTACAAGCGCTTTTTGTTCGTGACATGCTTTAATTAGAGTGGAGATGTCTGATACTTCGCCATCTTTACCTGGGTACTGGAAAATAGCACCAAAGATGTCGTGGTTTGATACGTTTTCAGGCGCATCAACAACGAAGTCGATTTCTAATAAGTCGGCACGTGTTTTAATTACGTCAATGGTTTGTGGCAATAGGTTGTCAGCTACAAACAATAGGTTTGACTTTTTACGATTAGATCTAAGCATTAAGGTCATGGCTTCTGCAGCTGCAGTCGCTTCATCTAACAAAGACGCGTTAGAGATTTCCATGCCAGTTAGATCAATAATCATTTGTTGGAAGTTAAGTAGAGCTTCCAAACGACCTTGAGAAATCTCAGGCTGATAAGGTGTATATGCAGTGTACCAACCTGGGTTTTCTAGTAGATTTCTAAGAATTGGAGCAGGTACAAATGTATCGTGATATCCCATGCCAATAAAAGAACGTGCAATCTTATTTTTAGATGCGATAGCTTTTAGTTCATTGAGGGCATTGGCTTCAGAAACAGGCTGTTGGCTCATATCAAGATTCGATAAACGAATAGCTTGAGGGATGGTTTTTTCGATTAGGTGTTCCAAGCTGTCCACGCCGATGGTGTTCAGCATGTTCTCTTGTTCGACTTTGTCTGGGCCAATATGGCGCGCAATAAACTCGTCATTACCTAATAAATCGCGGATGCACGATGTCATGGCACTGATACCTTTGTAAATTAAAAGAGTGGGCGCCCTGCTCAATAGAGCAGGGAGTGTACAACTGAGAGATCTTACGAAATCAGTAGGACGTCAGTTTGGACTAAGCGATAGCTGCTTCGTATCCAGCTGCATCTAGCAAGTTAGCTAGTTCAGATGCATCAGATAGTTTGATTTTTGCAATCCAAGCGCCGCCAAAAGGCTCGTCATTGATTAGCTCTGGAGTGTCGTCAAGGTCTTCGTTTACTTCAACAACTTCACCAGATATTGGAGCATAGATGTCAGAGGCTGCTTTTACAGATTCAATCAAAGAGAATTGTTCTGTCGCAGTAACTTGTGCGCCAATTTCAGGTAGTTCTACATAAACTACATCACCTAAAAGGTCTTGAGCGTGTTCTGTGATACCTACAGTAACTGTGCCGTCACCATTATCAAGAACCCATTCGTGTGATTCAGCGTATTTTAAATTAGCTGGAGTGTTACTCATAATATTGCCTCTTTATATTAGAGCTTGGGATATAAGCTACCCCAAGCTGATGACCAAAAATTATTGGTTAACGATAAAGTGGGAAGCGCTGGCATAGATCCATTACTTCAGCACGTACGCGTGCTTCCACTTCAGGATTTCCTTCAGGTTTTTCAACTAAACCGTCAAATACATCACTGATTAGGTGACCAATCTTAGTGAATTCTTCAGTGCCAAAACCACGAGTGGTTGCAGCAGGTGTACCTAGACGAACACCAGAAGTCACCATTGGCTTCTCTGTGTCGAAAGGGATACCGTTTTTGTTACAAGTGATACCAGCACGTTCAAGCGCTTTATCTGCTACGTTACCTTTAAGGCCTTTAGGGCGAAGGTCAACAAGCATAAGGTGAGTATCAGTACCGCCAGTCACTACGTCACAACCACGTTCGATCATAACAGCAGCAAGTGTTTTTGCGTTTGCAACAACTTGTTTAATATAGTCGGTAAATTCAGGTTGTAGTGCTTCACCAAATGCAACCGCTTTAGCAGCGATAACGTGCATTAGTGGACCACCTTGGTAACCTGGGAATACAGCAGAGTTGATTTTCTTACCGATATCAAGATCGTTAGTAAGAATCATGCCACCACGAGGACCACGAAGTGTTTTGTGTGTAGTCGTAGTAACAATATGTGCATGTGGTAGTGGTGATGGGTGAACACCTGTTGCAACAAGGCCCGCAATGTGAGCCATGTCTACCATTAGGTAAGCACCAACTTTGTCAGCGATTTCACGGAAACGTTTGAAGTCAATTTCACGTGGAATAGCAGAACCACCTGCAATGATAAGCTTAGGCTGGCTTTCTACAGCAATCGCTTCAACTTGATCATAATCAATGTCTAGCGTTTCTTCAGAAACACCATACTGTACAGCATTGAACCACTTTCCTGATTGCGCTGGCGGCGCACCGTGTGTCAAGTGACCACCGGCAGATAGAGACATGCCTAGGATAGTGTCGCCCGGTTGTAGTAGGGCTAACATTACAGCGCCGTTTGCTTGAGCGCCTGAGTGAGGCTGTACGTTTACAAATTCACAACCGAACAATTGTTTTGCACGGTCAATAGCTAGTTGCTCTGTTACATCAACGACTTCACAACCACCGTAGTAGCGACGGTTAGGGTAGCCTTCTGCATACTTATTAGTAAGAACAGAACCTTGTGCTTCCATTACCGCTTTAGAAACAATGTTCTCAGATGCGATAAGCTCGATACCGGTTTCCTGACGAACGAATTCTTCTTTCAATGTTGCCAGAAGTTCTGAATCGCGTTCAGCCAATGATTGGCTGAAAAAAGCTTCGGTGTTGGCCATGTTTAATTTCCTCTTAATTATCAACTGTGCTCAAAATTGCATGATTTGGCGGGCCACATCATACCATCTAGGCAGTCTAATTCGATGAAAAATCATCATGTTTCTATGAGCGTCAATGAATGTTTGCTTAACGTCCTATGCCAATCATCATACGAAAAAAGTTTCTAATAGGAAACATTTTTTTAAAAAAAGTTTATTTCAGCAAGAAATGCTTGTTTCAGGCTAAGATAACTACTGATATATAGAGGCTTTATTGTAAGAGGTACAAGTTTACGATTAGAAAGTTTTACTTGATAAAAGGGTATTTATCGGGTTACCTTGTTTCTTATTGGAAACAAACAACCCAGAGGTAGAGATGAATAAAACAGCATTGTATAACCTTCATTTAGCAGCAGACGCCCGTATGGTGGAGTTTGCAGGCTATGAAATGCCAGTTCAGTATCCATTAGGTGTAAAAAAAGAGCACTTATGGGTACGTGAGAATGCCGGTTTGTTTGATGTATCGCACATGGGGCAAGTTATTTTGTCCGGTGAAGGTGTTAAAGCAGGTCTAGAGGCTTTAATGCCTGTTGATGTTGAAGGCTTGGCTGAAGGTACTCAAAGATATGGTCTATTCACAAACGCTGAAGGCGGTATTCAAGATGACTTAATGTTCGCTAACTGGGGTGAGCAAGTATTTGTTGTAGTCAATGCGGCTTGTAAAGAGCAAGACATTGCTCATATGCAAAATGCGTTAGGTGAAGATAAAGTTAAAATCATTGATGATCGCTCGTTATTGGCTATTCAAGGGCCAAAAGCACGTGCTGCAATGGCTCGCTTAGTGCCTGAAGTTGCAGATATGATCTTCATGCAGAGCTTGAAGTTTGACTGGAATGGAAATGAGTTATGGGTAAGTTGTTCTGGCTACACTGGTGAAGATGGATATGAAGTATCTGTTTCTAATGATGTTGCTGAAGAGTTTGCAAATGCATTATTGGCTCAAGAAGAAGTTGAATGGATTGGTTTAGGTGCACGTGATTCTTTACGTTTAGAAGCGGGTCTTTGCCTTTACGGACACGATATTGATACAACAACTACCCCTTCAGAAGCAGCTTTGACTTGGGCTGTACAAAAAGTTCGTCGTGAAGCTGGTGAGCGTGAAGGTGGCTTTGCCGGTGATAGTGTTATCTTGCCACAACTTCCACAGGCTACTAATAAAGTTCAAGTCAGCCGTAAGCGTCTTGGTTTTATTGCACAAGGTAAAGCACCAGTGCGTGAAGGTGTTGAAGTCGTCGATGCTGATGATAAGGTCGTTGGTGTTGTAACAAGTGGTGGTTTTGCACCTAGCTTATCTGTGCCTATTCTGATGGCGTATGTTTCTACAGATGCTGACCTAGAAAATGTTTTTGCTCTTGTACGTGGTAAAAAGGTTGCTTTAGAAAAAGCCGCAATGCCATTTGTTACAGCGCGTTACTATCGTGGCTAATCAATAGGTTAGTCTTACTTTAGTGCAAAAGTAGAGGTGGGTGAGCTAACCTGACTCATTTGCTCTCTCTCTGAAACACCCGCCTTGTGCGGGTGTTTTAGTTTTGAGTTTGATAAATCTCTACTATTGAACTCTTATTCATTTGTTTTCTTTAACCTTTAGCTTGATTCAGGCTAAAATTCCGCACCCAGTATGAATGATGAATTCGTTTTTAATGCCTAGATACTTCTATGAGTTGCTGTCAGGCTTAATAAGATAGAGGTTAAGTTTTTTGTTGCAGCCCAAATTTAAAGATATAAAACCTATATGTTCGGTTTCTGTACAGGCTATCTTTAATGAAACCTTTCAAGAAGGATTTAATACCGTGCTTGAAGGTGGTTTTGATGAGCCACTTTATTTGCCTGCTGCATCAAATTCTCCTGCAAAAGTGCTTTTCCGTGATGATTATGTTTCAAGTGCACTGCATGAAATTAGTCATTGGGTTGTGGCTGGTGAATCTCGACGACTACTTGAAGATTACGGTTATTGGTATGAAACGGATGGTCGAGACCTTGCGCAGCAGAAAAAATTTGAGCAGGTGGAAGTTAAACCTCAATCGATTGAGTTGCTTTTGCATTTTGCAGCAGGGTTAAAGTTTCGTGTCAGTGTTGATAACCTTGCTTTGCCCGATTATGACTCTGCACCATTTGAAGTCGCTGTGAAAAAGCAAGTAGAACGCTTTTTGGATGAAGGCTCAGGAGAGCTGCTCCCTGTAAGAGCTGTAAGTTTTATTCGATCTCTGTTTAGGTTTAGAGGTGTGAGCTTTAATGATACCTCTGATTTGTTTAAACACTTAGCAACAGCTGTGTAATTTTGCTTAGTAATAAAAATTTTATTTCTTTTTAAATATATTGAGAATGACATTGAAGATAGTTGTTGATGAAAATATGCCAAAAGTGGCAGATCTGTTTGCTGATATTGCCGAGATCTCTTATGTCAACGGTCGTAACCTGACACAAGCTCAGTTACTTGATGCTGATGCATTATTGGTGAGATCTGTAACTAAGGTTAATGAGAGCCTACTTCAAGACACCCCCGTCAAGTTTGTTGGTACAGCAACCATTGGAGTGGATCATATTGATCAAGCTTATCTGGAAGCATCAGATATAGGTTTTGCGAGTGCGCCAGGCTGTAATGCTGATGCAGTCTCAGACTATGTGATTAGTAGCTTAGGGTATTTGTATTTACAAAAAAATGTTGCTTGGTTGGATGCCAAAATTGGCGTAGTTGGTTTTGGAAATGTTGGGCAAAGAGTGCATAAGCGCTTGGCAGGTTTAGGGTGTGATATTTCAGTATATGATCCTTTTCAATGTCAATTAGCGTACTGGCAAGATAAAACTGTTAATTTTGTTGATATCGAGGATATTATGTCCTGCGATATCATATGTTTACATGCGCCACTTACAAAGGTTGGTGCATATCCAACGCAAAATATGATCTCTAAACCTCTGTTGGATCAGTTAAAACCAAATGCGAGTATTATTTCCGCAGGTAGAGGAGGGGTGATAAACGAAGTCGCTTTGATGGAAAGGTATCATCAACTGTCTGGTAAACTAAATCTAATTTTAGATGTGTGGGCTGATGAACCCAATGTAAACCTTGATTTGTTGAGTTTGGCGGATGTTGGTACACCTCATATTGCTGGCTATAGTTTACAAGGGCGTGAAAAGGGGAGTTTGATGGTTTATCAGGCCTTTTGTAAACACTTCAACCTTGTTGCTAAGCATGATGAGACAACAGCGCTCACCCAAGGCGCAATTTCATTTATTGAACCAAATGTTGCTTTTGATCGTCACAGTGTTCTAGCAAAGGCGTGTCATGCTATTTATAACCCAGCGGCGGATGATGCTAAAACACGACGTAAATTATTGAAAGGTGATCTTGCTAAAGAGTTTGATTTGTTGAGAAAGCACTATGTAGAAAGAGATGAATTTTCTACCTGTAAGGTAGGCGTTGATTATAATGATTTAATAGCCGCTGGCTTTGAAGCGCATAAGTAATAGGTGGATCTAAAATAATTATGATAATAAGAGGTAGAAATGGCAGACGTTGAACAGGTGAGTTTAGATGAGCTTGAGATCTCACTGGGTGCAAATTTGCAGCTTGAGTTCGTACCGTCTGCTGCAAGATATACTGTTAAAATTATTGGTTATATTCCGCGCCGCTCTTTAATCGTAAGTTGTCCTATGGTTAATGGTAAAAATATCTTGGTTCGTGATAATCAATTAGTAATGGCAAGGCTTATGCTTGATACGGCCGTTTGTGCCTTTTCAGCGAAAATTGCAAAAAGCTATCTTGAGCCTGTACCGCATTTGCATTTGAGCTATCCTGAATTTGTAGAGACTTCAGTTGTTCGACAATCAGTTCGTGTTGAAACACGTTTGATATCGGCTGTTGAGCCCGTAAATGATCCAGAATCAATTGGCTTCATAGACTCAGGCTTCTTAGTTGATTTAAGTTTGGGTGGATGTAAGCTGATCTCAAAGAATGATTTTGGCCATGAGGGTAATGTGCTTAACCTAGCATTGAACTTAAATGTTGCTGGATTTAACCAGGTTCTTAAAATCAAATGTGAAATCCGTACGCAAGAAGTTCAAATGCGCGAACAGGTTGAATCTTCAATGCAGGATAATGCCTTTATTAGTAAGATGGGCGCAGATTTTTTATATGTATATGGCTTTAAGTTTATTGACTTAAGTAAGGAGAAAAAGATTCTGCTTACTGCCTTTATTCTGGAGCGCCGCTTGATGCAAAAAGTATAATCAGACGATTCAGTGTTTGGTTGTTTTATGATGATTTCAATTCATTTGCAGACTTGTTTTGTGGGTGGTTTGTTTAAGAGGATTTCATGGCTGAAGTTTTAAAAGTAAGCATGGATGATATTGGTGTGCCATTTGGCTTAAATCTTCAGATTGAGCTGATAGCGACCAAAGAGCGATACAATGTAAAGGTTGTTGGCTGCTTGCCGAATAAAACTTTAATTGTAAGTGCTCCAAGGATTGATGGTAAAAGTATTTGGTTAAGGGAAACCTCAATTATCAAAGCTCGCTTTATGATGGGTACTAAGGTTTGTGCATTCGCTAGCAAGATAGAAAAGGCGTGTAGGGAGCCAGTAGCATATCTTCATCTTGTCTATCCGGATGTTGTAGAAGCTTCGACAGTTAGAAGTGCAGCAAGGCTTGATACCAACTTGATAACATCTGTTGAGCCTATTGCTGAAGGAGGTGTGTTAGATAAGAAAGTCGCAGCTAAACTTATTAATTTAAGTGTAGGTGGTGGACGATTTACATCGAAACATGACCTTGGGGTTATAGGAGATACTTGTCGTGTTGCCCTGCACCTTAATGTTGAGGGCTATGATGAGGTGTTTAAAGTGGACTGTGAGTTATGTTATCGGGAAGAGAGTGTCATGGAGACGCCAGAGCATGACGACGTCCCAGCTAAATCTGTGGTTATGTATACCTTTGGCGTAAAGTTTGTCGACTTAAGCAAAGAACAAATACTATTAATAACCGCTTATATTTATCGTTCTCTTTATGAACAAGGTAAAGTGATTTAAGCGTTCATCTTATAAAGAAAAAGACCGCACCCAATTCTGGGTGCTGTCTTTTTTATTTGCGAATGCGGTCTAAAAAGTTAGCGAAACGCTCCATAGCGGGAAGAAGCTCTTCTATATGAGGGAGAAATACAATTCTCACATAATCGGGAGTTGGCCAATTAAACCCTGTTCCATGAACTAAAAGTACTTTCTCCTGCTGGAGGAAGTCCATTACCAAGTCCACATCGTTTTTTATGTCATAATAGTTTGGGTCCAATTGAGGGAAAAGGTAGAGCGCGCCTTTTGGTTTAAAGCAATTGACCCCTTTAATACTATCAAGCACTTCCCACGCTATTTTTCGTTGTTCGTATAACCTACCACCTGGTTGGGTTAACTCATTAATACTTTGATAACCACCAAGTGCTGTTTGAACGGCGTGCTGGGCTGGTACGTTAGCGCAAAGTCGCATTGATGCCAGCATATCTAAACCTTCTATATAATCCTTGGCTAGATTCTTAGGGCCTGTTAGAACCATCCAGCCAGAGCGGAACCCTGCGGTTCGGTAAACTTTAGATAGTCCGCCAAATGTGATGCAGAGTACGTCATCTTTAGTTAACGTTGCACTTGGTATGTGTTGGGCTTCGTCATAAAGAATGCCATCATAAATTTCATCAGAAAAGATGATGAGGTTATGTTCCTTGGCTATCTGTATAAGCGACTCAAGTGTGCTTTTGTCATACACAGCACCTGTTGGGTTATTAGGGTTGATAATAACCAGCGCTTTAGTTTTATTAGATATTTTCGATTTGATGTCATTTATATCAGGCTGCCATTCATTATCTGGGTCACAACGATAATGCTTAACATAACCGCCAGAAAGAGTGGCTGCTGCTGTCCAAAGAGGGTAGTCAGGTGCTGGGATTAGTATTTCGTCACCGTCGTTGAGTAGCGCTTGCATGCACATCACAATAAGCTCACTGACGCCATTCCCCATCCAGATGTCATTGACATCAACAGAACGTATGCCCATGGCCTGATACTTTTGCATAACTGCTTTACGGGCAGAGTAAAGGCCTTTAGATTCACAGTAGCCTTGTGCTGTTGGTAAGTTATGAATGACATCGACAAGTATCTCGTCTGGCGCTTCAAAACCAAAAGGTGCTGGGTTACCAATATTTAGTTTTAAAATTCTGTGGCCTTCATCCTCCATTCTCATGGCTTCTTTTAGTACTGGCCCTCTGATCTCATAGCAAATGTTTGCAAGTTTGTTTGATTTTCTAATTTGCACATCTAATCCTTGTTATCTAGGTGTCTGCTTTTAAGCGCACCTAAATTTCTTGTGTTCTAGTTTTTTAAGTTTAGTCAAAATGCTTCTAAGGCTACTCTTGTAACAATAAGCGTATATTTGAATCATTAAGAAGTCGTGTCACAGTTTTGCCAGCAACTTCGTTTAATCTTTTTTCTATTTCTTCTTGGCTAGGTAAGGTAGCAAACTCATCAACGACTTCTGAACTATAGCTTGCCTTATAATTCTTTTTGGCTGTTTTTAGGTCGGCCTTTAGGGTGAAATTAATAGTAGCGATGGTTTTTAGCCCTTTGGTCTCAGTGGTATAGGTTAGCTGGGTAATAGTGGCGGCTAAATGAGATGCTGGCTCTTTTCCTTTAACTAAGTTGAATCCAAGTGACTCTAAACCTTGGATAACTTTAACTTTTACACCTTCTTCTAATTTATTACTTACGTAAATGTCTGCATGTTCATTAATAGCTGTGTCTATGCTGCCTATTTTTTCAGCAATCAAGCTGTTTGTGCTTACTTGAATTTGATGTGTGTTAGAAAGTAGGGCAGTTTGCAAAGTGAGGGTAGGTTCAATTGCAACTTTATGGGTTGTATTGGCGCAAGCTGTAAGAAATCCTGCGAACGCAATAAGCATAAGGGGTTTGAGTGACATTTAGGACTCCATTTTGATCGATCTATTTGATTAAATTAGCCTTTTCGGAAAATACTTTAACAGAAATTTTAAAAAACTGTTGATTTTCAGGCTGGTAACAGTAATATACGCCCCCGCTGACACGGCAACACAAACAAGCATGTCCCATTCGTCTAGAGGTCTAGGACACCGCCCTTTCACGGCGGTAACAGGGGTTCGAACCCCCTATGGGACGCCATTAAATGGCAGCTTGAATGTTTGCAATGAAGCAAGTTGAGTGCGGGAATAGCTCAGTGGTAGAGCACAACCTTGCCAAGGTTGGGGTCGCGAGTTCGAGCCTCGTTTCCCGCTCCATTAACTATCAAGGTTTGTTAGTTAAAATCAACAGTGTTGTCCCATTCGTCTAGAGGTCTAGGACACCGCCCTTTCACGGCGGTAACAGGGGTTCGAACCCCCTATGGGACGCCAGGTATTTATGAGTGTAAACCGAGCTTTGCATTCTACAAAGAGTTAGTTCGTTCTCTATTGGATAATAGAGAAGAGCAGAAAGAATTGTCCCATTCGTCTAGAGGTCTAGGACACCGCCCTTTCACGGCGGTAACAGGGGTTCGAACCCCCTATGGGACGCCAATTTACTTAACTTGAAAGTTAGTAAAAATAGTTTATGAAATGCGGGAATAGCTCAGTGGTAGAGCACAACCTTGCCAAGGTTGGGGTCGCGAGTTCGAGCCTCGTTTCCCGCTCCATGAACAGCTGAATGAAAGTTTCAGTAGGGCAGAGATGTCCAATGCACTATGTGTCCCATTCGTCTAGAGGTCTAGGACACCGCCCTTTCACGGCGGTAACAGGGGTTCGAACCCCCTATGGGACGCCATTTAATAAGCTTGCTTGTTGAATGTTTAAAATGCGGGAATAGCTCAGTGGTAGAGCACAACCTTGCCAAGGTTGGGGTCGCGAGTTCGAGCCTCGTTTCCCGCTCCATTTGAATGTGTATAAAGTTTGTTGTGTCCCATTCGTCTAGAGGTCTAGGACACCGCCCTTTCACGGCGGTAACAGGGGTTCGAACCCCCTATGGGACGCCATTTAATAGGCTTGCTTATTGAATGGTTTAAAAATGCGGGAATAGCTCAGTGGTAGAGCACAACCTTGCCAAGGTTGGGGTCGCGAGTTCGAGCCTCGTTTCCCGCTCCATTTAAGTGACAAAGAGTTGAAATAGGGTATAATGCCCGAGAAAATTATGTGTCCCATTCGTCTAGAGGTCTAGGACACCGCCCTTTCACGGCGGTAACAGGGGTTCGAACCCCCTATGGGACGCCATTAACTTAAGCGGTAATAGGTTAATGGTGTTACACATAATATTAATGCCGATTGCTGTCCCATTCGTCTAGAGGTCTAGGACACCGCCCTTTCACGGCGGTAACAGGGGTTCGAACCCCCTATGGGACGCCACTTAATAAGTGTGTTACTTATTACAATGTTTTGCGGGAATAGCTCAGTGGTAGAGCACAACCTTGCCAAGGTTGGGGTCGCGAGTTCGAGCCTCGTTTCCCGCTCCATTATTCGAAAGAATAAAAGTACGTCCCATTCGTCTAGAGGTCTAGGACACCGCCCTTTCACGGCGGTAACAGGGGTTCGAACCCCCTATGGGACGCCATTCTTTATTTGCATATTCATGCACATTTCTATGTAATACCTAGCTCATTAAATTTATCTTCTAAGTAAGCAATAATTAAATTTGCTCTAAGTGGGAAGCTATGACTTGGTTTATCAATTTTGTCGAATCTGATTCTATTGCTGTAACAGATAGAGGCTTTTCCTATGGTGACGGCTTATTTGAAACGCTTTTACTTAAAGATGGAAAAATCTTAACATCTCATTTTCATCAAGAACGTCTATTGAGAGGCTGTCAACGCCTTGCTATTCCGTATAGTTTACATCAGCTTCAATGTGCTTTTGATTTTGCCGAACAGCGTGCGCCTTCGCAAAGTTTAGCCTGCGTTAAGCTCATTATAAGTCGTGGTTCTGGTGGGCGAGGTTATATGCCGCCAGTTGAGCCTAATTTAACGACGGTTATTGGTATATTGCCAGCCCCCGACTATAAGCCTTTAGCGCTAAAAGGTGTCAATATAGCGGTTTCTGATGTCAAGTCTTCAATGAACTCTTCATTGTCTGGGCTTAAACATTTAAATCGGTTAGAAAATGTACTCGCGAAGCAGAATTTAGCGCAATTGAACCTAAATGCAGAGGATATTTTTGAAGCGGTTTTGTTAGATGATAATGGATACATTGTTGAGTGTATTCAAAGCAATATTTTTTGGTTTAAAAATGAGACGTTATTTACACCGATTTTAAATAAAAGTGGCGTACAGGGTACTTTGCGAGCCAGTATTTTCTCGTTAGCAAGCTATCAAATAAATGTTGGTAGTTTCACCTTAGCCGAATTGTTGGATGCAGATGAAGTTTTTATTTGCAACAGTCTCATGTCAATTGTTCCTGTATGCTCAATCAAGACGAGTACTGAAACTGTTTTTTTTGAAAAGTGTAAAAATATAAAACGGCTTCAAACGCTGTTGATACATAATTAAATTTTTGAAGGATTACTTGCTAGATGTTTACCTGGTTTTGGCGTACCGCTTTATTGTTTGTGACTTTATCTGCAATTTTAGCCGCTGTGGTTTATACAAATCTCACTAAACCTATGCAATTACAAGAGCCGGAAAGTTTTGTTGTCGCAACTGGTGCAACAGGTCAAAAAATAGGTCAACAATTAGCCGATAGAGGATGGGTAGTTAACCCTCTGCTTGTTAGAGTTGCTTTTAAGCTTAATCCACAATGGGTGCCAAAGGTTGGTAAGTATCAAGTTGAGCCTGGTATGACACTTCTTACTGCCTTGGCATTATTTGATTCAGGCAAGGCGATTCAATATCAGGTTACCTTAATTGAAGGAAAAACAACGCAAGATTACGTTCAAGCTATGTCTAAGAAAGGTAATATTAAGATGACACTGGAAGGCTTATCTAATCTTGAAATAGCGAATATGCTTTCTTTAAATGTTAAGCACGCTGAAGGTCAGTTTTTTGCTAACACTTACACTTATTCTGAGGGGGATACAGATGCCTCTATTTTGCTGCAGGCCAATAAGAAGCTGAAACAGGTTCTTGATAAATATTGGACAGAACATGATAAGAAGTTGCCCTATAAAAATGCACAAGAATCTTTGATAATGGCTTCTATTGTTGAAAAGGAAACGGGTGCTAAAGAAGAGAGGGCGCGGATTGCTGGTGTTTTTGTAAATCGATTAAATCGTAAAATGAGATTACAAACTGATCCGACGGTTATTTATGGTATGGGCGATAGCTACGATGGAAATATTCGTCGCAAACATTTAAAGCAAAATACCCCTTATAATACTTACCGAATTTATGGGCTGCCTCCGACTCCTATTGCGAATGTAGGAGAAGAAGCGATTAAAGCGGCGCTTAATCCTGAAGCGACTAAGGCTTTATATTTTGTCGCTAAAGGTGATGGCACACATACCTTTTCAAATACGTTAAAGCAGCATAATGCCGCTGTTGCCAAATACCAGCGTTTTCAACGACGCAAAGATTATCAGTCAAAACCTAGCCAAGGTAATTAGTGGCAGGTTAATCGATATTATGATTACAAGAAGGTGAGATGAGAAAAGGTAAGTTTATAACCCTCGAAGGCGGGGAAGGAAGTGGTAAATCAACGTGTATAGATTTTATTAAAACTTGGCTTGATGAAAATAATATTGAGTACATTGTTACTCGTGAGCCTGGTGGTACCCCTTTAGCAGAAGAGATTCGTAGTTTAATCCTTTCTCATCGAGAGGAGACTGTGCACGATGAGACAGAGCTACTGTTAATGTTTGCGGCAAGAAGCCAGCATATTAATGAAAAGATCAAACCTGCTATTGAAGCAGGAAAGTGGGTTATTTCTGATCGTTTTGTTGATTCATCTTATGTCTATCAAGGTGCTGCGAGAGGTGGTGATCTTGCAAAAATTGATCAGTTAGCAGCATGGTTTTTACAAAACTGTAAGCCCGATAGGACCTTGTTATTTGATGTGCCTGTAGAAATAGGCCTAAGTCGTGTTGTTAAGCGAGCTCAGTCCGATCGGCTTGATGACGAGCCTATTGCTTTTCACCAAATGGTGAGAGAAGCATTTCTACAAAGGCTAAAAACAAATGATCATTATTGCTTGATTGACGCTGCACAATCTATTGAGCTAGTGAATCAAGATGTTAAAGCACAGCTTGAGCAGTTAAAGGCTTCATTTTGAATGATTTAGCTACTGCAAGTTTGCCTGCCTGGTTGCAATCGAGTCAGCAAGAAATTGGTGAGTTGAAGTCTAAACAAGCCTTATCGCATGCCTTGTTGTTAATGGGTAAAGATGGTGGTGGTCAGCATGTACTTGCTAGTCAACTTGCCTTTGATCTTTTATGCGATCAAAAACACTTAACCAAAGCTTGTGGTGAGTGTCATTCATGTCGATTGAATCAATCAGCTACTCATCCAGACTATCACTTCTTAGACGGTCGGGATGGCGTGATTAAAGTGGATGATATTCGTAAAATTATTGCGAAAGTTGCGACCAGTCCTCAAGTGAGTCATGCTAAAGTTGTGATTTTAGCACAAGCATCAAGCATGAATATCAATGCAGCTAATGCTGTGCTTAAAGCCTTGGAAGAGCCGCCCGCTGGCACTTTCTTTATTTTGACTGCGGATGCTACAAGTCAATTAATTGCAACGGTTAGATCCAGATGTTTGCTTATTAATCTTCCTGAGCCGAGTAATGAGGAAAGTGATACCTGGCTTGAGCAGCTTGAATTAGAAGACGATGTAACTGCAATTCGCTGGGTGACTCAGCAGCCATTTACTTTGTTTCAATTGGCAAAATCTGGCAAGAGCTTACTCTATAAAGATATTCCAAATAACTTAGCGCAATACCTTAAAGGTGAGATGAGTGCTGATCTTGTATTAAGCAAATTGGATGCTAAAAATAGTGCTGACTTTCTCACTGCATTTTCCGCTTTATTTCATCAATGCATTTGCTATTCAACAGGTGCTCAGGTACCAAATCAAGATCAAATAAAGGCTTGTATGGATGCATTGCTTGGTCGTTTAGGTATTCATAAATTAATGGATTGCTTTGCACGTTTGCAAAACTTAAATGATAAAACGCATAAAACAAATTTAAACCTTCAGATACAACTTAAATCTGAGCTTATTTATTGGCTTTCTTAATTATGTTAATCGATACCCACTGTCACTTAGATAAACTTGATTTATCGCCTTACAATAATGATTTGAAACTTGCATTAGACTCTGCCTGTGAGGCTGGTGTTAAGCAAATAATGAGTATATGTGTCGACTTAAGTGAAGTTGACCAAATATTGTCCTACACAGAATATGCTGGTGTTTATGCAAGTGTTGGTGTTCATCCTTTACATGCAGAAGGTTTGATTACTCAAACTGATGAATTAATTAAGCTTTTATCTCATGAGAAAGTTGTTGCTGTTGGTGAGACGGGGTTGGATTTTTTTTATGAAAAATCTAAAGCTTTACACGATAAGCAGGTAACTAGTTTTGCTTTACATTTAGAGGCTGCAAAAGAAACAAGCCTACCTGTTGTTATTCACACCCGTGATGCTAGGGAAGAAACAATGAGTTTAATTCGTCAGCATGGCAATATTGATGTTGGTGGTGTTCTACATTGTTTTACTGAGTCATATGAGATGGCTGCAGCAGCATTAGATGAAAACTATTTAATATCTATTTCTGGTATCGCGACCTTTAAAACGGCAAATGAACTTAGGGATGTGATTAAAAAGCTACCATTAAGTTCTTTATTGGTTGAGACTGATTCCCCTTATTTGGCGCCAGTACCTTATCGAGGTAAGAAAAATGAGCCTAAATATGTCGCTCAGGTGGCTCAGCTTGTTGCTGATGTAAAAGGCCTGCGTTATGAGGCTGTGCTTGAGCAGACCGCTGAAAACTTTCATCAAAAGTTTAATAAGGTTCAGCCCAGTAATCAGCTTATATTGAATCAGGATTAGTCGTTCTTTTTCACTCAAACTCTGGCCTCATTCAATTCACTATTTTAAATTTTCTTTACCGAATTGATTGATTTAAAAACAAAAAATACAAATTTAAATGGACTTTTCGCTCGCTGTTTTAAAAAAGAATGATAGTCTTTAGGTATAACGCCAGCGTATGAATTCGTTGGTGAGCGATATGTTTGTTGTTATTAGGAAGGTGTTTCATGTCCAAAATAGTCAGTCCACTACCTCTTTCGTCTCTGAGCGCTAAAGTGCCAGATGATCATTTATCTTTTTCTAGTTTAAAGGAGTTGGATGCGTTAAGTGGTATTTTGGGTCAAGAGCGAGCCATAGAAGCAATACAGTTTGGTGTGGCTATGCGTAGACCTGGTTACAACGTTTATGCAATGGGTGAGTCTGGTACAGGGCGCTCATCATATGTCTCGAATTACCTCAAGAGCGAAGCTAAAAGACAGGCTGCGCCAAATGAATGGACTTATGTAAATAATTTCTCAGATAACAGGTCTGCTAAAGCGCTGAGCTTTGAACCTGGTAAGGCTAAAGTTTTTGAGCAAGAGTTGCGTGGCTTTATTGATGGTCTCATGGCAACCTTTCCAGCTGCCTTTGAACATCCTAACTATCAGCAGCAAAAAAGTGCCATTGATAGAGAGTTCAACGAGCTTTACGAAGCTGCATTAACCAAAGTTGAAAGGGCTTCAATGCGCATGGGGGTTGCCATGTTTAGAGATGCAAGCTCTGTTAGTTTTGCTCCTATGCGTGATGGTAAGGCGATGGAGGATACAGAATTTGCATCATTAAGTGATGATGAACGTGACGCTTTTCAAGAGGGTGTATCTGAACTTGAGAAGCTGCTAAATGATGAACTGCTTAGTTTGCCTCAATGGAAAAGAACAACTTACGAGAGTATTAGGCTGTTAAATCTTGCGACAGTAGAAGAATCCGTTGAGACACTAATTCAGCCATTATTTGAAATGTACGCTGATAATGATGCTGTAACGGCTTACCTTAAAGCAATGCGTGAGGATTTAGATAAGACCCTTATTGATCAAATGATAGATGATAAGGCATCCGAGAATCGCGATGAAGTCAGTCGTCGTCAGGTTTATGAAGAGTTATACCTGCCAAATATTGTGGTAACTCATACTCTGGATGGTGGTACACCGGTTGTTTATGAGGCTCATCCGACTTACCGTAATTTATTTGGACAGGTTGAATATAGTAGTGAGCAAGGTCTGCTAATTACGAGTTATAGACTTATTCGCTCTGGTAGTTTGCATGCAGCGAATGGCGGCTATTTGATTCTTGATGCCGATAAGCTTATGGCTGATCATTATTTGTGGGAGGCATTAAAGCGTGCGTTAAAATCTAAGACCCTGAAAATTGAGCAGCCATATGCTGATATGGGCCTTATGAATACCACAACGCTTGTTCCTGAAGAAATACCGCTTCAAGTTAAAGTGATATTGATAGGTTCACGTGAAATTTACTATTTACTGCAGGATTTAGACCCTGATTTTCAGGATATGTTTAGAGTCTTGGTGGATTTTGATGACAGCCTTAAACGTAATGCAGATACGGAATATGCGTTCGCTAGACTATTGAAAGACCGAATTGCAAAAGAAGGTTATGCAGATGTGAGTCGAGATGGTGTAGCAAGCCTGATTGAGTATTCAAGTCGTCTTGCCGAGCATCAAAAAGAGATGGTTGCAAAAATCGGTGATGTATTTGAATTGCTTGGTGAAGCAGATTTTGTCCGTGAAATGGCAAGAGATGAAGTTACTACCTCTGATCACATTAAACGCGCGCTTAAAGCTAAAATGCATAGAACTGGGCGTGTCAGTGAGAAAATTATTGAGGAAATTCTAGAGGGTACTGTTTTATTGGATAGTGAAGGTACGGCTATCGGTAAAATCAATGCGTTAACTGTTATGCAAATTGGCGATAGTAGTTTTGGTGCGCCAGCTAGAATATCAACCACTGTTTACCCTGGCGGTAAAGGTATTGTTGATATTGAAAGAGAATCAAACTTAGGCCAAAACATACACTCAAAAGGTGTTCTGATTTTATCAGGTTATCTTGGTAGTAAATATGCTCAAAAATACCCTCTAGATATTTCTGCTTCAATTGCAATGGAGCAAAGTTATGGCTATGTGGATGGTGATAGTGCTTCTACGGCTGAATTATGTTGCTTGTTATCGGCGATGGTGCAGTTACCATTACGTCAAGATCTTGCTATCACAGGTTCTTTGAATCAGTACGGAGAAGTGCAGGCTATCGGTGGCGTTAATGAAAAAATTGAAGGCTTTTTTAATGTTTGTAATGCCCGAGGTTTAACTGGTACGCAAGGTGTATTAATTCCAAAATCAAATGTTAATAATTTGATGTTAAATGACGATGTTCGTGATGCGGTAGAACAAGGTAAATTCTCGGTATGCGCCATAGAAACAGCGGATGAAGCGTTACATATACTTACAGGCGTTGAGCCAGGTTTGCCAGATGAGGAAGGGATTTATCCGGAAGGGACGATTAATGCCATGGTGATTGATAAGCTAGAGACCTTGTCAAAACTTGGTGATGATGAGGATGAAGACGAGGAAGATGGCGATAGCAAACAAGATAAAAATAAAGCTAATGAAAAGTTAGATAAAAAATAAAAATCAGGTTAGATTTCAAGTTTTTAGTTAAGGCTCTAATGAGTTTGATTGAATTAAAGGCAATAAGTCGTTGGGCTTATTGCCTTTTTAGTTTCTTGCATGAGTGCGTTTCATTATTCTAACTGTGCAATCTAATTCGACTAAGCCAAAGAAGGTGTAATACTTCTCTTGGTCTTTTATGTAACTGGCAGTTTCTTTTCGATTGCTTGGCAAGTGGCGTTTTAGTACTTTTCCTCTTTGGAAGGTTTCAGCTTGTCTAAAATAGGCTAATGCGGCTTTATCAGTTTCGGATATTGCGTCAATATCAGCACAAATGGCAAAGCTAGGTGTTGAATAACCAAAACTGAACATAACGATACCAACAAAGGGTATGAGTTTTAGTCTTCTTGCTTGTATCATAAGGGATCCATTTGTGGGCTTAGCGCTCAATTTTATGTAATTACTTAATATCAATCTAGATTTATATCGTGCTTGACCTCATTTTCTTTGTCTAAGCTTGTATACTTCTAGCAAAATAATCTTTAAATCTACAGGAATTTGTAACGTGAGAATCAAGCAGTTTGCCGCCACCTGCCTTTGTCTGATTTCTACTTCTGCTTTTGCTCAAGGTAGCTGTGAAGAAACAGATTTATATCGATATATGGATGATTTAAAGACCGAGCTTAAGTCTTTCTCATTTGAAGTGAAGACTGGTAATTTATCTGCCGCCTCATCTAGGCTTGATGTAATGCTAGACTTATTAGGAAAATCTCGTGCTGAAGAGCCCTTTCTATTTAGAGAAAAGGGTTTAGAAGGAGATGAGCTTGCATTACGTCAATCTCAATATGAAAAGGGAATTGATAGATTAATTGGTCAGATGAAGAGAATTGAAACAGCAATTACACAAAATGATACTGCTGCAGTTAAAGGGTTATTATCTGATGTGGGTAAAAGCCGTAAAAAAGGGCATAGGGCATTTAATGGAGACTGTTAATAATCGAGCTTTCTAAGTTCGATTGGTGACCTAATCTGTTAAGGCTGTTACAATCCCGCTGGTAATAAGTGAGGACATCATGGCTCGTACAAAAAAATCGCGTACTATGCGCGGAAAATTGGGAAAAACTGGCTCCAAAGAACAGATGAAAGAGCAGAAAAAAGCGCTTAAATCTAAAGGTGTTAGTAAGTTTCATAGTAAAAAGAACAAATTACGTAAAGAACAGGCTCAAAAGAAGCTTGTTCGTTTAGGATTGGCACCTGAGGTGGAAGAGGCTGTACAAGCTCCTCGCCCTCGTAGGTTCACTTATGTTCCTAAAAAAACTGAGCAAGAAACGCCTGTTCAGGAAAAATCAAACGAAGAAAGTAATGAGCTTTCAGTTAATGATTTGATGGATGCGTTTACTGAGCTGGAATAATTGCTCAATACTTTTTGAAAGGGCTGCCACGGTAGCCCTTTTTTTATGTAAAATAGCACCCCATAAATGGAAGATAGAAATAATAAAGAGTGTGTTTTTATGAATGAAAAGGCGAGTGTTCCAATAGCCAGTGTGCGTTATCTTTTACAAGCTGCCCAAGATCAAGGTGTTGAAACAGATAACTTATTGGAATCCTTAGGTGTGAGTGTGAATGACATTGCACAAATGGAAACCTTTCCTGCTTATAAATACGGTATGTTATATCAGAGTATGATGTGGCTAATGCAAGATGAGTCTTTTGGTATGCTTGCTGGTGGTAAGATTCCAAATGGTACTTTTAGGATGATGTGCTACTGTATTATTCATGCTAGAAGTCTAGCTCACGCCTTATATCGCATAGGTGATTTCTACGAAATATGTCGTGGCGCCACAGTAAAACCTACCTTAGTAAAAAAAGGGCGTTACGCCAAAGTGACTTTAGGTCAGGTCGCTTCATCAGAAACTGAAATTGATAGTTTAGTCCAAACTCAATCTAGCGAAACTATTCGTACTACTTTGTCTATGTGGCACCACTTTATAAGTTGGTTAATTGGTAGGAGGCTGTCATTAAAGGCCGCTTATTTCACAACACCTAGACCACAGGATGTTGAATACTATAAAACGCTTTTTCAGTCTGAAGTTAAATTCGATCAGCATGCCAATGCTATTATTTTTCCTGCAAGCTATCTCGAAATGCCGATTGTGCAAACAGATGATAGTCTGAGAAGCTTTTTGAAAACCGCGCCATATCAACTTCTGGTAATGGTTGATAATGACAACAGCCTCAAGTCTCAAGTTATGGCTATGTTAGGTAAAGATTTCTCACGTGAAATGCCAAGCGCTGAAGAAGTCGCAAGTGTCTTAAATATGAGTGTGTCGACCATGCGTAGACGCCTGACAGAAGAAAATACTTCTTATCAGAAAATAAAAGATGAATGCCGTAAAGAGGCTGCAATCACTTATATGAATGCACCGCAATTAAGCATTAATGATATTGCCAGTCTTATGGGGTTTGATGAGCCTTCAGCATTTTTTAGATCGTTTAAAAAATGGACAGGAATGACGCCTGGTGAGTATAGAAAAAGCGAAGAGTATATGAAGCTGGATAAAGCTGAATCGTCAAAAAATAACTAACAAAATCATATTCTTAAACGTGTTTTCAGTCTCTTTTTTACCTTTGCGTGAGCTGTTTTGTCATTAATATAGGGAAATAATGTTATTGAGAGCTTGAGCTTTTTTGACCATTCTATAAAACATCGATAATAGTTAATAAACGGTTAATAGACTCGGAGACAATAATAATGAGCGAGTACCGCTATCCTTTAAATGACATTTTATTTAGCTTAAATGAAATTGCTGGTTTGGCTCGACTTAACGCCCACAGGGATGAAGAGGTTGATGCCGATTTAGTTGAGGCGATTCTAACTGAAGCAGGCAAACTTGCTGAGCAATGTATTGCCCCTTTAAATCATGCAGGCGATCAAGAAGGGTCAAAAGTAGTAAATGGTGATGTTCAAGAAGCTGCTGGTTTTAAAGAGGCTTTTCGAGAATATGTGGAAGGAGGTTGGTCATCTTTAGCTGGTTCTGAAGAGTTTGGTGGTCAAGGCCTACCATTCTCATTAGCAGCGGCAGTCAATGAAGGTGTTATGTCTGCAAACCTTGCCTTTTCCCTGTGCCCATTATTAAGTCAAGGTTCAATTGAAGCGATTGAAACACACGGCTCTCAATCCCTTAAAGATAAATATCTTCCCAATATGATCAGTGGTGAATGGACTGGTACCATGAACCTAACTGAACCCAATGCAGGCTCAGACTTAGCTGCAATTGCTGCACGAGCCGTCCCTAAAGATGATCATTTCCTTATCAGTGGACAGAAAATCTTTATTACTTGGGGTGACCATCAAATGACAGATAATGTCATTCATTTGGTATTGGCTCGCTTACCTGACGCTCCAACTGGTGTAAAGGGTATCTCTTTATTTTTAGTTCCTAAGTTTTTAGTGAATGATGATGGATCATTAGCCGATCGTAATGATGTAACTGTGGTTTCTGTTGAGAAAAAGCTTGGTATACATGCTTCTCCAACATGTGTCATGAGCTTTGGTGAAAATGAAGGCGCAATTGGTTACCTAGTTGGTCAAGAGCATCAAGGCATTATGGCTATGTTTACCATGATGAATAATGCAAGACAGGGGGTTGGGCTTCAAGGTTTAGCTATTGCTGAGCGTGCGTATCAACAAGCACTTGATTATGCAAAAGAGCGCGTTCAAGGAATGAGTGCTGATCGAAGCAAAAGAGCACCTATCATTGAACACCCTGATGTATTGCGTATGTTGATGACAATGAAGTCGCAAATAGATGCAATGAGATCTCTTGTGCTAAGTGCGGCAGTAGAAATTGATTTGGCTAATTCTACAGAAGGGCCGGAGCAAAGAAGTCACAAGGAAAGAGTTAACATGTATACCCCAATTGTTAAGGGGTGGATTACAGAGCAAGCGCAAGAAATTACTTCTTTAGCTATTCAGGTTCATGGTGGTGTTGGCTTCATTGAAGAAACTGGTGTAGCTCAGCATGCCAGAGATGCGCGGATTTTACCTATTTATGAAGGTACAAATGGTATCCAAGCTCTCGATTTAATCGGAAGAAAAATGTACTCTGACAAGGGCTTAGGTTTTAGTAACTGGATAGAAGACCTGACTGCAGAAGTGCAAGTGGCTAAAAGCTTAGGCATCAAGGGTACTGATAAAGTGTTAATTGCACTTGCTGAGTTAACACTTTCGAAACAGACTTGTTTGAATCAAATGAAAGAAGATGCTGTATTAGGTACTGGCTCGGCTTATGCCCTAATGATGCAAACTGGCTATGTTGTTGGTGCTTGTTTACAGATTAAAGCCTTGGCTAAACTGCCTGATTCAAACTTATCTGATGAACAAAAAGCATCTTGGCATCAATCTGTAGGGTTTTATATTCAGCAAATTTTGCCTAGAGCGAATGCTCAACACCAAACTATTCTTTCTGGTTTGGAAAGTGTTTCTGCTTTATCAGCGCAAAGCTTCGAACGATAAAGTATCCCCCCTAGTTGGGCAGCAGCTAGGGGTGTTTTTTGATTATGAGTCGTATTAATACAATAAAATAATAAAAAGGTTTTCACCTGTTGTTGGAGGGAAAATGATAGAACGTGATGAGATGGAGTTTGATGTCGTTATTGTTGGTGGTGGTCCTGCAGGATTATCAACTGCGTGCCGCATCATGCAATTGGCTAAACAAGCTGACAAAGAAGTAAGTGTTTGTTTGGTTGAAAAGGGTTCTGAAATAGGTGCTCATATCTTTTCTGGTGCTGTAATTGATCCAAAAGCGTTAAATGAATTATTTCCTGATTGGAAAGACAAGGGTGCTCCTTTACATGCAGAAGTTAATGTAGACGAATTACATTGGCTAAAAAATGAATCCAAAGGAATTAAATTTGCCAACTGGATGATACCTAAGACATTACATAATGATGGTAACTATGCCATAAGTTTAGGTAATTTATGTCGCTGGTTGGCTGAGCAAGCTGAAGAGATGGGAGTGGAGATTTTCCCTGGTTTCAGTGCTGCTGAATTAGTTTTAGATGATAACGGCCAAGTTGAAGGTATTATCACTGGCGACATGGGTGTTGCCGAAGATGGAAGTGAAAAAGACAGTTTCATGCCAGGCATGATTTTGAAAGCTAAATACACTGTCTTTTCTGAAGGGTGCCGTGGACATCTTGGTAAAGAGCTTGTTGCTCACTTTAACCTAGATAAAGATGTCTCTCCGCAGCATTATGGGTTAGGTATCAAAGAATTGTGGGATGTACCAGCAGAAGAAAGTAAGCCAGGTACTGTAATTCATACTGCAGGTTGGCCTTTAGATGGTGATGCTGGCGGCGGTGGTTTTCTTTATCACTTAGAAAATAATCAAATTGCTGTCGGTTTAATTGTAGATCTTAACTATAGCAACCCGTATATCAGTCCTTATGATGAATTCCAGCGTTACAAACATCACCCTGTCATTGCTAAGCATTTAGAGAATGGTAAACGTGTTTCTTATGGTGCGAGGGCAATTGCTAAAGGTGGCTTACAGTCCTTGCCTGAAATGGTGTTTCCAGGTGGTATGTTAATCGGTTGTGATGCTGGTACTTTAAATCCTGGTAAAATTAAGGGTACGCATACGGCAATGAAGTCCGGGATGTTAGCAGCTGAAGCAATATTTGATGCTTTGGGAATGGAAGATGCACCTCGCAAACTTGATACCTATGTTGAGAAATTTAACGCGTCTTGGGTATATGAAGAGCTTAATCAAACTAAGAACTTTGTGCCTGTATTACATACGTTAGGTACTTTCTTGGGTGGTACCTATAACTGGTTTGATCAAAATATTTTTGCCGGAAAGCTACCATTTACCTTTAAAGATGAAGTGCCTGATTTTGCGACCTTGGAAGATGCTAGCAAACATTCAGAGATTGATTATGCTAAGCCTGATGGCAAGCTTAGCTTTGATAAATTGTCTTCTGTGTTTTTATCTAGTACTAACCATGAGGAAGATCAGCCATGCCATTTGAAGTTAAAAGATGAAAGTGTTCCTTTATCGCAAAACTTACCTAGGTTTGCTGAACCAGCGCAGCGCTATTGTCCTGCTGGCGTCTATGAGATTCTAGAACAAGATGGTGAGAAGAACTTTCAAATTAACTCTCAGAACTGTTTACACTGTAAAACCTGCGATATTAAGGATCCAGCCCAAAATATAACTTGGGTTACGCCTGAAGGCGCGGGTGGACCAAATTATCCAAACATGTAAAGGTTAATTTGTTATTAAAAAGGCGACCGATGGGTCGCCTTTTTTGTTTTAGATAGAGTTAATGTGTTTTTCCTGTGGAGTTTAATTGGTTTTTTGCCCATTTAAGTGATTTTGCTTAATTATGATGTTAAAAATCACCTATCGCTAATTAAGAAATTAGGACATGAATGATGCCAGATACTCAAATTAATGCCGGTATGGATGATGAAATGCTTGGGATCTTGAACGAATTTGTTGTTCAGTTAGATCAAAAAAATGCTATTGAAGAAGAAAAAGCCTTAGTGAAAAAAAGAAAGGCTGCGGTAATGGCAAAGATTAACCAACAAGGAAAATTAACCCAAGGTTTTCGGTTGGTGAAGAATGACAGCTTAAAGCCAAAGCTTGCTGCCCTAAGGCAAAAGATAGAAACGTTTGACTATAAGAATGCCGCTAACAAACAGCAAGATCAGGTCATTCTCGATATCATGACGAAGAAAGGTTCCTTATCAAATTACCTAGATGCGAGTACTCGAGCAAAAATGGAAAGTGGTAATATTGATAATGCAGCAAGGCATCAGATTGCTAATACGCAACTGAAGCGTAAGCAGCTGTTTTTAATGTTTGAAGAAATTGCAACAGCACAAATGGAGTTGATTGAGTACTCTAAAGAAATTCAAAGTGTTGTTGGGGTTGAGAATGCAACGCTTAAGCAGCCACCTGGTGCTTATGGCGGTTTGAAAGACTTCCATGGTGCGTTAGATAAGGTGACAAACCGTAAGCGTAAATACGATATGGGTGACCTTAAAGACGCTGCTCGTATGACTATTATCTTCAAAGATCTAGACGATATGGTTGAAGCTAAAAACCTGATTTTTAATACAAATGAGTTTCAAGTTATTAAGTCTAAGCAATCTGTTATGAAAGACAGATATGGAACCAGTAAAAACGAAGAATATAATTGTGGTGCTACGGCAGCGGGTTACAAAGATATCAAATTCTTTTTACAGATGAGTAATGGTCATATCGCTGAGTTGCAGCTAAACACTGAAAATATGATGAAGGCAAAAAAGAAGGGTCATATTATTTACGACATTCTGCGTGATGGTGGCAATCTTGATAAGCCTTTTACTATTGTGAATCAAGAGGTGATTAAAAAAGTCTTAAAAAATATGAATGAGGCTTGGTTTACTTTTATCACGACACGAGTGCCTAAAGCTAAGAATGATATAGCTTATATTAGAGGGATTGTTGGCCGTATATCTAATGGTGAAATGTCACTTAATATCACTATGGAAGATATTAAAGTTCTCTCTCGTGTCAGTCTGATGATTTATGAGCAAGGTGATAACGGTAGAGCGCTTATGTAATTTGTTTTGAATGTGTAAAAGAGTGTTCTGATTTGGCCTGATAAAATATCGACTTATACTTTATCAGGCTTTTTTACATTTAGTGCTTAGTCGTACTTTTTCTCAATAAATTTCATTAAGTTCTTATTTGCCATATTACTAACCTTAGACCTTAGCATAGGTGACCACCCCATAAGGTAGCCGGGCACTCCAAGGGCTTGTCTGGACCAGCGCCAGAAATCAAATTCATCTGTGTGTTTGATGATTTTACCATCTTTAAATTTAAAACTTGCCGTGATCTTGTTTTCTACTGGCCTACCTGTTTGGCTAAATAGGTAGTTGGCTTGCCAGTTTACTTTGAGTTCGTTGCTTGATTCATCGATATCAAAGCTCAGTGTGAAGTCGGTCGCTTTATCACAGAGCATGTGCCACATAGCATTAATTTCTTGTCCTTTAAGGTCAAATACCTCGTCTTTAAATTCTGCTTTTTCATGGTAGCAAGATGCCATGGTTTGATAGTCCAGTTTTTGGAAGGCTTGGTAAAATGCGATAAGTGTATGTTTGTTCTGTGACATTATTCTTTCCTTAATCCATTTAATCCTATTTTAAGGGAGCTTTTAGTATTGGGTAAGTGGTATTAATGCTAACCTAGGTATGTGATTAGGACAGATTTAGGGGTGTCGGATGAAATGTAATATTTTGGTTAGTAAAGGGTCTCCTATTTCAAGTGTTCTTGGTCCATATGAAATGCTCATGCTGGCGAATAGCTTGGTAGATAATGAATATAAAATGGAGTTGGAAATCGTCGCGGCGGAGCATATTTTACAAGCTACGAGCGATTTTGAATTTAAGGTAACTAAAAGCTATAAAGACATTGATAAAAGCAACTATGTCATTCTGGCACCACTTGGGCGAATAAATTCAGATGCGTTAAAATTTGAGCCGTCATTGATTGCTTGGTTAAAAGAGCATTATGAACGAGGCAGCAGGTTAATTAGTTTGTGTACAGGGGCGTTTCTATTGGCTGAGACAGGCCTTTTGGACGGAAAGACTGCAACAACTCATTGGCAATATGATGATGTATTTATCAAAAAATACCCTAATGTTTTGTTGCAAAGTAATGAGGTGATTTGTCAGCAAGGAAGATTGTCTAGCAGTGGTGGGGCCAATGCTTATCAAGATCTTATTTTAAATATGATAGGGGATCACTTTGGTAAGGAAATTAAAGTTAAGTGCGCTAAATTGCTAATGTTAGATTTTACTCGTAAAAGTCAGCAAATGTACCGAACGCCAGATAAGGTGAGAAGGCATTTGGATGAACAGGTGCATATGTTACAAGACTGGATTCAAGATCACCTAGCCGAGTCTTTCAAGTTGGATGTACTTGCTAAAAAAGTCTTTTTAAGTGAAAGACAAATAAAGCGAAAATTTGTAACTGCTGTCGGTATGGCGCCGCTTATTTATGTGCAATATATGCGAGTTGAATTGGCGAAGGATTATTTACTTGAAACTAATTGGAGTGTGGAGAAAGTGAGTGATGCCGTTGGTTATCAAGATGTGCGGTTTTTTAGAATGTTATTCAAACGGCATACGAGCATAAGCCCTAGTCAGTATCGTCAAACTTTCACTTAAAAATATATGGTATAGATTGAATTTTGATGTGATGGCGAACTGACGTTTGTTTTTAATAAATAGGGTAGTTGAAAATTAACTCAAGCCTTCTTTAAAGTTAGCTGTCTAATGATCATTTTGAATGTGAAGTTAACGAATAGCTAGATACACAGCCATAGCTAGGATTTAGTTGTGATTATTAATATTGTTAAGCTTGGTTGTTTATTGTTCAAATAGTTGAATATTATTAAGTTTCAACAATTTAGTTAGCTAAAGTGTTGGCCCATCAGTCTGACTACCGTACAATGAAGATCCGCGTAAAATTAGCTAGCATGGATCATGAGTTATCAAGTATTAGCACGTAAATGGCGTCCACAAAACTTTATTGAACTTGCAGGTCAAGATCATGTTCTTCAAGCTCTGGTTAATGCGCTTAAGCAACAGAGGCTTCATCACGCTTATTTGTTTACAGGCACACGAGGTGTAGGTAAAACCACAATAGCGCGTATTTTTGCAAAATGCTTAAACTGCGAAACGAATGGTATTTCTCCTGAGCCTTGTGGCACATGCGGCAGTTGTGTCGAAATAGCTGAAGGAAGGTTCGTTGACTTAATTGAAGTCGATGCGGCCTCTCGAACCAAGGTTGAAGACACTCGAGAGTTATTAGAAAACGTACAATATACTCCGACTCGAGGGCGCTTTAAGGTTTATCTAATCGATGAAGTGCACATGTTGTCGACTCACTCCTTTAACGCTTTATTAAAAACGCTTGAAGAACCGCCTGCTCATGTGAAATTCCTGTTAGCAACGACTGACCCTCAAAAACTACCTGTTACTATTTTATCTCGATGTCTGCAGTTTAATTTGAAAAACATGTCCCCTGGGCGTGTTGTTAGTTACTTAGAGAAAATCCTGACGACCGAGCAACTTAGCTATGATGAGGCTGGGTTATGGCAAATTGGTCAAGCTGCTAATGGAAGTATGCGTGACGCTTTAAGTTTGACTGACCAAGCTATTGCCTTTGGTAATGGCCACATTAGTGAATCCGATGTGACTTCCATGCTTGGGTTAGTTAATCAAGCTCAAGTTGTAAAACTATTGGAAACGGTAGTGCAAAGCGATGCGGCAAAATTATTAACATTAATAAATGAATTGGCGGAATATCAACCTGATTTCATAGCCATTTGCGCTTCATTACTTGACCTTTTACATCGTATTGCCATCGAGCAACAAGTGCCAAACGCTTTAGAGGATCAGTTAGGTGACTTGGCAAGTGTTAAAATGATTGCTCAGCAGGTATCGAGTGAAACGATTCAACTTTTTTATCAAACCTTACTAATAGGCAAACGTGACTTACCTTTAGCACATTCACCTAAAGCTGGTTTTGAAATGCTGCTATTAAGGCTTATTGCCTTTCGTCCTGCTGCTAGTGTTGCTCTTTCCTCTGTGCCTGTTTCTGAGCAAATTCAGGCAGAAACTGGAGTTGAGAGTAACCCCGTAGTTACACAAGAGACAGCTGCACCATTAACGGCTAGTAACGCTAAACCCCAGATTCAAGAAACATCTAATGATTCTCAATCTAGTCAAGTAAGTCCGCCTCAAAATATTTCTGTTGAGGATGCTCAGTCTCTAGATACGAGTTTACAGAGTGCGTCTTTAAACGAAGATATTAAGCATGAAGTGACTGATGCTGTCGAACTCGCCTCAAATATTGGTGAATCTCAATCCCTTAATAAGGATCAGGATGACCATGTGAATAAAGAGAGTTCAGAACAAGTAAATAGCAATATTTCAACAGAAGAAAAAGTTGAATCGAATGCGCAAAAAGTTACTGACTCAAGAACTAATGAGCAAACGCCTCCTTTTGAACCAGATGAAAAACCAAAGCCATTAAATGATGCTGAAGCAACAGCAAAAATGGCTGACATAAGTCGTTTGGTTAATGATGTTGAGACTGAAAAAGACGCTATTGGTGAAGTTGAGCCAATACAAGAGGTGCAAAGTCAGTCAGCAGCGGAATCTTCTACAAAAGAAAGTGTCTTAGTAGAGGGAGATGAAAATGACGACGATGAAATTGAAGAGATAGGTGAGGCTGTTTTTGATCGTTCGGCTGAGTTAGTTGCCGTCATGCAATCTGAAGCTATTACAATAACGAACCCAGTTGAAGAGGACGCTGAATTAGTTATTGAAGAAAAGCCAATAGCGACTAATCAGTTAGATGTGTCTTTCACTAAAGCAGAAGTGATTGTACAGCCAGCTTTAGGGATGGACGTTGAGACATTAAATCATTTTTCTGAATTGACCATGCAAGTTTGGTGGTTGATAGCACCGCGTTTACCTTTAACTGGATTGGTGCAAAATATTTTAATGAACTCCTGTATGTTAGAAGCAGGAGAGCAAGGTATTAAACTTGAAGTGCCATTAGAGTATGGCCACATGTTGAACCAAGTTAGATACGAACAAATTCAAGATGCCGTTAGTCATTACTTTAATGAAACCGTGCCGCTGATTATAGATACTGTGGCAGACGTTTCAGGTGTAACAGCGGAGGAATTTGCAGCAAGCAAGCGCGCTCAAGCGATGCAAGAAGCAATTGACCATCTTAATGCTCATCCTATTGTTATGGCTCTTTCGAGTACTATGGGTGGGCAATTAATTTATGACAGTGTAAAAATCAAAGCTTAACGGAGAAGAAAATGTTTAAAGGTGGTATGGGCAATATCATGCGCCAAGCGCAAAAAATGCAAGAGAATGTACAAAAGGTACAAGACGAAATTGCAAATATGGAAGTTGAAGGTCAGTCTGGTGCTGGTCTTGTAAAAATTACTATGACAGGTCGTCACGATGTTAAGCGTGTGCAAATAGATGACAGTTTATTTGAAGACGATAAAGAAATTCTTGAAGACTTAATTGCTGCAGCTGTTAACGATGCTGTACGTAATATTGAATCAACTCAGAAATCTAAGATGGATGCAGCAACAGAAGGTATGCCTTTACCTCCTGGCTTTAAAATGCCTTTCTAATCCATTCATTATTATATAAAAGGTTTTAAAATTGGTATTTAGCCCATTAATTGCTGAACTAATTGAATCGCTTCGATGTTTGCCTGGTGTTGGTCCTAAATCAGCACAAAAGATGGCATTGTATCTTCTAGAAAGAGATCATCAAGGTGCCGATCGTTTAGCAGAAACGTTAAGAACTGCTTTAGATAAAGTAGGAAGATGCACGAGTTGCCGTAATTTGACAGAAGATCTCGAGTGTCAAATTTGTAGTGCATCGGATAGGGATGCCCAGACACTTTGCATTGTCGAAACCCCTGCCGATGTTGCTGCAATGGAGGCATCTGGACGTTATGATGGGCGATACTTTGTTTTATTAGGGCATTTATCTCCAATTGATGGCATTGGCCCTGATGAGCTTGGGTTAGATAGGTTAGAAAGCTTAGTGACCCAAAATGATGTTAAAGAAGTGATTATTGCAACTAATTCGACATTAGAAGGTGAAGCAACAAGCCATTATATTGCTGAGTTGCTAAAACCAAAAGAAATTGAGATTACACGTATTGCTCACGGTGTTCCCATGGGTGGTGAATTAGAATATGTCGATGGTAACACGCTTGCCTTGGCTCTAGATGGTCGGAAAAAGTTATAAAATGAGTACAAATGAAAAAGACGTACCTATCGTTTGGGTGGAAAGTGATGCTGATCTAGCACTTTGGTGTTCGCATTTCGCAAGTCTACCTGTGATTGCTGTGGATACTGAGTTCATTCGTCGTACAACTTTTTATCCGATTACAGGGTTAATTCAAATTAGTGATGGTGAAAGTGCTGTTTTAATTGATCCATTAGCAATCTCTAACTGGGATGATCTCACCGCATTAATGACTAACCCTAATGTAGTGAAAGTATTTCATGCTTGTTCCGAAGACTTAGAAGTTTTTGATCGCTTGTTAGGGGTTGTTCCTACACCATTCTATGATACCCAGGTTGGTGAAGCCTATGTTAGTGGCCAGTGGTCGTTAAGTTATGTGAAATTGATACTTGCCTATAAAAATATCGAAATTGCAAAAGACGAGACACGATCAGATTGGTTAAAGCGACCTTTAACAGAAGCGCAAAAACGTTATGCCGCTTTGGATGTAGTGTATTTGATAGATGTTTATGAAAATCAAATTACGACATTGAAAGAAAAAAATATGCTGGACTGGGTACTTGAAGATACACTCGCTATTACTCATCAGTACAGGCTTAATAGTGACCCTGAGCAAAACTGGTCAAATGTGAAGTCGGCTTGGCGTTTGAATCAAAAAAGCCTGACTCTGTTACGCATATTATTTATATGGCGCGATAAAACTGCCCGTGATGAAGATGTTCCCAAAGGTCAGGTCATTAAGGATCGTACTTTGTGGGCTATCGCGAAGTTCTTCCCTGATACTCATAATGCGTTATCAAGAACGGAAGAAATGACAGGGCGGCAGCATAGGTTATATGGTGAGCATATTTTAAAGTCGGTGGCGCTGGTAAACGAACTTAGTAAAGATGAATATCAAAATGCGTTAGACATGCCGCTGCCTTCTCAGGCTGGTGAATTATCTAAGTCAATAAAAGCGTTTGTGCTAGAAAAAGCGAAAGGCTTGGGGATAGCGCCAGAAGCCGCTTTGAAAAAGAAACAGCTAGATCCAATTGTACGTCACCTGTTTTTAAATGAAGCGCTTATATTAACGCCTCCTACTATGACAGGCTGGCGTAAAGAAGAGATAATAGAACCCATTTTGCAGCGTTTTGCTAAAGCATAAACCTTTTGCAATTAATATAAATCAAACTGAAATGTAACTCCTTATGTCATTAGAAAGAAAAATTGTACAAGTTTATCGTTCCACTAAGCAGGATGAGATGTATATCTATGTTGCGAAAGAAGATGGGTTATCAGTTGTGCCTGAAGCTCTGATGGAGCGCTTTGGTCGAGGAACACCTGCAATGGTGTTATTACTGGATGAAAACAAAAAACTGGCTAGAACGGATGCGGTAACTGTTTTGACATCAATTCGTGACCAGGGTTTTTATCTACAATTACCACCGGCTAAAGATGACTCATTGTTAGACTTGTATATGACACCAACTCAGGCTGCATATTAATGATTGCTAAGCGTTACCAGCCTTATTGGGAAAGTAAATCCTTAGAGCAAATGGACGAGCAAGAGTGGGAAAGTATCTGTGATGGTTGCGGCAAATGTTGTTTGCAGAAATTACAGGATGATGAAACGGATGAGATTTTTTATACGGATTTAGCTTGCCATCAATTGAATATAAAAACATGTCAGTGCAAGGTCTACCCTCAAAGGTTTAAGCATGTTAGATCCTGTGTTGACTTAACTCCAAAGCAGTTAGAAGCGTTTTCTTGGTTGCCTGATACATGTAGTTATCGAGTGCATCATGAAACGGGCAAACTACCTGATTGGCACCCTTTATTGGTAGGTGATAACTCTCAGATGCTTCGTCAAGGGTTAAGTGTTCGCGATTATGCTGTAAGTGAAAATAAAGTTGCCGAAGAAGATTGGGAAACCCATGTAATACGTTGGGTACATGGCATGCCGGAGCATCTAGACTTAGGATAATGTGTCTTTTGCTTTGGTAATTTGTTCTCAATTTAGTAAAACAATTTAGTAAGCAAATACAGGTTATTGTTTAAGGATAGATCTATGTTGTTACGCGCTATCATGGCTATATGCCTGCTAGGTACAAGCTTAAATATTTATGCGAGTACGCAGTTTCGTGTCATAGTTGATGCATCTGGCAGTATGGTAATAAGTGATCCAGATAGATTAACCTCCGAATCCCTAAGATTGATTGCAGACTTAGCACCAGAAGAAGAATCCAGTCTAGGGGTTTGGCTATTTGGTGAAGAGCCAAGAGTCTTACTTCCTGAAACTCCCATCACAGAAGAACTTAAAGTTAGCCTGAAAAATAATCTAGGTGGCTATATCACCGAAGATCTGCAGACAGATCTTGAGTCAGTACTTAGGTTGATGTTGGATACCCCTGCTGCGAATGGGGTTGCAACTGATAGTGAGCAACATTGGATTCTTGTTACTGATGGGATGGTTGATATCAGTTTAGATCCTAGCGTTAATGAGTTATCTCGCCAAAAAATACTTACCCCGATACTAGATGAGTTGATTGAAAAAGGCATTCAGCTCCACACAGTTTCTATGACGGGCTATACCGATTCTGAACTACTAAAGACCTTATCTGTAAAAACAAATGCTAGTTATACAGAGGTTGCCGTTCCGGAAGATCTACTAAGTACCTTCAATCGTATTTTTACTAGTGCTAATAAAGCGGATGAATTGCCTTTTGAAGGTAATACCTTTTTTATCGACGATAGTATCGAAGAATTTACCTTGCTGGTTTTTCACAAGTTAGGGAAAAAGCCTAAAGTAATTGCGCCAAAAGGTGACGTTTTATCTTTAAAAGACGATCAGAAAGTAACGGTTGCAAATGGACTACGTTATACCTTAGTGACAGTAGAAGAACCTATGCTAGGGACGTGGCAAGTTGAGGATGTGGATCTTGAAAAGTCGAGTATTCGTATTGTTACTAACTTGAAAGTTGAAGCTAGTAATATTGCGAGTGTGCTATTTGTTAATGAACCTCTTTTTTCTAGTATTGGTTTATATGAGAACGGTGAGTTAATTCAAGACCCTATTTTGCTGGAGGTATTGAAAGCTGAGCAATCTCTTATTAGACACAGAGGTGAGATCTTAGAAGTACTTGATAATAAGGAGCTTTCTCAATCTAGTTATCAATTCAAGAATAAGTTTGAATCTTTAATTCTTGAAGGAGATTACGAGCTTAGAAGCTTTTTGGATGGTCAGTCATTTGCTAGGAAACTAAGCCAGTATTTTACGGTGACACCAGCAGTAAGCCTTTCAGTGAAAGAAGAAGATTATGGCTTAATGTCGTTTAGCGTTAAGCCTTCAAACTTGCGTTTAGATTTGTTTAGAAGTCAGGCTTTTTTAGAAGTGGATTATATGGATGCGACTAGGGTCGAAGAAGAATTACCACTCATAGGTGCAGGTTTCTGGCAAAAGCTTGTACCAAGTAAAAAAGTTAATTTTACAGCGAAGGTGAGGTTGAAAGGGGTTACGCAAACGGGAGTAAGGTTTGATTATACAACTAACCCTCTAAAATTTAATTATAACAAGCCTGAATCCTCTAACTTGTTAACCGATGTAGCACCAGGAACAGCCGTTACTGATTTCTTGGCAGAAAGTCGCGAGGGCTTTTCAGGGCTTGAAGCACAAACAAATGAAAGCTTAGAAGAAAAGTTAAAAATAGAAATTGATGCGACTGAATTAATGAAGGATGTACAGGCTAGTATTGATGAAGCTGCTGAGTCGGCCGAAGCATTTATGTCAGGTGAACAGGGTGAGGCACAAGATGATGAAAACGACATTAGCTTTTCTGGTAGTGAAATCCTTGTATACGCTTTAATAAACTTGGCTGTATTCCTCGCCATTGGGGGGGGAATATGGTGGATGCGAAAACGTAAAAAATCGAATCAAACAAACACAGAAGAGAGTGTGTAAAAGATTATGTGTGAACTGCTTGGCATGAGTGCCAATGTACCAACTGATATTTGTTTTAGTTTTGCTGGCTTAAGAGCAAGAGGTGGGAAAACAGGGCCTCATAAAGATGGTTGGGGTGTGGCTATGTATAGAGAAGGACAGGTCTGGTGTATTCATGATCCTAGACCTAGTGCTGACTCTGATATGGCTGAGGTGATTAGTAAAACATCATTAAAATGTGATGTTGTAATTAGCCATATACGTCAAGCAAATGTTGGTGAAGTGTGTTTACCTAATACCCATCCGTTTTATCGTCAAATGTGGGGGAAAACATGGAGTTATGCTCATAATGGTCAATTAGAGAATTCAGAATCACTCTGTTCTGGCTTTCATCAAGTGTTAGGCAGTACTGATTCTGAAAAAGCCTTTTGTTGGATACTTGCACGATTACAAGAAGCTTTTCCTGATTCAGAGCCAAGTGTTGAAATTTTATCTAAAAAACTACATACGCTAGCAGACGAATTAAGGTCTATGGGTGTCTTTAACATGATGCTTTCAGATGGCGATAAGCTAATTTGCTATTGCACTACTAAATTGCACTGGATTACTCGTCGAGCACCTTTCAAACAGGCGAGCTTATCAGATGATGACGTTAGTATTGACTTCAAAGAAGTGACTACAGATAAAGATGTCGTGACTGTCATAGCGACTCAACCTTTAACAAATGATGAAGTTTGGCATGAAATGCAAACGGGTGAATTATGTGTTTTCTCCCAAGGTGAGCTCATTTCACAAATTAAAAAAGAGCTTGATCAACCACTTAATACCGAGCAAAAGGAGTAGGGTATGCCTCATTGTATTATTGAGTATGCAAGTGCGCTAAAAGGGCAAATTGAGATAGAAACTTTAATGGATAAGGTGACAGAAGGGTGTCTGAAATCTGCTTTGTTTGAGTTAAAAGATATTAAGACACGAGCAATTTCCTATGATTATTATCAGTCAGCTGGCCAGACTGATAATGCTGATTTTATACATATTGAGGTCAAGTTGCTCGCTGGGCGAAACATGTTACAAAGAAAACTGCTTTCTAAATCTATTTTAGATTCTGTGTTGGTATTGCCGTTAGCTAAGGTGTCTGTCACAGTTGAAATTAATGATCTAGACACTGAATGTTATGCAAAACAAATTCTTAATTAGATCGTTATGATTTAACAAGTAGGCTGAGATTAAGTCATACTTTCTCAGTCTGCTGCCTTCCAGACGTGTCGAATAGACACTATTCAAAGACCCAGACAGTATAGTCTAAGAGTCTTATATTCACGTTAAGTGTCTTATTCACAGAATGATTATTAAGTTGCGAATATTGCTATAAATTTAGGTGCTTTTATTTACATGATGAACCGGGATGACTTATTAGTAAGTTCGCTATTTTTCAGCCCGTTTGCATTCAGTAAAATGGCTATATTATATGAGCTAACCTTTCTCCGCTTAGCGCGCTTCTGTCTTTAGGTTTCTATATAGAATGCCTTTTAGTTATAGAGTGAATAGATTTAAACTGGCTGCTATAGAAGTGCATTTAATACAAAACCTTCCTTATTTTAATTGATTTCATAGTGTGAAATCTAAAGCCAATAAAACAATTCCATCATAGAAAAACAAGCTCAATGGCTATGTATTAATGCTGAATGTATTAGGCTTTTAACAAATTTTATCGCAGCTTAATCATACTGAAATATATTAAAATTATTCTTCATTGATAAAGCCTTATCAATAAAAAACTCACCATTAAAATAGCCATTTTCCTTTTAAATTATTCTTCAATTGAGCTTTTAGAAATTTTCAATATACATGATAATTTAGCTAATAGTGATAAGTATGCATGTTTATATCTGATATTCGCTTTAGTTTTATGGATTATTCTAAATAATGAATATTTTCTGCTTAAGGCTGTTCGAACGGTCAAGATTGTGTCATATTGCAGAAAGTGTATGAAAATGACAGTTTAATACTGTCATTTTTTATGCTCATTCTTTACGTATAAAAAAATAATAGCTTGAAGTTGGGATATAAAAGGAATTATTTAATCTCATTTGCTAAAAGAATTAGCATTCATTTCTGGCTCAAAAAAATGAATGGAGATCAAGAGTGAAAAGCATACCTGTTAAAACGATTCTAGCGACATCAATCGCCAGTGTCGTTGCCTCTACTGCATCAGCAGAGCTCATTATTAGTCAATATGTCGAAGGTAGTAGCTATAATAAAGCCGTTGAAATTTATAATACAAGTTCAGCAGAAGTTAGCTTATCAGATTATAAATTAGTTAAATATTCTAATGGTGATGCTAATTCACCAAACGATATTAACTTTGATAATGTAAGTTTAGCTGCTGGTGGTGTTTTTGTTATTGCGAGTTCTTCAGCAAGTGATGCGCTATTAGCTATAGCGAACCAAACATCATCGTCTGTTAACTTTAATGGCGATGATCCTGTCGCAATTGTACGTATTAGTGATGGCCAAACCTTAGACTTTTTCGGTCAATATGGTGATACAGACTTTGCTAAAGACGCAAGTTATGACCGAGTTGATAATACAGTCATTGCCGATGGGGTATGGAATGCTGCTGCATGGAATGTATTAGCAAAAGATAACTATGATGGTATGGGGGTTGCTCCAAATGGTGACGTTGTTGAGCCTGAGCCATTTTCTTGTTCTGGTGCGGTATTAACACCTACCTATGCAATTCAAGGAAGTGGTGATACTAGTCCATTAATCATTGAAGGTAGTTTTTCAGGTGGTACGCACTACACATCAGGGATTGTTACTGACATAGTAACTAGTTTGTATTCAGGTTTCTTTATTCAAGATGCCACGGGTGATGGTGATGCCTCTACATCAGATGGTCTCTTCGTATATAGCAATACTACGCCTACAGGACTTCAAGTCGGTGATGAGATTTGTGTACAAGGTGAAGTCTCTGAGTATTACTCTTCAACCCAAATTTCTATGGACTCAGGTGCCTATGAAATTTTGAGTTCAAATAACCAAATCCAATCAACACAGCTTGATCTTAATTCTGATAGTTTACTTCACGATCAATTAGAGCCTTATGAAGGTATGTTTGTGACAACTACAAACTCTGATTTAATTGTGTCTCGTAATTTTAGTTTTGATTATGGCTCTTATCGTAACAACATGGTTATGAGTTATGCAGAACCTATATATAAATCAACACACCTTCATGTAGCTGGTACCGAAGACGAAGTTAAGGTTGCAGAAGAAAACGCTAAACGTACCCTTTATATCGATACGGATGCCAAGCCTGCAGATGGTGTTGTTCCTTACTTCCCAGACTTTAACCCTGAAGATGGTTATATTCGTGTTGGAGATAGCATTAGTAATCTAGAGGGTGTAATTGCTTATAGTTACAGTCAGTATCGCCTAATTGCAGGTGAGGATGTGGTATTAGCAAAGTCTGACTTCTCTCGTGATCTTGAATCTGATCGTACCTCATACGGTCCAATTCTAGCGGATGATGGTAATCTTCGTGTTGCTAGCTTTAACGTATTAAACCTTTTCAATTCACCATTTGGTGGTGCCGCTAATGCTTTTGGTGATAACCGCGGTGCAGAAGTTGACAGTGAATATCAAATCCAGATCGCTAAAATTGCAAATGCAATAAGCATGATAGATGCGGACATTGTTGGCTTAATGGAAATTGAGAATAACGGTTTTAGTGATACTAGTGCCATTGCTGCGTTAGTTGATCAAATTAATACAACTCAACCTGCTAGTGCTTTGCCTTATTCTTATGTATCGGCAGGCGATAATGTTGGTACCGATGCTATTGCTGTAGGCTTAATTTATCGTGCGGATGCCGTTTCTTTGGTTGGCAACGCTGTTAAGATTGATATGCCTGAACAACATGGTACCGACTCTGAAGGTGAGCAGTTTGATAAATATATGCGTGTCTCTTTGCTACAAAAATTCAAGCATAAAGAAACTAAGCGTAAGTTGAGCATAGTTGTTAATCACCTGAAATCTAAAGGTTCTGCTTGTATCGAAGATACAGCGAATGAAAATGATGCCCAAGGTAACTGTAACGCTTTTAGGGTTTCTGCCGCTGTAACACTGGGTGATTATTTAGCTGAAAACGTAAAAGGTGATATTTTGGTTATGGGTGATTTAAATGCCTATGGTAAAGAAGATCCAATCCGCGTTTTGACTGATTATGATGCGAGTGCTTCTGAACGTAAAATTATGACAGCTGAGCAAGCTAGCTTGAACGGTGAAGCGATTAATGGTGGCGTAGCGGTTGAAGCCGCTAAATCATATGGCTTTACAAACCTAGTTGAACATTTCCAAGGGCCAAAAGCTCACTCTTATACTTATAGTGGTGAACTGGGTAGTCTTGACCATGCTTTAGCTAATAAGTCACTTTTACGTAAAGTTGTTGCAACTGATGATTGGCATATCAATTCAGCTGAATCTAACTTGTTTGAGTACTCAAGCCAATATACTGGTGATCTGGCTAAATCGACTAATGCGTATTCATCTTCAGATCATGATCCTGTGATTATTGAAATTGAATATACAAAACGTGGTGATCATGGTGAAAAACCAAAGCATGAGTCACCGTTAGAAATATTATTTAATATTTTTAAACGTCTTTTCTCCTTTCTTTGGGGTTAGTGAGTAAATTTGCTAGCCATTAAAAAGCCGTCACTTTATTTAAAGTGACGGCTTTTTTGTGGTCTTGTTATTTATTACTCGGCTGTACAAACTGCTTTTACTTGATAATATGCTGTTCTAAATAGAGTAAAAGGAATTTATAAGGAAAATGAATAAAATAAGTTTGTGTGCAGCTAGTATTTGTATTGGTTTGATGGCATCACCAGTTTTTGCTGATGAATTAGATGAAACTAGCCAAGATGAGAGTAGCACTGAAGTGTCCCATGGTTTTTTTATTTCCCCAGGTTTTGTTTATTCAAATATTGATATTGCAAATAATTTTGCTAACGAAAGCGTTGGTACCGATGCATTTGGGCTAGATGTTTCATTCGGATATGAATTTAAAAGCCACTTTATCCTTCAGTTAGATGCATTATTTGCAGAGAATTTTTCTCTAGGTGGTGCATCAGACAGATATTCATTAAGCCATCAGGCAATACTTATAGGTTATCGTTTTGCTTGGGAATCGGTTTCTTTAATTCCTTTCTACGGCAAAGCCTATTGGGATTTAACATCTAAAGAAGGACAGCTTTTTAACCCAGGTGCAGAAGCTGTTGAAGAGCTTGATGGTTCTAATCGTGTGTTTGGGTTAGGGCTTTTAGGTCATATTGGTGATACATCTGATCTTCAGATTAGTTATAAAGATATTGATGCAGATTTTGGTGGTTACTCAGTATTAAGTATGGGTGTGAGATTTAAATTCTAATTTAAGTATTTTTTGTCTTTCTCAAATCCGCTAAATTTGTATACAGATCATTACACTTCCCTTTTAAATATACTAACTATACTAAAGCATTGTTTCACTAGAGGAGTGATGCTTTGGAAAGAGTTCAAGCTAAGTCTGTCAAATACAGGCTTAGGTTTATTTTTCTAATTATTCTATTACTGGTTGTTTGCGGCGAGGCAGCAATACGGTACTGGATTGAGCTTCCTCAAATTCAAGCTATACAAGTAGAGTCTGATAAAAAGGATTTTAAACGAGTTGTTCAAGCGATTAAATCTAGCCTTAAAAGTGTCCAAGTATGGTCTTATGACTATGGTGTTTGGGAGGATACTTATAATTATATGGAAGACGTTGGAGAAGGTGTTCAATACATAAATAAAAACTATGTGTTTGGTACCTTTCACGCGGCAGGTTTATCCGGTGTAAAGCTTATTACACAGCAAAGAAGAACAAAGTTTGAGTGTGAGATAATTTTTGACGACGAACAATGTGACCAGCATAATATTTCTAATATTGAGCCTATTCAACTAGATGCGATTATTAATCACCTAGATAGTGTTAACCAAAATACAGTATCGAGTAGCGGTATTTATATTACAGATGAAGTGCCTCACTTATATGGCATCTCAAAGATTACCAATCCCATAAATAATCAGCAATCTGGGTATTTAATCTTTTTTCAAAAGATGGATAAAGTGTTAATTGACCAGTGGCGCTCAGAGACTCAGCTAGGCATTGACGTTGAGTGGGCCAAAAATGAACGCTACAGTGTGCTATCTAATAATATGTTTGATGATATTAATCAGAACTATTCTTATATTAATGATAACGGTTACCTCTCTTTTAGTTTGCCTGATATTAATGGCAATAATTTAATATCTATTTCTTTTAAAGCTGACTCAGAACAGGCAAAACAAGATTTCCTTTCTTTAACTTTAATCTTGGGCGTTTCAGCAGGGTTAGCGATTCCTTTATTGTATTTTCGTTTAATTTCCAGAGAAGTCGTTAAACCAATGGAATACATCTCGTCTGAACTAAACCGAATTAATGAAACCAGCAACTACCAATATAAATTCCCTAGATTTAATACCTTGGAGGTGAACTTAATTGTCAGTGCTTTTAATCGGTTGCTTGAAAGGGTTCAGTATCAACAAGAGCAGCTTAGGGAAAAGAATGAAAGTCTACAGCTTGTTGCTAGACAGGACTATTTAACAGGCCTTGCCAACAGGCGGCATATGGATAAGTTATCTGAAAGACTTTGGTATAAAACGGTTAAAGCGAATGAAAGCTTTTGTGTATGCATGATTGATTGTGATTATTTCAAACAATATAACGATCATTACGGCCATAAAAAAGGAGACGAACTTCTAATAAAACTTGCTTCATTATTAATCGAAATAGAAGGTAAACACACTAATGTTATTGCTTGTCGATATGGTGGTGATGAGCTTGTGTTGCTAGCCTACAGTTTACCTGTAGAAATGCTTGAATCCATTTTGGCCGAACTCAAAGAGCAGTTATTAAGGTTAGATATAAAGCATGAATCATCCTATCTAGGTAGGGTGAGTATTAGTGTGGGTTATTATCACACTTTAGCTGTAAATGAGATAGAGGCTAATCCATTTTTTATCAAAGCAGATAAAGCCTTATATTTGGCAAAAAAAATGGGGCGTAACACCATAGTTAATTATCATAATATGGATAATTAACTACTTATTCCAAGGTGTTGTTTGAGTATCTGATAGCATACCGTCACTGTTTAACCTGTACGCTAAACCTACTAGAAGTGTTTGGGCTAATGTCATTGATGAGGTTAACGATCTAAATCCCATCACTTCACCTTCTTTAATGTCAAAACATAAATCAGAAATGGCCGAAAGAGGGCTTAATTTACTATCGGTTAGTGCTATCACCTTTGCCCCTGACTTATAGGCAAAATCAGTAACGTTAACGGTTTCTTTAGCATAAGGGCTAAAAGTGGTTGCTATGATAACGTCTCCTTTACGTATGTTGCTGGCCTGTTCCATTAACATACCACCTGTTCCATCAATCAAGTGGGTTGGCTTATTTAAGTGTCTTAAACTGTATGCAAAATAGGTTGAAATTGGAAAGGAACGACGTAAACCAATCAAATAAATATTGTTTGCAGATTCTAATAAAGTAATAGCATCGTTAAGCATTGTCTCAGGAAAGTGGTGGCTCATATGCTTCATTGAGAAAGCATTACTACTACTAAACTCACTTAAAATAATACTGGGGTTAACCATATTATTAGCAGTGGTGCTCTGACTTAATTGTACGCGCTCACTGTAGCTCGACGTTTGTTCAACTAAAGACTGCCTAAACAAGTTTTGCATCTCAGTGAAACCATTGTAATTAAAAGCGGCAGCAAAACGGACTAACGTAGAAGGTGGTACATCGCATTGTTCAGCTAAACTTGCGACAGTTTCAAGTGCAACCGTGTTCGGATGTTCAAGTAGAAAACGAGCCACTTGCTGTAAGCGTTTGCTTAAAGATTCATATTCTTTACTAATGGCTTGTTGTAAATCTTCTAAAGAGGTTGGTGCTTGCAAAAAAGCCTCCTGGACAAGGTGTTAACGCGTCATTATAAACAATTTTATGCTTGAATACCTGCGAAGATTGCTAACAAGATAAAGTGTGCCCTTGAGCGATAGCACAAGGGCACAAAAAATCTTATCTATATTCACCAGCAAGTTTTTCGACTAAATCAATATTGGCTTTAGTAATAAATCCAGGGCCAGAGTTGACGTCATTACTTGGCATTAATCCGTAACGGGCATTAAGTGTTAAGAATGTAATGGGTAAATAACCTTGTAAGTAAGGTTGTTGGTCAATTGCAAAATCAATGCGGCCATCTTTAATCGCGCTAGAAATTTCACCACTTAGATCAAAGGTCGCAAAATAGACCTGATCATGCATCTTGTTTTTTTCAAGTGCCCTCAAGGTCGGGTGAGCGGATGTTGGCCCTAATGTGAGAACCGCTTGTGTATTAGGGTTCTTACGAAGGTAAGCAGATACCTTGGTTTCAACATTGGTCGGGTCAGTTTGAGAGTCTATCATTTGGCTACCTAACTCAACACCTAGACCTTTGGCAAATCCCATGCAACGTTCAACAGATGCTGGGTTCATAATGTAATGGTTTACGCATAAGAAGTTTTTGACACCGGCTTCTTTTGCTTTAAGACCTGCCCCTAAGCCTGCTGCAAACTCAGGTTGTCCAATATGAAGCTGAGCACCTAGCGCTGCAGATTGCTCTTGAGTACCTGAATTCATTGTAATAACTGGGATGCCACGCTTTTTGGCTTTTTCTAATGGGCCTTCTAAAGTGTCGAAATCAGCAATTGAGACAATGAGACCGTCTGGATTTGTTGCGATAGCTTGTTCTATGATTCTTGCCATATCGGCCAAATCACCTGTTGGCGGATTTCGATAATCTACTTGTACATCATAGTCATCGCTCGCTTGTTTGACGGCGTTTTTAATAACGTTCCACCAAGAATCTGAGTCAGGTGCATGGGATACAAATACAAATCTTTCGCCTTCTGCATGGGCTGTAGTAGAGAGGGACATTGCGCCAAATGTCGCAGCACTAGCCACTAATAGAGCGGTACTTTTCTTTAAAAAGGTTTTCATTACTAATCTCCGTTCACACAAAATTATTTTTATTTTGACTATTTTACCTGAGAGGTAAAACACGTTTTGTACGATTAATATACAAGAGCAGAACCATAATAGAATATAAATTTCATATTGGCAATGGATTAAATTATTTCGTTTCATGCTGATGGTTTTTCTTATCTTGTTGTTTTTATTAATTTAAATATATATTAATTGAGTTTTAATAACTTTTTTGTAACGATTTTCTGAAATGAAAATTAAAAAAATGTTTCAAAAATGAAACAAATATTCTAACATGGTTTCATTCTTGGAATTGATCTTGGGTTCTTCCTCAGTGTTTAAGGTTTTGCCTAGAATGCTGGATAAGAGTGATTTAGTAGCAAAAATAAATATAAAAGTGAAAGGTGACAGAGTATGAGTGATTCAGTGCAAGCGGTGAATGTCGCAGCGCAAGAAAAAGATGAGCGTATAAGAAGTGTTCCAGCTTGGAAGAAACTTTTACACAGGCCTGAATTTGGCTCCTTATCGGGTGCTATTTTGGTATTTGTCTTTTTTATTCTAACAGCAGGCGATTCAGGTATGTTCGCGGCTGACGGTGTTATTAACTGGGTTACTGTTTCTGCTCAGCTTGGCGTAATTGCAATAGGCGCCTGCCTATTAATGATTGCAGGTGAGTTCGATCTATCAATTGGCTCCATGATAGGTTTCGCGGGCATGATGATGACCATACCGGCCGTTTATTGGGGGTGGCCAATATGGGCTGCAATCATCTTTGCTTTTATTGGCGCAATGTTCATTGGCTATCTTAATGGCTATGTTGTCGTTAAAACAGGCTTACCATCATTCATCGTTACTTTGGCCTTTCTCTTTATCTTACGTGGTTTGACCATCGCATTATCCATTCTCTTTACTAACCGCACCATAGTAGGTGGTGTTAAGAAGTTTTCTGAAAATGACTGGTTAGCACCATTATTTGGCGGCACATTTGGTAATGGCTTGTTTGTTTGGTTAGCGGATATGGGAGTAATTGACTCTTATAAAGATGGGTCGCCTATCGTTGAAGGCATTCCTATGGTGGTTATTTGGTGTTTGCTGTTAGCTGCTATCAGTAGTTGGATATTACTTCGAACATCATATGGTAACTGGATTTATGCAGTGGGTGGTGATGATAAGGCAGCTCGCAATGTGGGTGTACCTGTCGACAAAGTAAAGATATCACTATTCATGTTCACGGCTTTTACTGCAACCGTTTATGCCGCGTGTCAGGTATTTGAATTTGGTTCCGCTGCTGCTGACCGAGGTGTATTAAAAGAGTTCGAAGCCATTATCGCTGTCGTTATTGGTGGCGCTTTATTAACAGGTGGTTATGGCACAGTGATCGGAGCGTGTTTAGGCGCACTTATATTTGGTGTGGTGCAAATGGGGATCTTCTTTACAGGGATAGATTCAGATTGGTTTAGGGTTTTTCTAGGGGTCATGCTGCTAGCAGCAGTGCTATTCAATAACTACATTCGTAAGCGTGTCACTGAAGCGCGACATTGATTTCGATCTGTTATTAAAACCATTAAACGAATCTAACATTTGTGCCTTTAAGGTGAGTGAATATGAGTGAATTTATTATTGAATTAAAGAAGGTGAGTCGTTTCTTCGGCTCTGTTATTGCCCTACAAAATATCGATATGCAGGTTAAATTAGGCGAAGTACATTGTTTACTTGGGGACAACGGTGCCGGTAAATCAACCTTAATAAAAACCTTGGCTGGTGTGCATGCTCCCAGTGAAGGTGAATACCATTTTGAAGGTAAGCCGGTTGTATTTAAATCGCCAGTAGATGCACTGGACTCAGGTATTGCGACGGTTTATCAAGATTTGGCGCTAGTACCATTAATGAGTGTTACCCGTAACTTTTTTATGGGCCGTGAACTCACTAAAGGTAAAGGCATATTCAAACGTTTTGATATCGAAAAAGCAGACAAGATAGCACAACAGGGTATGGCCGATATGGGGATTAATGTACGTGATCCATCTCAGGCGATTGGCACTATGTCTGGCGGCGAGCGGCAGTGTCTCGCTATTGCTAGGGCAATTCATTTCGGTGCTAAGGTGCTCATTCTTGATGAACCAACAGCCGCACTGGGAGTTAAACAATCAGCCAATGTCTTGAAAGTTGTGGCTAAGGCTAAAGCCCGTGGTTTAGCCGTTATTTTAATTACCCATAATGTACATCACGCTTATCCAATTGCTGACAGGTTTACCTTGTTAAACCGTGGTCAGAGTCTAGGTTCCTTCCTTAAATCTGAGGTGAGTCGTGAGGATGTTCTCGAAATGATGGCTGGTGGCCAAGAGCTTGATGAATTAACGGCAGAACTAGAAGAATTTAGCCGTTTAGATGCCAGCGCTTAAGTGGAAGATTGAATGATGAAAAGCTTAAAAATAGGGTTGATTGGCACAGGTTATATGGGCAAAGCCCATGCAATAGCGTATCGAAATGCCATGGCCGCATTTGGAATCCCGCATGATCAATTAGAATGCGAAATGTTAGCTGAAGTGGATGAAGACTTAGCTAAGCAAAAAGCCCGTGAGTTTGGTTTTAAGCGTGCCACAGGAGACTGGAAAGCATTGGTACAAGACCCTGATGTAGATCTGGTGGATATCTGTGCACCAAATTTCTTACATAAAGAAATGGCATTGGCGGCGATTGCAGCAGGAAAGCACGTGTATAGCGAAAAGCCATTAGCGTTAAACGCAGAAGATGCCAAAGAAATGACGCAAGCGGCCGAGCAGGCAGGTGTCAAAACCTCAGTGGGCTTTAACTATATCAAAAACCCAACACTGCAGTTTGCAAAAGAGTTAATCGACAGAGGCGATATTGGCGAACCTGTACATTTTCGTGGTGTATTTAATGAAGACTACCTAGCAGATGCGAGTTTGCCTTTTAGCTGGCGTTTGCAGCAAGAATACGCAGGCAGTGGAGCACTTAATGACTTAGCGTCACATCTGGTGAACTTAGCAATCCATTTAGTTGCACCAATCACCTCAGTTTGTGCGGATTTAAAAGTGGTGTACAAATTAAGGCCTTTAGCCGGTGATAGCCAGAAAACAGGTCAGGTAGAGAACGATGATCAAGCGCATATGATGGTGCGTTTTGCTAACGGCGCTCAAGGTACTTTAGAAGCATCGCGTATTGCTTGGGGTCGTAAAAACGGTTTGTCATTTGAGATAACAGGTACCAAAGGGAGTTTGGTTTTTGACCAAGAAACCTTGTCTGAGCTTTCTCTCTTTATGGCAGGGGATGACCCACAAACTCAAGGGTTTAAACGTATTTTAGTTGGGCCTGAGCACCCAGATTACCAGGCATTTTGTGTTTCTGCTGGTCATGGCTTGGGATTCAACGACATTAAAGCTGTTGAAGTACGGGACTTATATGAAGGGATAGTGAATAACAAACCCCTGTGGCCAGATTTTAGGGCGGCAACGCAAGTCAATATCATACTCGACAAGGTTGTTGAGTCTCATGCAAATAATGCCTGGGTAGACGTGGAGCAATATGATGGAGAGCACAAATGAAAGATAAAACTTTAGATGTTATTTGTTTAGGACGAGCCGCCGTTGATTTATATTCCGAACAAATTGGCTCGGCCTTAGAAGACGCCAATAGTTTCAAGAAATACCTTGGTGGTTCTTCCGCTAACATTGCATTTGGTACCGCCCGTATGGGGCTTAAATCTGCCATGTTAACCCGTGTGGGTGATGAGCATATGGGTCGATTTGTGAGAAACGAACTAGCCCGTGCAGGCGTTGATGTTTCACATGTGATCACAGATGAAGAAAGGTTAACTGGGTTAGTGCTATTAGGCATCAAAGATAAGGATACCTTCCCACTTATTTTCTATCGAGAAAACTGTGCTGATATGGCGATCAGTGAAACAGACTTTAATGAAGACTATATCGCCAGCGCAAAAGCTTTGTTGATCACAGGAACGCATTTTTCGACACAATCAACGAATAAAACGGCTTTGAAAGCGATTGAATATGCCCGTGCGAATAATACAAAAGTTGTCGTCGACATTGACTACCGCCCTGTCCTTTGGGGTTTAACAGGAAGAGGGGAAGGGGAAAATCGTTTCGTTTCGAATGAGTCCGTTACAGAGCACTTATTATCCATTATGCCTTTGTGCGATTTAGTTGTTGGTACAGAAGAAGAGTTTCATATTGCAGGTGGCAGTGAAGATACCATTGAATGTTTGAAGCGTATTCGAAAAGTATCTGATGCCGAATTTGTGGTGAAACGTGGTGCATTAGGTTGCTCTGTCTTTAAGGGCGATATTCCACAAACCTTGGATGAGGGTATTACCTGCTATGGGGTAAAAGTGGATGTGCTAAATGTGCTGGGTGCTGGCGATGCCTTTTTGAGTGGTTATTTAAGAGGCTGGATTAAAGGTGAAATAACAGAAAAATCGTGTGATTACGCGAATGCCTCTGGTGCCATTGTTGTTTCAAGGCACGGCTGCGCACCTGCAATGCCAAGCTTAGAAGAGTTAGATCATTATTTAGCAAACCGTAGTGACATTCCAAGGCCAGACCTTAATCCTGTATTGAATTATCTACATAGGGTGACAACCCAGAGAAATCCTAAAGAGTGGCAAGATCTATGTATTTTAGCCTTTGACCATAGACGCCAATTTGTTGATATGTGCCGTGAACTGGGTGCTTCATTAGATAAAATTCCACAAGCTAAACAACTTATCCTTGAGGCAACTTATCAAGGTGCTCATGAGCTTGATGGTAAAGTTGGTGGCACCGGTATTCTTGCTGACGGTACCTTTGCTCAGGATGTTCTGAATGACATTACAGGGAAAGATTACTGGATCGCAAGGCCAGTTGAGTTACCAAGTAGTCGACCATTAAGGTTTGATCAAGGTAATAATGTGGCTCAAGAAATCGCCACATGGCCTGCTAATCATATCGTTAAATGTTTGGTATTTTTCCACCCGGATGATGAAGTTAACTTGCGTAATGAGCAAGAGCAGAAGGTGATGGACCTCTATCAAGCATGTTGTGAAACAGGGCATGAGCTCCTTTTAGAAATTATTCCGCCGGTGGGTTCATTAGTGAATGATGAGACTTTATCAAGGTCTATTGAAAGATTTTATAACTTAGGGATTTTCCCTGATTGGTGGAAGCTTCCTTCACCAAGTGAATCGGCTTGGAAGAATATAAGCAAAGTCATTAAGCAAAGATCACCTTATTGTCGAGGTGTTGTTCTTCTTGGGTTAGACGCTCCTGTAAATGAGTTACAAGCAGGCTTTAATGCCGCTGCTGGTCAAGATATTTGCAAGGGTTTTGCTATCGGGAGAACGATCTTCTCTGAGCCAACAAAAGCCTGGTTGTCAGGCAATTTAGATGACACTCAATATGTACAAGAAGTGAAGTCTAATTATTTAACCATGAGTCAATTATGGCAGCAAAGACATCAAGGGGAGCCAAGCTAATGCAAACAATACGACTCACTATGGCGCAAGCTTTAGTAAAGCATTTGCAAGCGCAATTTAACCTTGTTGATGGTAAGGAAGTGCCTCTATTCGGTGGTGTCTGGGGAATATTTGGACACGGTAATGTGGCGGGTCTTGGTGAAGCACTTGCGGATGTAAAAGATGAATTTACCACTTATCGTGCCCATAACGAGCAAGGTATGGCGTTAGCTGCTTGTGCTTATGCCAAGCAAAATAGACGTCAACGTATTATGGCTTGTACCTCATCCATTGGACCTGGTGCAACCAACATGGTGACGGCAGCAGGCCTTGCGATGGCTAACCGATTACCTGTGTTGTTTTTACCGGGTGATGTTTTTGCTACCCGTACACCAGATCCTGTATTACAACAGGTTGAGCATTTTGGTGAGCCTAGCGTATCCGTGAATGATTGTTTTAGACCCGTATCTCGTTATTTTGATCGTATTAACCGACCCGAGCAGCTAATTACAAGTTTACCTAATGCGATTGCAACCATGCTTGATCCTGCTAATTGCGGGCCTGCAACTTTAGCCTTACCGCAAGACGTACAAACCATGGCTTTTGATTATCCTATCAGCTTCTTTGAGAAAAAAGTGCATGGTTTAACGCGAACACGGCCTGACAAGGTGCAAGTTAAAAATACGGTACAAGCAATTAAAGCGGCTAAAAAGCCTTTGTTAGTACTAGGTGGCGGGGTGCATTACAGCTTAGCTGTAAAAGAGGTTGAGCAGTTTATTGATACTTATCAGGTACCAGCATGTGAAACACAAGCGGGTAAAGGGGGATTGAACTGGCAGCATAAACTGAATCTTGGCGGTGTTGGTGTCACAGGCTCAAGCGCAGCGAATATTGCAGCAAGTGAGGCTGACCTTGTCATTGCTATTGGTACTCGTTTGCAGGATTTTACCTCGGCTTCAAGAACCTTATTTAATCGCGAGGGCTTAAGGCTTATTAATATTAATACAGCGAGTTTTGATGCCAATAAACACGGTGGATTAGCGTTAACAGGCGATGCGAGAGAAGTCTTAACAGAGTTAATGTCTGAGCTAGGTGAATGTCAATTTGATACACACTGGGCTGAAAGAGCTAAATCTCTCAATAATGACTGGCTTGATGCTGTCAACCAAGCAGTGAAAGTACCTGATACCTATCAAGATAAAAGTTACTTGCCAACAGATGCGAATGTAATCGGTATAGTGAATCGTCAGGCAACAAAAAACTCAACCATAGTACAAGCCGCAGGTGGTTTGCCGGGTGAACTACATAAGCTCTGGCGTACTGAGTCTGATCTGGGTTATCACGTTGAATATGGCTTTTCCTGTATGGGTTATGAGCTCGCTGGTGGCGTGGGTGTGAAAATGGCGACTCCTGAGCGAGATGTCATTGTTATGGTGGGGGATGGCAGTTATTTGATGCTGAACTCAGAAATTGCTACCTCAGTCATGTTGGGTTTAAAGCTCACCGTCGTGGTACTGGATAACAGGGGTTATGCCTGTATTAACCGTTTGCAAAATGCTTGTGGTAGCGATTCATTTAATAACCTTTTACAAGATTGCCACACTGTTGAAGCTGGAGCGCCAAAAACAGCCTTTGCTGAACATGCTAAAGCGTTAGGTGCAAATGGTGAACACGTACAAAGTTTAGCTGAATTAGAGGCGGCTTTAGTAAGAGCAAAAGCATCGGATAAAACCTATGTGATTTCGATTGATACAGACCCGATGCCGACAACTCAAGAAGGTGGAGCCTGGTGGGATGTTGCAGTTGCAGAAGTCTCTAGCAAAGAGAGTGTGAATCAAGCACAAGCACAGTATCAAGAAGCTAAAAGCAAACAGCCTTACTAATTCTGGCAATTTTATGAGTGATTTAATAATGAATAAAATAAAAATAGGCATAAATCCATTAACTTGGACCAATGATGATCTTCCTTCCTTAGGTGCTGATACGCCGTTATCTGTCTGTTTAAGCGAGGCTAAATTAGCGGGTTTTGCGGGGATTGAGCTTGGAAATAAGTTTCCGCGTCAGGCGGATGTGTTAGGCCCAATATTGGAAGAACATAAGATTGAATTAGTGTCAGGTTGGTATAGTGCAAAACTGATGGAAAGGTCTGTTGACGATGAAATTGAAGCACTTCAGGACCATCTAAATCTATTAAAAGCGCTTGGTTCTAATGTCATGGTTTTTGCTGAAGTGACACATTGTATACATGGAGATCAAGCTGCGCCTTTATCTCAAAGGCCTAAAATGACACAGGCTCAGTGGCAAGAGTACGTTGGCAAAATTACGCAAGTTGCTGATTACCTAGCAGAGCAAGGTGTCAAACTCGCTTATCACCATCATATGGGAACTGTGATAGAAACGGCTGATGAAGTCGATTTCCTAATGGAAAACACGGGTAAAAATGTCGGGCTGCTTTTAGATACAGGCCATATCACATTTGCTGGTGGCGATGCTTTGGCTATGGCTAAAAAGCATGCTGAACGTATTGTCCATGTCCACTGTAAAGACATTAGGCCTAATGTGCTTAAAGATAACCTAAATCGAGATAGCGCTTTCCTAAATGCTGTTCTTGAAGGTGTGTATACCGTCCCTGGTGATGGTTCAATTGACTATTTACCTATCTTTGAAACCTTAAAAACAGTGGGGTACCAAGGTTGGATAGTGCTAGAAGCAGAGCAGGACCCAGCCATTGCGCATCCATTAACTTATGCCACAAAAGGGTATGAGTATCTAGAAACTAACTTAAAAGCCGCTGGCTTGATTGCCTAATCCCTTTTTGAGAATAAGTATCGCGAGCCTTCTCGCCATGGAGATATGAATGTCGTTTAACGTAAATAACCTTATCGGTAATTTTATCGATAATAAAATGATAGCGGTTGAATCCGATAGAAAAGCGAATGTATTTAACCCTGCAACAGGTGAAATTAGTCGTCAGGTTACGCTTAGTAGCGTGAAAGAAACACAAGATGCCATTGCTTCTTCTGAAAAGGCATTTGAAACCTGGTCACAGGTGACGCCACTAAATCGCGCACGAATTTTATTTAAATTTAAAGCGCTTGTTGAAGAAAATAGTCATGAATTGGCTGAACTAATTTCCTCAGAGCATGGCAAGGTGTATTCAGATGCACTTGGCGAATTAACCCGTGGTTTAGAAGTGGTTGAGTTCGCCTGCGGTATTCCTCATCTACAAAAAGGTGAGCATAGCCTTAATGTCGGACGTGGTGTTGATAGTTACAGCTTGATGCAGCCATTAGGTGTTTGTGCTGGTATCAGCCCATTTAACTTCCCCGCTATGGTACCTATGTGGATGTTTCCTGTCGCCATTGCCTGTGGCAATACCTTCGTTATGAAACCGTCTGAAAAAGACCCAAGCACCATAATGCGTTTAGCTGAATTACTAAAAGAAGCGGGCTTGCCAGATGGGGTTTTCAACGTGGTAAATGGTGATAAAGAATCAGTAGATGTGTTACTCACTGACGATCGAATTGAAGCCGTTAGTTTTGTTGGCTCAACCCCCATTGCTGAATACATTTATGCGACCGCAAGTGCCCATGGCAAAAGAGTACAAGCATTAGGTGGTGCTAAAAATCATATGTTAGTCATGCCAGATGCTGACCCGTCACAGGTTGTTAACTCATTAATGGGTGCAGCATATGGTTCTGCTGGTGAGCGCTGCATGGCAATTTCGGTTGCAGTATGTGTTGGTGATGAGGTGGCAGATAACCTTATCAATACTTTGAAAGACAGCATTGCAACCATGACAGTTGGGCCTGGCTTATTTAAGCAATACGGATTAGAACAGGAACCTCATATGGGGCCTTTAATCTCTAATGAGCATGCTCAAAAAGTTCGTGCTTATATAGATTCTGGTGTTGAGCAGGGCGCTAAACTGGTTGTTGATGGTCGAGACTTTATTTGTGATAAACATGAGAAAGGCTATTTTGTTGGCCCAAGCTTGTTTGATCAGGTGACCTCAAATATGCGTATTTACCATGAAGAAATTTTTGGCCCTGTGTTATGTGTCGTTCGTGTTGAAAGTTATGAAGAGGCGCTAGCGCTAATCAACCAGCATGAATATGGTAATGGCACGGCTATTTTTACCCGTGATGGTGATACCGCAAGACAATTTACTGAGAAAGTTCAGGTCGGTATGGTTGGTGTGAATGTGCCAATTCCAGTGCCTATGGCCTTTCATAGCTTTGGTGGTTGGAAGCGCTCTTTATTCGGTCCTTTATATATGCATGGACCTGATGGCGTACGTTTTTATACTCGTATGAAAACGATTACAGCGCGCTGGCCAACAGGCTTAAGAGCGGGTCCAGAGTTTTCTATGCCAACAATGAAATAATGTCTGATTAAGGAAAAAGGGAAGGCTTTAAAACACTCGCCTTTCCTTTTTAAAGGTATGTATGTCTTATTTATTGAGTAAAAACAAAAAAAACGATAACAACGGCTTGATTCAAAAAGTGACACCTCAAAGTGCGAACTGGAAGTACGTAGGGTTTGAAGTGCAAGCGCTTGCAAAAAGTAGTTCTATTAACATAGAATCACTTAGCGATGAGATCTGTGTTGTGATTTTATCTGGGAAGGTTGATGCAAGTACTCGTACTGAGAGTTGGCAGAATATTGGTGAACGTATGAGTGTTTTTGAGAGAAAAGCGCCTTACTCAATTTACTCCCCCGCTGATGATTTTGTGTCTTTAACGGCATTAACTGACGTTGAAGTTGCTATATGTCGTGCACCGGGTAAAGGTGGTTATCAAGCAAAGCTTATTACGCCAGAGCAATGCCAATATGAAACTCGAGGTATCAATACTAACACTCGACATGTATGTAATATTTTATTCGCCAATGAAACAGCAGATAGTTTATTAGTATGTGAAGTGATTACACCAAGTGGCAATTGGTCTAGTTATCCTCCCCATAAGCATGATACGGATGCTGCACCAACAGAAACTCAGTTGGAAGAAACCTATTATCATAAAATTGATCCGCCACAGGGGTTTGTATTTCAAAGGGTTTATAACGATGACAGAAGTTTAGATGAAACTATGTCGGTTGAAGATGGTGATCTGGTGATGGTGCCCGAGGGCTACCATCCCGTTGGCGTTCCTCATGGTTATCAATCATATTATTTGAATGTCATGGCGGGACCAAGTCGTAATTGGATCTTTAATAATGATCCTGATCATGAGTGGATCATTGCTCAAGATATATAAAAAATAGCCCTATGATTCACTCGTAGTGAAAACAAAAATAATACTTTAAGGACGACTACAATGCTTACTTTTGCCTTATTCGGTGCCGGTAGAATCGGCAAAATGCATGCTGAAAATATTCATGCATTCGCTCAATCAGAAATCAAATATGTATTTGATGTTTATACCCCAGCAGCACAAGAAGTCGCAGATCAAACGGGTGCTATTGTTGCTGATAATGTGGATATTGCTTTGGCTGATCCTGAGGTAGATGCCGTATTAATCGCCACCAGTACGGACACGCATGTAGGCTTAATCATCAAAGCTGCCAAGGCTGGTAAAGCAATCCTTTGTGAAAAACCAATTGATCTTGATACAAGCAAGGTAAATCAATGCCTTGAGGAAATTAAAGATTGTAACGTTCCGATCCAAATTGGCTTTAACCGTCGTTATGATCCGAGTCACAGTGCTGTTGCTAAAGCCGCTAAAGATGGCAGTATTGGTACACTAGAGCAGTTAATTATCACTAGCCGTGATCCCGGTATGGCACCAGTGGAATATCTAAAATCATCTGGTGGTATTTTCAGGGATATGGTTATTCATGACTTTGATATGGCGCGTTTTGTTCTAGGTGAAGAAATTGTTGAATTACAAGCTTTTGGTAGCGCGCTAGTTGATGAAAAGATCACGGAAATTGGTGATGTAGACAGTGTTATGCTGGTAATGAAAAGCGCATCAGGCAAGCTAATTCATATTAATGGCTCGCGCAGAGCAAGCTATGGTTATGATCAAAGAGTGGAAGCTTTTGGTTCTGAAGGTATGGTGATCTCCAATAACCAAACCCCGACTTCGGTAACACGCTATTCGGCTGATAAAACCAATGAAAAAGACCCATTGTATAACTTCTTTATTGATAGATATGAAGCCGCTTATAACCTTCAGCTTACTTCCTTCATTGAAAATGTATTAGCAAAGCAAGCTGTATCACCTAGCTTTGAAGATGGCAAAAGAGCTCAAATGCTGGCTGATGCGGCCCAGAAATCATTAGAAACAGGTCAAGTCGTGAAGTTGTAAGGGAGATGTTTTCTTAATACAACTGGATGATATTTCAACTAGATGTTAGTTTGCGTGCTTGTTTCGACTAGCACGCAATTTTGAAGTTTCATATAGAAAGCTCTAAGCTATAGTAGTTGTGTTATTAGAGCTGACCAAAGCATTGAGTGAAGGAAAAATATTTTGGTTTGAATTGTTTGTCCGTGAATTAACAAAGGGTTATTGTTTATTCAAATAAATATTAATCGGGTTAATTTATGAGCCTTAAGTTTCTACTGCCTAAGTGTCTGATTTTCTCACTTCTATCTTTCTTTGTTCTATTTAGCCAAAATACCTTAAACGCCTCAGAATACACAGCCCAAGCAAAGGCAACACCTCCCTATAAAGTCGCTATGTTCTATCCTAGAGATGCGCCATTTTGGACAAACTTTATTAATTTAATGAATGAAGCTGCGCTTGATTTAGGTATTGAGTTACAAACTTTTTCTGCCAAGGGCAATAGAATTCTAATGAAACAACAGTTTATGTCTGTTTTAGAAGGGGAGAATAAAGTTGATGCTGTTATTTTTAACAATTATAAAAACTCAGCGGCTCAATTTATTAAGCTTGCGAATGAGGCCAAGGTATATTCATTCTTAGTAAATAGTGCCATGACGGCAAAGATAAGCAATGAGATGGGCTTGCCAAGAGAAAAATACCCTTATTGGGTAGGACAAATGTACCCTGATGAAAAGGGTGCTAACCAAAGAATCACCAATATATTAATTGATGACGCTAGAGATAAATACCCAGAGCAAGAGGTCAATATTATTGGTATCAATGGTCCTATTTCTTCTGGGGCAGCCATCATGCGGCTTGATGCTTTTAAAGAAGCGGTAGAACAGCACAAAAATGTAAAATTACACCAAGTTGTGAATGTAGAGAGTTGGGATGAAACGGAAGCAAGTATTAAGTTCCAAGCGCTAATGAAGCGTTATAAACAAACTCATATCGTATGGGCTGGCAGTGCTAGATTAGTTGATGGGGTTCTCATGGGGGAAAAGCCATTAGGTTTAACCGCTGGTAATGATTATTTTACAGGGGGCGTTGGGTTTAAAAAGTCTATGTTAGATGCAATTCAAAAAGGTCAGGTTAGTGCTGCAGCTGGTGGTCATTATATTGAAGGGGCTTGGTCACTGGTGCTTATTTTTGATTACTTATCAGGTGAAGACTTTGTTGACCATGGTGTCGAGCTATTAACGCCCATGGGGCTAGTTACTAAAGAAAATGTGCAGCTTTATATTGATAATTTGACCCAAGAAAAATGGACTAAGAACAATCTAAGAAAAATCAACTTTAGACAATACTCAAAAAACATTAACCCTGAGTTGGATGAATATCAATTTAATTTTGATTCAATCATTCTCCAATTATATTAAGCGCTAATTCCATCAAATTAGTTAACTAATACCCTTAATTCCTTTGAAACTATCATTTTATCAGAATTGATTTTTATTGATATTTGTTGGCTTTTTTATCAAAACGATTCATGCCTCCTTTCTGATTTTTAGCATTAATATCTAACTTCTGCACAAGAGTTTTCTTCATAAGTTGCTGATTAAAAAGAATAAAGCTGAATTTTTTATTGTGAGTAAGGCGACTTACTTATTGACCGTTAGACTATGGTCGAGTTGTCGAACTTAAGCTTCATGACCATGATGAAGCTATCGAGGTTATCCAAAAGGGTAACCCATTCATGACATGTTCAAAAAAGATAATAAGGGAACAAGTATTATGAGTTATGACAGCGAATATCAAGCCTCAATCGAAACTCCTGACGTTTTCTGGAAAGAAAAAGCAGATCAACTAGATTGGTTCAAGAAACCAAATACTATCTTAGCTAAAGACGAAAATGGCCTAGATAGATGGTTTGTAGATGGTGTGATGAATACCTGTCATATGGCACTTGATTACCATGTTGAGCAAGGTCGCGGCAATCAAATTGCTATTCATTATGATTCACCTGTAACTGATACAAAAGAATCCATTAGCTATAAGGATTTACGAGATCAAGTTGCACTTTTTGCTGGAGTACTTAGAAAGCAAGGAGTGAAGAAAGGGGATAGGGTCCTTATCTATATGCCTATGATCCCACAAGCCAGTATTGCCATGTTGGCATGTGCGAGATTAGGCGCAGTTCATTCGGTCGTATTTGGCGGCTTTGCCCCACATGAACTGGCTATTCGTATTGAAGATGCCACACCTGATGTCATTGTCTCAGCAAGTTGCGGTATTGAAGTTAGCCGAGTTATAGACTACAAGACATTACTAGATAAAGCGGTTGAGCTGTCTAGCCATAAAATTAAACATGCGATTATTTGGCAACGTCCTGAATCGGTAGCAAACCTTGTAGAAGGCAGGGACATTGACTGGCGACTAGCATTGGAAACCGCACAAGAAGCAGACTGTATTCCTGTGTTATCAACTGATCCTCTATATATTTTATATACCTCAGGTACAACAGGACGTCCAAAAGGCGTTGTTCGAGATAATGGCTCTCACGCTGTTGCAATGAAATACTCAATGAAAGCCATTTACGACATGGACCCAGGCGATGTGTTTTGGGCGGCTTCAGATGTTGGCTGGGTGGTTGGGCATTCATATATTGTTTATGCCCCTCTGATTCAAGGTTTAACCAGTGTTTTATATGAAGGCAAGCCAATTGGTACGCCTGATGCAGGTGCATTTTGGCGAGTCTGTGAAGAGTATGGTGTCAAGGCACTGTTTACTGCTCCGACAGCTTTTAGAGCCATTAAAAAAGCAGATCCAGATTCGTTATGCTTAAAGCCGTATAAGCTTTCAAATCTAAAAGCCATTTTCATGGCTGGCGAAAGGCTGGATCCTGCAACGTATCATTGGGTTAAAGATTTATTAAATGTGCCAGTGATTGATCATTGGTGGCAAACAGAAACAGGCTGGGCTATTTGCGGAAATTTAATGGGTGTTGAACTGAAAGAGGCTAAAGCGGGTTCAGCAACTCAACCCGTACCTGGTTTTAATGTGAAGATCTTAGATGATGAAGGTAATGAAGTCGGCGCAAATGTGCAGGGTAATGTGGCGCTAAAACTGCCATTACCACCGAGTTGCTTAGCAACTATTTGGGGGAATCATGACAGGTTTGTGGATGGCTACCTAAAAACATTTGACGGCTATTATACCAGTGGCGATGGCGGTTATATTGATGAAGATGGTTATGTTTTTATCATGGGGCGTACAGATGACATTATCAATGTTGCAGGACATAGATTAAGTACGGGTGAAATGGAAGAGGTGATCGCCTCTCATCCTGATGTTGCAGAATGTGCGGTTATTGGAATTAAATGTGATATTAAAGGGCAAAAACCTTTGGGTTTAGTTTTGCTTAAAGATGGTGTTCAGAAAAATGAAAATCAACTTGAAGCCGAACTAGTTTCGAATGTGAGAAGTGAAATTGGGGCTGTAGCAAGCTTTAAAGAAGCGAAAGTTGTACAAAGGTTACCCAAAACACGAAGTGGTAAAATATTAAGGAAGCTGATCCGCCAGATTGCGGATGGGGAAGAATTTAGTATTCCTTCAACTATTGATGACCCTGCAAGCTTAACTGAAATTGAGAGTGTGCTTTGTGCGCGTTAATAAAATAAGCTGATTAATAATGCTTATAGTTGGTCACTATAAGCATTTTTTTTGCTCTAAATTTATGACCTAGCATTCATTTGTGAGATCTTTTATATTGAATACAATACCTTAGAGATAGGTGAAGTTAACTCGCAATGCTAAAAAACAGGGACTTTAAATGATAGATTTACGCTCAGATACAGTAACCAAACCCACTCAGGCTATGTTAGATGTCATGTTCAGCGCTCAAGTAGGTGATGACGTTTATGGTGATGACCCAAGTGTTAAGGAACCTGCGATTAAGTCACCTCTTCTCAGTCTTTTCAGAAAAAGCGTCAAGCAAGGCGTCACTTTGACGTAATGTAGGCACCTTTCGAAAAGGGACAACACAGGTTGGCGCTTTTTCTGAAAGACCCAAAGGGCGTGGTCTAAAAGCCCTATCTTTAAGTTGAGGGCCTTATCAATAGAATAACTATTAAGTTACGTCCCTCGCCATAAATCTAGGCGCTTTTATCCACACGCTGAGGCGGGAGGACTTATTCGCAGGTTCCTTAATCAACTTGAGGCTTGGGCGGCTGAGCGTCACGGATTTGAGGCCGCTCTTTTTTGTAGTTCAGGGACTCAAGCTAATCTACTAGCTTTAATGGCGCATTGTGAAAGAGGGGATGAATACCTTTGTGGGCAACAGGCCCATAACTACAAGTTTGAAGGTGGTGGTGCTGCTGTTTTAGGCTCAATTCAACCTCAACCTATTGAGAATGAAGTTGATGGCACACTCTGTTTTAAAAAGTTGAAAGCGGCGATCAAACCAGATGATTCACACTTTGCTCAAACACGACTCTTAAGTTTAGAAAATACAATAAATGGTAGAGTAATTTCGCTGAGTTATTTACAAAATGCACGACAATTCGTGGATGAAAATAAGCTATCTCTACATCTAGATGGAGCAAGAGTATATAACGCAAGTACAGCATTAGGCATAGATATTAAAGAGATAACTCAATGCTTTGATTCAGTATCAATATGCTTATCTAAGGGGTTAGGTGCGCCAGTTGGTTCCTTGTTATTAGGTAATCAGTCTCTTATTAATAAGGCTAGACGCTGGCGAAAAGTGCTGGGTGGCGGCATGCGTCAAGCTGGTTATCTTGCTAAAGCTGGTTTGTATGCTCTGCAAAACAATGTATCTAGGTTACAAGAAGATCATGATAATGCCCGTTATCTCGCTGAGTCTCTTAACAAATTAGATGCTTTCCATTTGAATACTGACTTTGTTGAAACCAACATAGTCTTTACTAAGGTCAGGGATGATGTTGATCAAGATGAGCTAGTGGCGTTTTTGAAGCAGAATAAAGTCATTGTGAGTAAAGGCCAACCGATGCGTTTTGTTACTCATAATGGTATTAGCCGTGAAGATATCACCCGCTTGATTGATCTTTTAAAACAATATTTTTCATAGAAAAAGATTCTTATTAAAGGGGAGTCTGCGTAGGCTTTCCTTTCTCTTCTTGTCTGGCAATTTGATTCAATTAGGTCAAATTTTGCTCATTCTGAAATTTGATTCATATTACAAAAACGGCTTGTTAAGGACATAGAGCTAATTAATCTATGTCCATTCATTAGTGCTTATTTCTTGGTTAATAAATTAGAAAGTTAATTGGTTTGATTTATATAAATAAAATCTTAAGTTTATGATTTATATAGATTAAATAATCTTTCTTTATTTCAGCTTTATAACTTCTATTTTTAATCATTTGACTTCAAAGCAAGGCGAATAATGTTGTACTAAGCATAATAAATGTGCAAAAAATTAGTAAATACATACCACCTGATGAAAAATTAATCACACAAAACCTTAATGTGAAATTTATTTTGCTAATGGGGCTATGATGTCTTAGATTGACAATGTATCCTGATCTCATTGTTTCAATATAGTGACAATTGAAATTTAGTTATTGATTATGTTTTTTGTGAATACCACAAGTCTTATTTAATAACGATCTCTTCTACTTTACTCAAGAAGGGGGTAACCAAGCTCATAGTCTGAATCCAGTTTATACCTTGAGTTTGAAACATATATGAGGCTGCTATGCACCTTAATAAAAATAAAAGATTAACCTAGCTACCAAATTGGCTTAATTGGATATCAAGCAAGTTAGAAGCAGAATCCAATTCCAAATATGTTCATTAAAGAGGACTGTTCGTTATGATCAGCAGCAATTCCGAACCTAATTCAATACCTTCCAATTTTTTGGAGCGTTTTTTCAAACTTAAACAACACGGCTCTAACGTAAAAAATGAGATGATTGGTGGTATCACTACTTTTGCTACCATGGCATACATTATTTTTGTTAACCCGAGCATTATGGCTGCCTCAGGCATGGACCATGGTGCTGTGTTTGTTGCCACTTGCATCGGAGCCGCTATTGGTTGTCTTTTGATGGGGTTGTTTGCAAATTGGCCAGTTGGATTAGCGCCAGGTATGGGCCTTAACGCCTTTTTTGCTTTTACTGTCGTTGGTGAGATGGGTTATAGCTGGGAAGTGGCTTTAGGTGCAGTATTTCTCTCAGGTGTTATTTTTGTGGCCATGAGCTTTTACCGTGTTAGAGAATGGATTATAGAAAGCATTCCACAAAGCTTACGTTTTGCTATGACAGCGGGTGTTGGACTTTTCCTTGGGTTGATTGGGCTTAAAGGGGCTGGCATTGTTGTTGATAACCCTGCCACGCTTATATCTATGGGTGATTTTACTCAACCAAGCGCATTACTAGCAGGTGTTTGCTTTCTTATTATTGCTGTACTGAGCGAACGTAAGGTTTTTGGTGCCGTACTCATTGGTATCATTAGTGTCACTTTGGTTGGACTTGGGTTGGGAATTGTTGAGTACAATGGTATTTTCTCGGCACCACCTAGTATTGCTCCAACCTTTATGGCGATGGATATTATGGGGGCTTTAAACATCTCCATGGTGAGTGTCATTTTAGCCTTTCTTTTCGTTAATATGTTTGATACAGCTGGCACCTTAATGGGAGTTGCTGATAGAGCTAATCTAATAGATCCAGAAACCAATAAAATTCAGGGGCTAAGTAAAGCGCTTAAAGCAGACAGTGTTGCAAGTGTTGCGGGTGCGTGTGTAGGTTGTCCGCCTGTCACAAGTTATCTTGAAAGTGCTGCGGGTGTTGCTGCGGGTGGTCGTACTGGTCTTTCTGCTTTAGTTATCGGTGCTCTGTTCGTTTTAGCAATATTCTTATCCCCTTTAGCTGCAATGATTCCTTCTTATGCCACAGCGGGTGCGCTTATATATGTTGCTTTCGTTATGATTAGTAGCTTGCAGCATGTAAACTGGCGTGACTTTACTGATTCAGCACCTGCTGCAATCACCGCATTTATGATGCCTTTAACCTTCTCAATTGCTAACGGTATTGCCTTAGGCTTTATCACTTATACCGTACTAAAACTTGCTACAGGCAAATCAAAAGATGTTTCTGTTTGCATGTATGTTCTGACCTTAGTGTTTGTCGCTAAGCTTATGTTTTTATAAAGTTATTTAGTATCACTGAAAGCCCTTTAACTTAGGTTAAAGGGCTTTTTTTGTTTAAGTATGTAGGAAAACTGAAAAAAATTGTGTGAAAAGAGGTAATTGACTAATTGTTACATTGTTTAGCTGGTCTATATCCTTAATAATGTCCCAATCATTTATAAGGTTTTATTATGAAAATATGGGTAGATGCGGACGCCTGTCCCAATGTAATTAAAAACATTCTATTTAAAGCGTCAGAGCGTACCAAAATAGCGTGTATTCTAGTGGCAAATCAAAAAATTAATACACCACCTTCTGCTTTTATATCGAGCCGACAAGTGAGCCAAGGGTTTGATGTGGCAGATGACTATATTGTTCAAAACATTGAAGCAGGTGACTTAGCTATTACAGCTGATATTCCCCTTGCCGCTGAAATCATAGATAAAGATGCCACAGCGATAAATCCTAGGGGAGAGATTTATACTAAGGAAAATATTAAACAAAGATTGGCCATGCGAGACTTTATGGAATCAATGCGTAGCTCAGGCATACAATCAGGTGGACCTGCTGCTTTTAGCCAGCAAGATAGAATGGCTTTTGCTAATTCGCTTGATAAGTTATTGGCCAATAAGGTTAAATAAATATGAGGGTGAATTGGTCGAGCGGTTAATATCACCCCATAAATAAAAAGAAAATTCAGCTAATAGCTTTTACTAGAGCTCATAAACCGAAAGTTATTTGCTGAATTTTATTGAGGATTAGTTATGAAACGCATAGTTGTAGTAGGTGGAGGCGCCGGTGGCCTTGAGCTTGTTACCAGATTGGGGCACAAGTTTGGTAAAACACGGCAAGCCGAAATCATTCTAATAGATAAAAGTCGTACTCATATATGGAAGCCTTTATTGCATGAAGTTGCGACAGGGTCTCTAGATATCAATACTGACGGCATTAGCTATCGTGCGCATTCAGCAAAACATTACTATCAGTTTCAACTTGGTTGTATGAATGGTATGGATGCTTCTAGAAAAGTGATCAAACTAGATGCATTGAATGATGATGAAGGGCATGAACTCTTGCCAGAAAGAGAGCTTAGCTACGATATTGTCGTATTAGCCATTGGTAGTGTGAGCAATGACTTTGGTACTCCAGGCGTTGCTGAAAACTGCTACTTCTTAGACTCTCATAAACAAGCTGAGCGCTTCCAACAAGCGCTATTGAATCAGTTCTTACGTATACAACAAGGAACGGATGAAGAGAACTTAAAACTCTCAATTGTAGGTGGCGGTGCGACAGGCGTTGAGTTATCGGCTGAGCTTTACCATGTTGCTGATCTGTTAAAAGCGTATGGTATGCCTGCCGTTTCAGCTAAACGTTTAGAAGTGGAGTTAATTGAAGCTGGTCAGCGCATTCTTCCAGCGTTACCTGATCGGATTGCAAATAGCGCCAGATCAGAACTGTCTCGTCTTGGTGTAAAGGTATCTGAATCAAAACGCATTATTCGTGCGGAAAAAGAAGGCTTCATTACAGCTGATGAAACCCTTATTAATGCGGATATGATGATTTGGGCAGCTGGTGTGAAAGCACCTGATTTTGTTGCACAACTAGAGGGGTTTGAAACAAACCGGAATAACCAAATTCTAGTTAGGCCAAGTTTACAGTCTCAGTCTTTCGATAATGTGTATGTGATTGGTGATTGTTGTGCTTGTGTGCAACCTGATGGTAGTTTTGTGCCACCAAGAGCTCAGTCTGCTCACCAGATGGCAAGCATGGTATTTAAAAATATCCAAGCCAGCTTCAGAGGAGAGCCGCTGCAAGATTATCTTTATAGAGACCATGGTTCTTTAGTGAACTTAAGCCGTTATAGTACGGTTGGAAGCTTAATGGGGAATTTGACAGCAGGCTCTATGTTTGTAGAAGGGCGTATTGCACGCTTAGTATATGTGTCTTTATACCGATTACACCTCATAGCTATTCATGGGTGGACGAAAGCCATGATAATCATGGCCGCTCAGAAAATTGGTAAAGTGGTTAAGCCTAAAATGAAACTTCATTAAAGGCTGATTCTCACCTATCTAAATTTCGTTTATTTAAATAAATACGAGGTAACTTTTTTACCTCGTATTTATCTTCCAACGCTTGCTATTGCTGCTTCTTCAATGGTTTCTTCCTCATCCATTTGCTTACTCTTACAATGGATTTTGATACTTTCTCTCTGACGATCATGCTTATTTGATTGAGCGTGATCATTAACGACATCGGCGATAACGCAGGTATTAGCAAATAAACTGATAATCCCACCGTGTGCATTGACTGACGCTTTATATTGACCACCTGGAAGGCTTGGTGGCAGAGGACATAATTTGATATCAAAATTTAGAGCGAACTGAAAAGTATCGTCAGAAGTATTTAATGCAATTAAAGTCTCGTGATTTTCAAAAGTCCGAATAAAAATCAAACTCTTGTCATCGCTATGTATAAACTTGATATCACCAGAAATGAGCTCGGGCCTTAATTTGCGGAAATGCAAAAAATCCTGATAAGCCGTTAAAGTTGAGCCCGAGTCATCTTCTTGTTTAGTGACATTGTTATCTATATGTTCGGCCGAAACGGGGAGCCAAGGTGTTGTTGAGGAAAAACCGCCATTTTTTGAACCACTCCAAGGAATTGGGGTGCGACAGCCGTCTCGACCTTTAAACTCTGGCCAAAAGGCGATACCAAAAGGATCAACTAATTGCTCGAAAGTAAGCTTGGCTTCTTTTAAACCTAATTCCTCACCTTGATACAAACAAATACTGCCGCGTAGGCACAAAAGCATAAGCATGAAAATCTTTGCTTGATTAGGATCTTGATGCCCTGATCCCCAGCGGCTAGCAACACGTTCTACATCATGGTTGCCAATTGACCAGCAAGGCCAGCCATCACCAAGAGCGTGTTCTATTGTCTCTATGGTGTGGCGGATATGATTCATTGAATTGTCTTTGGTTAAAAGATCGAAGGAGTAACACATGTGAAGCTTGTCTTGACCTTGGGTGTATTCAGCCATGGTTTTTAATGAAAAGTCACAGCCGACTTCGCCAACTGTTGTTGTACCTGGGTATTGATCCAATAAAGTCCGTAACCTTTTTAAAAAGCTGATATTAATAGGTTGAGACTTATCATAAAGGTGAAGTTGATAAGCGTAAGGATTATCAGGACGAACACCTATTCCGCCTTCTTCTATGATTTCTCTTGCAGGATTATCTTTCAATTCAATGTCATGATAATAAAAGTTGGCCGTATCTAATCTGAATCCATCTACTCCACGCTTAAGCCAAAACTCAACGGTATCAAGAAGGGCGTCAACAACATCAGGGTTATGGAAGTTTAAATCAGGCTGACTATCTAGAAAATTATGTAGGTAGTATTGACGGCGGCGGCTATCCCAATGCCATGCTGGGCCACCAAAAACGGACAGCCAATTATTGGGAACACTGCCATCTGGTTTTGGGTCATGCCAAACATACCAATCTTGTTTGTCATTGGTTTTATCTTTACGAGACTCTGTGAACCAAGGGTGAGCATCAGAGCTATGATTTAAAACTTGATCAATGATAATTTTAAGCCCAAGGGAATGCGCTTTAGCAACTAGATTATCAAAATCAGTTAATGTGCCAAACATAGGATCGACATCGCAATAATTGCTAACATCATAGCCAAAGTCTTTCATGGGTGAGGTGAAAAAAGGAGATAGCCAAACAGCATCCACGCCTAGGCTTGCAATGTAATCAAGTTTTTGTGTGACACCTTGTAGGTCACCTATACCATCATTATTAGAGTCAAAAAAGCTTCTTGGATAAACTTGGTAAATTACGCAACCACGCCACCATTGTGTATTCAATTCATTCATTTCTCTTATCCCTAAATCATGATGTAAATAATATATTGATAGTAAAAACCGAGTTTGTTTACGAATTAAGACGCATTATGAGCTTTAACGCAAATTCGTCTTCAGCTAGGGTGTCTGTGAATAAGGTCTCCCATATCAGCATATGCTACAAGCGACTAGATTTATGGCGCAGAGCGCAACTTAGGAGTGACTTTATTGATAAGGCCCTAAAGATAATAGTAGCGCTTTTAGAAAATCAACTTCGGGTCTTCAAGAATACTTAAACGGTATTCATAGAAAATAACACCCTGCCTTGTCACTTTTCGAAAGGTAGCTAGATTAAGTCAAAGTTTTACTTTTTTGAGAAAACTGAGCAGGGGTGGCTTAATCGCTACTTCCTTCATAAAAACACTATAAATTTAAATTATTACTAAGATTAGATTAGTTGTGCCGCCCTTGATGGGGTAAAATAATCTATTAATCGTCTGTTACATTCATCAAGTGTTCTTAACCAAAAGTACAAGATGATTGCCTTGTTTGGAAAACATTATGTTCTCAGCCCGCTCACGTCATATTGCTTGGCCCTTATTTAATTTCTATTTCTTTTTTTGCGCCATGATAGGTGTGTTTATGCCTTATATGTCTGTGTACTTTAAGTCGATAGGGTTTAATGGCACGCAGACTGGCCAACTACTTTCGCTGGTGACACTGTCTACAATTGTCGCACCGCATTTTTGGGGTTGGTTAACAAACACTTTAGGTTTACCTAAAAGGGCTCTGCAAATAGCGGTTATTGGTGCTTGCATCATGGCTATCTGTATGAACTTTGTTGAAAGTTATCAGGCTTTTTGGTGGATAATGCTGTTATATGCTGTCTTTTTTTCTGCCTTAACACCACTCAGTGATACTTTAACTTTGCGAAGTATTCGCAACCTTAATGTACCTTATACAAGAATACGTGTCGGGGGCTCGATCGGTTTTATCGTTGCCGTAACTTTTGCTGGTTATCTGATTGAATCATTCGGACCGGTTGTTATTTTACCGAGTTTGACGGCTTTCTTACTTATCGCTGTACTGACAAGTTTTTATATATATGAGCAACCAATAGACACCAATATTAAAAAGAATAAAGGCGACTTTGTTAATCTGATTAAAAATAGAGAAGTCATTTTCTTTTTGATTCTCGCATTTTTATCTTTTATGGCTCATGCACCATTTAACGTGTTTTTTGCTGTGCATTTAACGAATGCAGGCTTTAGTGGTGATCAAGTTGGGCTATTAATTGCCTTTGGTGTTTTAGTAGAGATCTTTGTTTTTATTTTCTTAGGAAATTTTTTCGCACGGCTTAATGTTGTATACCTAATCGCATTCTGTTTTATTTCTGGAATAGTGCGCTGGTATTTAATTGCTTGGTACGCAGACAATGTGATGATTGCACTTTTTACTCAATTGCTGCACTGCATTACTTTTGCCACTTTCCATATGGTATCTATCGCTCAGATAAATCGATTATTCCCAGAGCAATATGCTGCTCAAGGACAAGCTATGTATAGTGGCTTTGCAATTGGTTTAGGTGGTGGTGTTGGTATGGTTGGTTCAGGGTATCTATGGGATTGGTTTGGCGGGGAATGGACTTTTGCCGCAGCATCAATCGTAAGTCTCATTGCCCTGATTGTATTGATTATTAGCCAAAGAGTGCGTTAACTATCATGACCATGAGATATCTCTTTTTCCAGTAAAGACATCATGGCAGCAGCGCTACGACTTAATGTTCTTTGTTTGTGATAAATTACACCTAGTCGCCTTTCTAGAATGAGGTCATTGGCAGCAAGTACCTTATGATGTTGATTTACTAAAGTTGAAGGGAGTAAAGACCAACCCCAACCAATGGAAACTAGCATGGTCAGCGTATCAAAATTGTTGGTACTCATTCTGACATTGGGTTTTAAACCCTGGCTCCCCAGCACCTTATCTACCATCTGTCTGGTAAAAGTATTTTGATCTGGTAATACACAAGGCATACTAGCCAATGCTTCTATATTAACTTCTTGGTTTGTTTTACTTTCATTGTTTGCCAGTTCGTGATCTTGTCCAACAACTAACATGAGAGGGTCTGACCAAATGGGTATCGACTCTATCATTGGATTTTCATCGTTCGATAGGGTAATGACGGCAATTTCTGTGTCACCCTTTAATACTTGTTGGTAAGCATCTTCTGATTGCGTGAAATCAATTTCGATTAATACATTTGGGTAATCATTCTGATATTGCTTCAGCGCTTTAGGTAGCCTGTGTAAGCCAATATGATGACTTGTCGCCATTTTTAATTCGCCGGTTATGACTTCATCTTGAGTTGTTAAACTTCGTTTAATATCACGAATGTCAGCAGCAATCTTTTTAGCTTTGGGTAATAGTTGATGGCCAGCTTCTGTCAGTTGTATCTGGCGACCAATACGATCAAAAAGCTTTAGCTCTAAACTGGCTTCTAAAGCGGCAATGCGTTTACTAACTGCCGGTTGAGTGACAAAGAGTTGTTCTGCAGCATCAGAAAATGAGGCGGTTTCTGCAACCTTTATAAAAGTCAGTAATTCTGAGATTTCCATTTGTCTATTTTCCCGAGTTCAGAGAGTCAAAATGCCAATTGAATTTGTCAATTTTGGTTTGATGTGTTCATAAATTAATCATTAATTCATCTATTCCAAAAAATAATCCAAAATATGAAAAATATGAATTTGAGTAATTTAGACATAAGCAGTAGGATTACGCAATCAGTTATGCAGGAGAGAATTCAATGTCAACGAAAACCTTATATGACAAGTTATGGGACCAACATCTTGTTAAGCAAAGAGATGATGGTAGTGCGTTAATTTATATCGACTTACAGCTTCTACATGAAGTGACATCACCACAGGCTTTTGAAGGTTTACGTATGGCAAACCGTAAGCCTTGGCGTATCAGTGGTAACTTAGCTACTCCTGACCATAATGTTCCGACTACTAAGAATGAGCGTCGTGAAGGGGTTAATGGTATTGCTGATCCTGTATCCAAGATTCAGGTAGTTACATTAGATGAAAACTGTGATGAATTTGGTATTACTGAATTCAATATGATGGATGAACGTCAAGGTATTGTGCATGTTGTTGGGCCAGAACAAGGTGCGACATTACCTGGAATGACAGTGGTATGTGGCGATTCGCATACTTCGACCCATGGTGCATTTGGTGCATTAGCCCATGGTATCGGTACTTCTGAGGTTGAGCATGTTTTAGCAACTCAATGTTTAGTTCAGAAAAAGAATAAAAACATGTTAGTTCGAGTGGATGGCGAACTATCACCTTATGTTTCTGCAAAAGATGTTGTACTTGCCATTATTGGTGAAATTGGTACGGCTGGTGGTACAGGTTATGCTATCGAATTTGGCGGTACAGGTATCCAAAGTCTTTCTATGGAAGGCCGTATGACCGTCTGTAATATGGCAATTGAAGCCGGTGCACGAGTTGGTCTAATTGCAGTAGACCAAACAACAATCGATTATGTTGAAGGTCGTCCATATGCGCCAAAAGGTGAGCAGTGGGATCAAGCTGTTGAAGCATGGAAAGATCTTGTGTCTGATGAAGGCGCACATTTTGATAATGTTGTTGTTCTTAAGGCTGAAGATATTAAACCTCAAGTTACTTGGGGTACATCACCAGAAATGGTTATCGCAATCGATCAAGCCATTCCACGCTCTGAAGATCAAACTGATCCAGTGTTAAAAGAAGGTTATGCACGTGCATGGAAATACATGGGGTTAGAAGGGAAGTCAGTATTGGCTGACATTACCTTAGACCGTGTTTTCATCGGTTCTTGTACTAACTCTCGTATCGAAGATCTACGTATTGCAGCAGAAGTTGTTAAAGGTCGCCAAGTAGCAGAAAGCTTGAAACAGGCAATTGTTGTACCTGGTTCTGGTTTGGTTAAAGCGCAAGCAGAAGCTGAAGGTTTAGATGAAATCTTTACCCAAGCTGGTCTTGAATGGCGTGAGCCAGGTTGCTCAATGTGTCTTGCTATGAATGCTGATAAGTTAGGTAACGGTGAACATTGTGCTTCAACATCAAACCGTAACTTTGAAGGTCGTCAAGGCTTTGGTGGACGTACGCACTTGGTGAGTCCTGCTATGGCAGCTGCCGCAGCAATTGCTGGCCACTTTGTTGACGTTAATGAATTAGTAAAACACTAGGAGACAATTATGCGCGCTTTTACACAACACCAAGGCATAGTTGCCCCATTAGATTTAGCGAATGTTGATACGGATATGATCATTCCAAAACAGTTCCTAAAATCTATCAAAAGAACGGGTTTTGGTAAGAACTTGTTTGATGAATTACGTTATGAAGATGAAGGTCAGCCTGATCAAGAATGTACAGGGCGTCCATTGCGTGAAGACTTTGTGCTAAACCAAGCCAAATATGCAGGCTCAAGTGTTTTACTAGCCCGCCGTAACTTTGGTTGTGGTTCATCTCGTGAACATGCACCTTGGGCCTTAGATGACTACGGTTTTAGAGTTGTCATTGCTCCAAGTTTTGCTGATATCTTCTTCAATAACTGCTTTAAAAATGGCCTTTTGCCAATCCAGCTTAGTGAAGAAAATGTAGAGCAATTATTTCAAGAAGTTGCTAACGAAGATGGTTATGCATTGTCTATTGATCTTGAAGCCCAAACAGTTACTACACCGTCTGGTACAAGCTTTAGCTTTGACGTAGATGATTTTAGAAAGCACTGCTTGTTGAATGGTTTAGATGATATTGGTTTAACACTACAGGACCAAGATGCGATTAAATCTTACGAAGCAGAGCGCCAGCAATCAGCTCCATGGTTGTTTGCAAACAAAGGTTAATTAAATTTATTTAAAGCGTCCATAGGGCGCTTTTAGGGAATGATTATGTCTAAAAATATTCTAATTTTGCCAGGTGATGGCATAGGTCCAGAAATTGTTGCACAAGCGGTTCGTGTACTTGATCATGTAAATGACGCTTTTTCATTAAATTTGACTCATGAAACAGCTCTAGTGGGTGGATCAGCTTACGATGAAACAGGGTCTCCGCTGCCAGAAGTGACATTAGACAAAGCTAAAGCCGCTGATGCTATATTGCTTGGCGCTGTAGGTGGTCCTAAGTGGGATGGTTTAGACATGGCTGTTCGACCTGAAAAGGGTCTACTAGGTTTACGTTCAAATCTAGAGCTTTTTGCTAACTACCGCCCTGCGATTTTGTACCCTCAACTAGCTGAAGCATCTAGCTTAAAACCTGAAATTGTTGCTGGCTTGGATATTTTAATTGTACGTGAATTAACAGGTGGCATTTACTTCGGTCAACCTCGTGGTATCCGTACTTTAGAAAATGGTGAACGCGAAGGATATAACACCTACGTTTACTCTGAATCTGAAATTCGTCGTATCGCTCATTCTGCTTTTGAAGCTGCTCGTCAACGCGGTAAACGTGTGTGTTCAATTGATAAATCTAACGTACTTGAAGTGACAGTACTTTGGAAAGAAATCATGGAAGAAGTTGCAAAAGAGTACCCAGATGTCGAATTAAGCCATATGCTAGTAGATAATGCTGCAATGCAGCTTGTTAAGGCCCCAAAACAGTTTGATGTAATGGTCACTGGCAACATGTTTGGTGATATCCTATCTGATGCCGCTGCTATGCTAACTGGCTCTATCGGTATGCTTCCATCAGCGTCATTGAATTCTAAAGGTCAAGGCATGTATGAACCTTGCCATGGCTCTGCACCAGATATCGCAGGCCAAGGTGTTGCAAACCCATTGGCGACGATTTTATCTGTTGCTATGATGTTGCGTTATTCACTAAATGAGAAGCAAGCTGCTGACGCTATTGAAGCGGCGGTAAGTAATGTATTAGACCAAGGCCTTCGTACGGGTGATATTGCCTCTGAAGGTTGTACAACAGTTGGTACACAAGCAATGGGTGACGCAGTACTTGCGGCACTATCCGCCTAGGGATTTAAAAACAGTCGTTTTTAATAATGGTAAAAAGACCATTTGGGTATTGTTAAGCAATACCCACTATAGGCATAAACGGGTTAATACTGCTCTTGGTATGAGTGGGCCCATCACAAAAAGGTAATAAAAATGTCAAAACTTACAGTTGGTTTAGTTGGTTGGCGCGGAATGGTTGGTTCTGTGTTGATGCAAAGAATGCAAGAAGAAAGAGACTTTGATCTAATTGATCCTGTTTTCTTCACCACATCACAAAAAGGTCAAGCAGGCCCTGATATTGGAAAAGACATTCCATTATTGCAGGATGCTATGAGTATTGAAGACCTTCAAAAAATGGACGTTATTATTTCATGCCAGGGTGGTGATTATACTAAAGCTGTTTTCGGGCCTTTGCGCGAAGCCGGTTGGAAAGGTTATTGGATTGATGCTGCTTCTTCTTTGCGAATGAAAGATGACGCCATTATCGTACTTGATCCTGTCAATAAAGACGTTATTCAAAACGGTCTTAAAGATGGTGTTAATACCTTTGTTGGTGGTAACTGTACTGTAAGTTTAATGATGCTTGCTCTTGGTGGTTTGTTTGAAAAAGGTCATATCGAATGGATGACTTCAATGACTTATCAAGCAGCCTCTGGTGGTGGTGCACGTCATATGCGTGAATTGATCAATCAAATGGGTCAACTTAAGCATAGCGTTTCTGATCAATTACAAGATCCTGCTAGTGCAATTTTGGATATTGACCGACAAGTTACTCAAACAATGCGTTCTAAAGAAATGCCGACAGATCAGTTTGGTGTGCCTTTAGCGGGTAGTTTGATTCCTTGGATTGATAGCCAACTTGAAAATGGCCAAAGCCGTGAAGAGTGGAAAGCACAAGCTGAAACTAACAAGATTTTAGGTAATTCTGGTGCGCCAATTCCTGTAGATGGTTTATGTGTTCGTATCGGTGCAATGCGATCTCACAGCCAGGCTTTCACTATCAAGCTGAACCAAGATATCCCTGTTTCAGATATTGAAGGCATGCTAGCTCAGCATAATGATTGGGTAAAAGTTGTACCTAATGATAAAGAACTAACAATGGCACAATTAACACCAACAGCAGCGACTGGCACACTAGATATTCCAGTAGGCCGAATTCGCAAACTTAATATGGGGCCTGAGTACATCAGTGCTTTCTCTGTTGGCGACCAATTGCTTTGGGGTGCTGCTGAACCATTAAGAAGAATGCTTCGTATTGTGTTAGAAGCTTAATTTTCTTATTTTAAAAAGAAAGCCAATTAGTTGATTCTAGTTGGCTTTTTTTATATCTCAAATTTCTTCGAGACACTTTTAAAAAATACTTTTAATCTCTAAAACTGTCCAATAAATGCAAATTTGCCTCCTATAATGAAAAAGTAAATTTTATTAAGGGAGAGTGTATGGTGCTTGAAAGGAGCATATACATATCGCAATTCGTCCTATTATCTGGACTCGCTTTATTTATAGGCAACCCCGCAGTTGCTGAAGTTGATAGCGAAGAGTTTGAGTTGTTAGATGATAGTGGTTCTGTAACGCTAGCCGAAAGTATTGAGCCGAAAGATAATATTGACGTTGTGATAAACGCCGCAGATAAAGATGGCGAAGCTTTAGATGAACCTCTAGTGGAAGAGGGGGTATACCAAATAAAGTTTGGTGGATGGTCTGATCACTATATATCCGGTAATGCATCGAATTATGACTTCAATGAAAGTCATGAAGGTTTGGGTTTTGCCTATTCGTACTATGACGAAACAAGTGAGCGCTTTTTCAATGGTTACAATTATGAGTTTTGGTATATGAAAGACTCATTTTACAAAGATAATATTCAAGCCAGTTATGGGATTTTTCATCGGAAATTACTAGATAATTGGGGGGTTAAAAGCATTGATGTAGGGATCAACTTTGCTGCGATTAGCAGAAGTACAGCAGATATTGATACAAATACAGCCGAGCTTAAAAACCATGAAAGACTTCATACTTTGATGCTTATTCCTTCGTTAAGCGTCTATACCAAATATAAGTTCCATCTAGATTTTGTGTTTTTACCTGCGATTCCAAATGTCTCTGACTATAGTGTACTTTTCTTTAGAGCTGGCTTTAATCTATAAATTAGCGGCCTTGCAAAGATAGGTGTGCGCCATTCTATTTTTTGTGCCAGCTTAAGGGCTAATTAGTAGATGAGGTCTTTTGCTTCTCCTTTTGTTCTTGTTTAGTTTAAATAAATGAAGGACAGCCAAGGTTCAGGTACGTATAATCAAAATGTATACATTTGCATGTAGCATACTCTTTATTATCCCATATAGGTTTTTATCATTTTGGCAGAACTAAGGCTGTTTTTTAGCTATGTATTAGTGCATAAGTACTCATATTTACTGGGTATTGCCTTCTTATTTTCGACAAACTGGCTCGCGGTTAATATTCCAATTTATATTGGTAATAGCATTGATATCCTGACAAAGGTGACATTAGACCAGTATGATTTACTGGTTTCGAATATTTATTATGTTATTGGTTTTGCTTTACTGATGATGCTAAGCCGTACCATTTCTAGAATGTTGTTTTTTAATCCGGGACGATTGGTCGAAAAGGAAATTAAAAATGACGCTTTTACTAAGCTTACCCAGCTGCAACAAGGGTTTTACCAAAAAAATCCTGTCGGTGGTCTTATTTCAATCGTAAATAACGACATTAATGGTATTCGTGCTATGGCTGGTGTTGGCATGATGAATATTTTTAACATCATGTTTACCTTGTCTATGACACCGTTAAAAATGTGGCAGATCTCACCAAGTTTAACCCTTTATTGCTTAGCGCCCATCATATTGTCATTTTTTATCGTTAATCATGCCATTAATAAAATGCGCCAATTACTAAAAGAAAGAATGCATCACCTTCAGTCATTATCGACTCAGACAGTGAATTATCTAAATGGCGTAGAGGTGATTAAGTCTCATCAAATACAGCCTTGGGTTGTTGATAAATTTGATGAAGATAACCAAGCTGTTTTAGATCTCTCTATCAGGCAACTTCGCATTCGTAGCTTTTTTATTCCTTTACTGGAGTACACAGATGCGGGCGTAAAAATATTAATCTTGTCTTTGGGCGGATTAATGCTAATCAGGTCAGAGTTAACTTTAGGGCAGTTAACCGCCTTTCTAACTTATGCTGCACTATTTGCTATGCCTATGATGTCTCTTGGAAGGTTGATTGCCACGATACAAATGGGGTTAGTTAGCCTTAAAAGTATGTCTAGAATTTTATCTGAAGAAACGAAAATTGATGAAGGTTTGAATAAGTCAGCTGAGTTCAAAGAAGTCATCAAGGTGAGAAATTTAAATTTCTCCTATCCTGATCTCTCTATACCTTCCACAGAAGAAAGTGATAAAGCCAAAAAGCAAATACTTAAAAATATTAACTTTGAAATCTTTAAAGGAGAGAAAGTTGCTTTATTAGGTCGAGTTGGTAGCGGTAAGACAACCTTAGTGAATTGCCTTAACCACTTTAATGAAGTCGATAAAGCGTCGATTTATATTGATGATATAGATATTACTAAAATCACTAAACAAGCGCTTAGGCAGCTTGTAAGAACGGTAACTCAAGACCCTTTTCTATTCTCAGATACCTTAAAAAATAATATTGAATTTGGGGCTGAAGAGCAAAAAATCAAACAGCCAATTAATCAAGTGTTAAAGCAAAGTGCAATGGCACAAGAAGTTCAAAACTTTAGCCAAGGTTTAGAAACGATAGTAGGGGAGAAAGGGATTCTATTATCGGGTGGTCAAAAGCAGCGGATCAGTTTAGCGCGTGGTATCTATACCCATAGTGAGCTTTTGATTTTAGATAATGTGCTATCAGCTGTAGATAATGAGACCGAAAGGTTCTTGTTAAACCAGCTATTAAGTAAAGAGAACGAATTAAGTTGTTTGATTGTGTCTCATAGACAGGCGGTTCTTGAAAGAGTGGATAAAATTCTAGTTATGGAAGAAGGTGAAATTCTGGCAATTGGTAGTCATGCAAACCTGATGCAGGAATCTGAATTTTATAGGAACACTTGGCAATCATTACAAACAGAAGAAAATGTTGGAGCTGCCCTTGTCTAAATATAGCTGGTTAGGGGCTTTTGCGCACTTCCTGCCTTTTATTAAAGCCTATCGAAAAGATTATTTTTTAGGGCTTTTGCCTGTACCCATTTCGGTATTTTGCAATATTGCGTTTCCTTGGCTGATTATTCAAATTATTGACCAGCAATTGGTTTTGAAGCAGTGGGAAGGAATGAGTTATTGGACAAGCCTTATTGTGCTTGTTCTTATCTGTAATTATTTATCAAGTTCTTTCTATAACTACTTTGTTCAAAAAGCCGCTTTGCAAACGATTACCGATATACGTAAGGACCTTTTCGATCGAGTTTTGCATTTTCCGAAATCATTTTACGATAAAACCCCAATGGGAAGTGTATTGACACGAATCACTAGTGATCTAGAGGCGATTACTGAGTCTCTAGCGTCTGGGGTTCTGGCGATGGTTAAGGATGTTCTAGTTACCATTGCACTCTTTATTTTCTTAGCCAGTATTAGTTGGAAACTAACATTGCTGACTTTGATTATTGCGCCACCTATGTATTGGATTACAAGTCGTTTGAGACGTAGCCTGCAAAAGTCTCATCTTGGGTCTAGGCGTGTTTTGTCGAAAAGTACGGGGTATTTGCAAGAAAGCTTACAGGGGATTAAAACGGTTCAGTTATACAATGCTGAGAGTGAGAGCCAAAGCAAATATCAAGGTTTTACTAAGATTTTCTTTAAGCATCAGTCTAAATCTAACTTGATTGATGCAAGTCTTTTTTCGATTATTGAAGGCATTACAACCATTAGTATGGGCCTTATTATTTGGTATGGTGCGAATGAAATTCTGTTAACCTCATTGTCAGTGGGGGTCTTAATTGGCTTTATACAAACACTAGATAAAATATTTGTACCTATCCGTGATTTCACTTCGCAAATCGCCTCTATTCAAAGAGCTGTTGCCGCTTTAAACAATATAGAAGGGCTTTATCTACAAGAAACTGAATCATCCAATAATAAAGTGACAACTTCAGAAGAAGGGTTTAATGGACGTGAGTTTCAAAACCTAGTTTTTGACAATGTTTTTTTCAGGTACAAACAGGATATGCCATATGTGTTAAACGGAGTATCTTTTAACTTGAATAAAGGTGAGAAAATAGCGCTTGTCGGTAGCACTGGTTCGGGTAAGTCAACCATTATCCGCCTTTTAACGAAAGTCTATGTTGGTTATGAGGGCAGCATTAAACTTAACGGATTTGAACTAAAAGATATCAATAAAAACCAATTAATGGACTTTTATTCTTTGATGCAGCAGGAAGTGTACCTTTTTAACGAAAGCATCGAATTTAATATTTCCTTAGCAAGAAATAATATCAGCCTTGATAAGGTCAAAGAAGCTGCTGAATATGTATTTGCAGATGGTTTTATTCGTTCATTACCTAGCGATTATCAATTTCAAATTACAGATAATGGTGGCAACTTATCAGCTGGTCAAGGTCAGTTAATTGCGTTCGCAAGAGCAATGGCAACACAAAGCCATCTTGTGTTACTGGACGAGGCTACAAGCTCAATCGATTCAGTTACAGAACAGATGATTCAAAAGGCAATTGAGCAGGTTTTTAAAGAGAAAACCCTTATCGCAATTGCTCATAGATTAAGTACTATTCAAAACTCGGATCAGATTCTGGTGCTAGACAAAGGTAAGGTAATAGAAGTCGGTGACCATAAGAGCTTAGTTAAGTTAGGAGGAACCTACGCAAATTTGGTAAATGCTGAGAAAAAATAAAATTACATTATTTGAAGATTTCTTTCATTATTCGAGCTAGATATCATTCCATTATGTTCTATATTTCTAGAGAGTCATTCGGCTTTTAATCAAATGATTAAAAGGATTGTTATCTTTGGAAAAATGGACTTAGCCATGCGCAAAATTTTCAATAAAAAGCTTCATCGCTATACTCTTGTGATTAGCATATCTCTATTTTGTGCTTTGATTTTTCTACAGGTAAGGGAATCAAAGCTTGGAACCTCATTTTTTGGGAATGAAAGTCCTGTTCTCGATAATATTTATCAAGGTTTGACTAGCTCGCCGCTGCTTAGTAGTTTTTTAATGGCGATTTTAGGCTTTTTTATTGTCTCAAACGTGATATTTAGCTTGTTTGAAAAGCAAATTATCCCTGTGTTTGGTTTTCGTTCTGTTGATCAAAGTAGTGAGGCAAATATAGCCACCAAGACTAAGTTGAATCATGGTATCCCATCTGGTCAAAGTGAACCCAACCTACCATTAAACTCAAGTCTTTCTATTTTTGATGCGGTAATAAAATGTGAACTAAGTCGGCTTGAAGATGAAGTGTCAAGACTTAAGGTGAATGCAACCTCTATTGCTCAAACAAACCAAGTCATTGATAGTTTAATGGTTAGGATTAATACAATTATTCTTGATACGCAAAAGAATATTGATAACTTTCACGTTAATGTTCCAGCAGCACAAACATTACTTAAAGAATTAGACTTATTATCAATAAAGGCAGATACCTTAACGAAGGAGATAGCAAAAGCTATCGACAAATTACTTTTGGAAACAGATAAAAGAACAGCAAAGGTAAATAGCATAATTAGCCAAGTATTATTGGTGCCAAAAGATGGACAGATACCCGAAATTAATGATTATCTAAATGATTTTGATGGTGCTAGTAAATTGACGAATGAGCTGGCGTTAGAGCAAGCTGAGATAGCCCAAGATGTTAAAATGAAGCTAAACGAGTTGAGTGATATTGCTAAAGAGACTAATTTAAAGTCTCAATGCATAGTGAATTCGATGCGTGATATATCAAACACTAAACAAGAACATGAATCTAAAGCTACCAATATTGACGGCCATTAAACGAAAGTTGAGAATGAAATCTTAAATAGGTTTCCTAGACAAGAGCTTATCTGTAAAATAAACGCCTTTCTATGTATATGAATAGGGCAGAATAATGGGTAGAGCCTACCAAAACCGTAAAGAGTCCATGGCAAAAACATCTGATGCCAAGGCAAAAGTTTATAGTAAATACGGACGTGAAATTTATGTATGTGCGAAATCGGGCGGTATAGACCCAAATGGTAACCTTTCTTTGCGCGGTTTGATTGAGCGAGCAAAAAAAGATCAGGTGCCAACACATGTTATTGATAAAGCCATAGATAAAGCAAAAGGTGGCGGTGGTGAAGATTTTGATACCGCACGATATGAAGGTTTTGGTCCTGGTGGCTGTATGGTCATTATTGATTGTCTAACAGATAACCCTAATCGTACCTTTGGTGATGTTAGAACCTGCTTTAACAAGGTTAAATGTAAAATCGGAACTCAAGGTAGTGCGAGTCATATGTTTGACCATAGCGCTATTTTGTCCTTTGCTTGCGATGATGAAGAAGCTGTACTTGATGCGCTCATGATGGCTGATGTTGATGTTGCTGATATTGAAAACGAAGAAGGTAAAGTGACTGTCTTCGCTCCTAATACGGATTACTTCAAAGCAAAAACCGCATTACTTGAAACTTTTGGTGAAATTGAGTTTGATGTAGATGAAATCCAGTTTTTACCACAAACGGTTTCTCCGATTGCTGAAGATGCGATGGAAAACTTTGAGCGTTTTGTTGATATGCTAAATGACTTAGATGATGTTCAAAACATTTATCATAATGTAGAACTTTAATTTTTGAGTTATTAGAAATAAAAAAACCAGCTTCTGCTGGTTTTTTTATTTTTCATTTTAATTAATTTCTGCGCCAAGTATGGAAGCGTTTTAGCCATGACATCGTTTTTTCTGGAATGTGAGCTCGTTTCCACTCGCCAGCCGCATACTTGTTTGCTTCAGCCATAGTTGGGTAGATATGTATTGTTCCAAGTATCTTATTAAGCCCTAAGCCATACTTCATTGCTTGAACATATTCAGCGATAAGATCTCCGGCGTGGTTGCCGACAATTGTCACACCTAAAATTTTGTCTTTTCCAGGTACTGTGAGCACTTTCACAAAGCCATCTGTTTGACGATCTGCAATGGCTCGGTCTAGTTCTTCTAAATCAAATTTAACGATCTCATATGGGATTTCCTGTGCTTTGGCTTCATCTTCACTTAGTCCCACTCTTGCAACTTCTGGGTCGGTAAAGGTTGCCCAAGGAATAACACGATAGTCGACAGCAAACTTTTTAAGGCTACCGAATAAAGCGTTGACGGCCGCAAACCAAGCTTGATGGGCGGCAGTATGTGTAAATTGATAAGAGCCAATAACATCACCGACACCAAATATATTTGGAATATTTGTTCTTAAGTAATCATCGACTACTAATGCGCCGTTAGCTGTCGTTTCAACGCCTAACTCTTCAAGACCTAATCCTTTAGTGTTTGGCGTTCTACCGACAGCAATTAAAAGGTTATCAAAAGGAACTCTTACTATCTGGTCATTGTGTTTGCATAGCAAGATTTTTTCATCACCTTCAAGAATCACTTCACTTGCTTCATGTAAAGTTAATAGGTTAACGCCTTCATTTTTAAACTTATTTGTTACCCATAATGATGCGTCATCATCCTCACGCGGTAGGATTCTTGGGCCTCTTTCAATCTGCGTTACCTCAGCACCTAAACGATTAAATGACTGGGTAAGCTCACTCCCAATAGGGCCTCCACCTAGGATAATAAGACGCCCTGGGTTTTCACGTATAGACCAAATAGTGTCACTAGTATGGTAGTTAACAAGTTCCAGCCCTTTTATATTTGGGATGAAAGGTCTTGCACCCGTTGCTATTACGATATTTTTAGTTGTAATTACCTTACCATCAATTTCAACTTCGTAAGGTGAGATTATTTTTGCTGTGGCAGCGATGCATTCGACCCCAAGGCCTTCATAGCGTTCTATAGAGTCGTGTGGTTCAACCTGTTTGATAACCTTGTCTATGCCTTCAAACACTTGGTTAAAGTCGATACTAACAGATTCTGTATTAACCCCTAGATGACTCGCATCTCTTACTTCTTGGGCTGCATGAGCAGAACGAATTAAAGCCTTACTTGGCACGCAGCCGGTATTTAGGCAGTCACCACCCATTTTATGCTTTTCGATTAATGCTACTTTTGCTTTCACTGCAGCGCCGATATAAGTACTCACTAGACCGCCTGCACCTGCACCAATTGCGACTAAATTATAATCATATTTTTTGGGCTTTTTAAAATGGGCGAAGGCTTTACGGGATTTAATTGCTTCAACATTTTTTTTAGCCGCAATCGGTAAAATACCTAATAGGGCAAATGACAAGAATAAATCAAAGGATAAAATGCCAGATAAACTGTCAATTTTAGCAAGTTGAGTACCCGCATTTACAAATACGGCAGTGCCAGCAAGCATGCCAATCTGACTAACAAGATAGAAAGTTTTTGTTTTTATCGTAGTCAAACCCATTAATAGGTTAATAACAAAAAATGGGAAAGCAGGTACCAATCGCAATGTAAATAAATAGAAAGCACCGTCCTTTTCAATGCCTTTATTAAAGGCCCTTAATTGATTCGAGAATTTAGTTTGGACGGCGTCTTTAAATAGGTATCTTGATGCAAGAAAGGCTAGAGTGGCACCGATCGAACTTGCAAAAGAAGCAATGAGTAAACCTTGATATAAACCAAAGATAGCACCAGCAGCTAAGGTTAATATTGCTGCACCTGGTAAGGACAATGCTGTAATTAAAACATAAGACAAGAAGAAGCCTGCTGCAATGAGAAAGGCATGCTCTTGCTTAAGTTGTGAAAAATAATCCTGTTGAGATTTTAGAGCATCAAGATTTAAATATTGCTGTATATCAAAAATAACGAAAACAGACACCATGATGGCAAAGAGTAAGAGGATTAGAAGTTTGCTTTTTTTCATGTAGGTTCCTGAAAGTAATCAATGAGATATAGCGTAAATGCTGAGTGCAATTTTACATTTTTTTTACATAACCTTTATGACTATGGCAAAGTAAACAAGTTCAAATTATGTTTGTTAAAGCAAAATAAATTAACCTTTTCATCAAAATGAAACATAAAGAGCAAAAAGAATTTAAAAAATGGGTTGAAATTGTGCCTTATAAACCATAGGTTATTAGTAACAGCATTGAAAAGGAGCAAATGGTAAGCAAAGTAAGTTTTAGTTAAATAGAAAAAGGAAATAGATTATATGTATACACTTAATATCAGTGGTCACCATGTAACATCAGGCCAAGAAGTCCAATCTCTAGTTAAAGATAAGATGGATAGTTTAAGTAAAATTAATCATCAAATTACGACAATTAAAGTCATACTCAATTCCGAAAAACATGAAACAAATAAACTAATTGTTGAAGCCAGCGTTCATATTCCTGGCCATGACCTATTTGCTACCGTTAAAACAGATAAACAAATTAGCCCAGCACTAGATATGTTAGTTGCAAAGCTAGAAAAACAACTTACCAAATACAAGGCCAGACACAGTGTCGGTAAAGTACATAAAAGCAATGCCAAAGATCACGAGTCATTATTTGAACGTGAATATCAAGCAGAATTTAACGAACTTGTTGAGAGGGAAGTGCTTCAATAAGCTTCTGTAAAAAAGTGAAAGCCCCTTATTAGGGGCTTTTTTATGCCTGCATATAAATGCTAGATGTAAAAAAGGCCTCATAAGAGGCCTTTTTTATCGATCTGTGTTAATTATTGCGCAGCATCTGTTGCGATAACAGAAGAGGCTTTCTTAACGTATTCACCCATTTTATCAAAGTTCAAATAAGTGTAGATCTCTGAAGACATGCTGTTAATTTTATCAGCATAAGTTAAATATTCTTCAGGAGTCGGTAGCTTGCCTAGTAGTGACGCTACAGATGCTAGTTCAGCTGATGCTAGGAATACATCTGCACCTGTACCTAAACGGTTAGGGAAGTTACGTGTAGACGTTGAAACTACGGTTGCTTTGTCTGCAACACGCGCTTGGTTACCCATACATAGTGAGCATCCAGGCATTTCCATGCGAGCACCGGCTTTACCAAAGATACTGTAATAACCTTCAGCAGTTAATTGTTCAGCGTCCATTTTAGTTGGTGGTGAAACCCATAGGCGAGTAGGAACAACAGTACCTGCTGCTTCTAGAAGCTTACCAGCTGCACGGAAGTGGCCAATGTTAGTCATACAAGAACCGATGAAAACTTCATCAATTTTTTGACCAACGCACGATGAAAGTAAACGAGCATCATCAGGGTCATTTGGAGCACAAACGATTGGTTCTTTAATGTCATTTAGATCAATTTCGATGATAGTGTGGTACTCAGCATCGGCATCAGCACGCATCAATTGTGGGTTAGCTAACCATTCTTCCATTGCATTCGCACGACGCTCTAGCGTACGTGGATCGCCATAACCTTCAGAAATCATCCAGCGTAGCATAACGATGTTTGATTTAAGGTAATTAGCAACTGATTCTTCAGAAAGGTTGATAGTACAACCCGCAGCAGAACGTTCAGCAGATGCGTCAGATAATTCGAATGCTTGCTCAGCAGTTAGATCTTCAAGGCCTTCAATTTCAAGAATTCGGCCAGAGAAAACATTTTTCTTACCTTTCTTCTCAACAGTCAGATGACCTTCTTGGATAGCTTGATAAGGGATTGCGTGTACTAGGTCACGTAGTGTGATACCTGGTTGCATTTTACCTTTAAAGCGAACCAATACAGATTCAGGCATATCTAACGGCATAACACCTGTCGCTGCAGCAAAAGCTACTAGGCCAGAACCAGCAGGGAAGGAAATACCTAGAGGGAAACGAGTGTGAGAGTCACCACCAGTACCAACAGTATCTGGTAGTAGCATACGGTTTAACCAAGAGTGGATAATACCGTCACCTGGGCGTAAGGAAACACCACCACGTGTCATGATGAAATCTGGAAGTGTGTGGTGAGTTTTAACGTCTACAGGTTTTGGATATGCTGCTGTATGACAGAAAGACTGCATAACAAGGTCAGAAGAGAAGCCTAGGCAAGCAAGGTCCTTCAGTTCATCACGAGTCATTGGGCCAGTTGTATCTTGAGATCCAACAGTTGTCATCTTAGGTTCACAGTAAACGCCAGCGCGGATACCTTCAACGCCACACGCTTTACCAACCATTTTTTGTGCTAGCGTGTAACCTTTACCAGAATCTTCTTTAGCGACAGGTGTTTTGAATAAATCAGTTTCACCAAGGCCTAAAGATTCGCGTGCTTTAGTCGTTAATCCACGACCGATAATAAGAGGAATACGGCCGCCAGCACGAACTTCATCAAGAATCACGTTAGTTTTTAGTTCAAACTCAGTGATTACATCATCAGTGCCTGCTTTCTTGATAACGCCTTCGTATGGATAAACGTCAATAACGTCGCCCATATTTAAATCTTCAACGTTAGCTTCGATAGGTAGTGCGCCTGCATCTTCCATAGTGTTGAAAAAGATAGGTGCTATTTTGCTACCAATACATAAGCCGCCAGCACGTTTGTTAGGGATGAAAGGAATATCATCACCCATGTGCCATAGAACAGAGTTAGTTGCAGATTTACGGCTTGAGCCAGTACCAACAACATCACCAACATAAGCTAATGGAATGCCATCATCTTTAAGTTCGTTGATTTGTTTAATTGGTCCTAAAGTACCATCATCGTCAGGATTGATACCTTCACGTTCCATTTTCAACATAGCGTTGGCATGTAATGGAATATCAGGGCGAGACCAAGCGTCTGGTGCTGGAGATAAGTCGTCAGTGTTTGTTTCGCCAGTAACTTTAAATACTTTAACCGTTACTTTTTCAGCTGGAGCTGGTTTAGATGTAAACCATTCACCGGCAGCCCAAGATTCAAGGATTTGAGTGGCGAATGCGTTTCCAGCTTTTGATTTTTCTTCAACGTCATGGAAAGCGTCAAACATTAGCAAAGTGTGAGATAGTGCTTTAACAGCAATTGGCGCTAGTGTGTCATTTTCTAGGCAAGCAATCAGTGGTTGAATGTTATAACCACCCAGCATTGTACCAAGCAATTCAGTTGCAAGCTCTGCAGAAACAAGAGGTGATTCAACTTCGCCTGTTGTGATTGCCGCTAAAAAACCTGCTTTTACGTAAGCCGCTTGGTCAACACCAGCGGGAATACGATTAGTAAGAAGATCAACGATAAATTCTTCTTCGCCCTTAGGTGGATTTTTCAATAATTCAACTAATGCAGCAGTTTGTTCTGCATCAAGTGCAAGTGGTGGAATACCTTCTAATGCACGTTCTTCAACATGTTTACGATATGCTTCTAACAAAATAAATCCCCTTAGTTTTCGACATCTGTGATATTACAAACACAAATGAATAAAGTTGATGTTAAATAAGTTGCTACTCAGATTAAGCGTCTTAAGTATGGATATATAAAATCAACAACTTCGATTTACCTATTTTCTGGCGTTATATTATAGCAATACGAGTTAGAAAACTGCTGAATAGCCATAACAATTCAGAATGAGTGGTATTTCCATTGCTTATTTAAAACGACATATCTATATGTCATTACGAATGATTCTCACTACCCTAAAGCCCCAATTGCTTGCTTTTAAGTTAGGGTCAGCGCGATAACGGGTAGAGCTTCGACCAACTCTTGGTATGTCATACCAAGATCCACCACGGATTACTTTGCTAGGACAGTCGCTGCTTAGCCAGGCTCTATTGTTGCTTGGAGCGCCCGCATATGAATCGTGGTAACAATCTTCAATCCATTCTGCAACATTGCCATGCATGTCAAATAATCCAAATGGGTTGCTTATTTGGCTACCAACTGGTGCTGTTGATCGGCCGTCCCACTGGCTTCCGCAATCATCACAAACGCTATAGCCAGTTTGCATCTCGTTCCCATACCAATAAGATGTCTCTGAATTGGCCCGAACGGAGTATTCCCATTCAACTTCTGTTGGAAGTCGATATTCCTGACCAGTTTGTTCTGTTAACCAAGCAGCATAGGCTTTTGCATCGTACCAGCTAACATTAATAACAGGTCTATTACCTCGTCCCCAGCCATTATCTGGGGGAAGCTCTCTATTGGTTTCATTTGCAAATTTGTCAAATTGATCAAAAGTTACTTCGTAACGGCTTAGATAAAATCCGGTAGGAATATCAACTTGGTGAACAGGCTTTTCATTATCATCACCAATACCCTGACTATCGCCCATGGTAAAAATAGCAGGTGACAGTTTAATAACTTGAGGTGCTTTACCTTCAACTTTTAAAGGCTCTTCTAAAATTGCGGGTAACTCTTCAAAATTTGGTTGCTCTGGTGCTTCAGCTACCTTGGCAGGTTCAGTTTTTTTAACAGGGATTTCCGTTTCTTGGAATGGGTTCCAGCCACTGAGTGAAACTCCTGCAATGACAGTTACCACTGCAGTTGTTGCTATCGCCTTACGCTTTGGGTTAGTTGCTAAGCTTTTTGGCTTGACTGCTTTGGTTTTTGTATTGGTATACATATCTGCTCGAAGAATACGGACAACTTCAACGAGAGACTTTGGTCTATGTCTCTGTGCTGGGCGAGACCATTTTTTAATTTTTTTCCAAGTGTCGTGGGATAGTTGGTCTATTTCATCTGGTAAATTGTTTACTTTGAGCTCGCTGTCGATTTTAGATTCACCAAGTAAGGCAGATAAAATCAAACGCATAAAAGCGTATTTGTCAGCTGCTGGAGTAAAGTCATGTTTTGGCTTTAGGTATTCTGGCGGCGCAAATCTGAAATCCATTTCGGTTTCACTAATATTTGTCATCCAGTTATAACTACCGAAACCAATCATGATGCCGAGACCGTTAACAACTTGCACTGAACTTAAGTCCAAATGACCATGACAAAGATTGTTTTCGTGTACTTTATCTAGCCCTTTGGCAATTGAGTCGAACAAACTTACAACAACGTTTAATGGTGCTCCATCAGGATATTTACCTAAATAGCTGAAAAGTTTTTCCCCACCGCATACAGATGAAATAGAATACACCCAAAGTGGTGAATTGAATGGTGGGTAATTAGGTGTAATAGATGGATGCTTAATGCCTGCGTATTTACGGGCATTTAATAAAAAGTGCTCAAGCTGCCCTCTATTAGGCTGAAAAAATCTAAGGACAAAAGGACGTCCGCCTTGATCTGCAATCCATGTTGCTTGCCCATTTCCAATCGGATGGTTTAGTACGTAGGGGTCAAGTTCGATACCGACACGAAGGCCTATTTTTAACTGTGCCGGTTCAATAATGTTGTTCATCGTAAAACTGCATCCAAATCAAGACGTTGCTGCGTTTAGTAAGTGTAATAGAGTATAATCTCGTTTTTTAGAAAGAAAAGGTAGGGAAATGTTATCCGCATATCCAGAATTATCAAAATTCTTACCCTGTGAGTCCCCAAAAGCATGGGTAGAGTGGGCAATTGAGAATCAAACTTTAATGTTGGTAGATCATGCACATTGCGAAAAGAAAGCAGCCTCAACGGCTATGAACCTTATGTATCGCTATGTAGATCGCGATAATTTGTTACATAAAATGTCTCGACTAGCTCGTGAAGAGCTACTGCATTTTGAGCAAGTTCATAAGATCATGAAGGGCAGGGGGGTTGATTACGTTCATTTGAGTGCATCGCGTTATGCTGAAGGGTTAAGAAAGCATATTCGAACTCATGAGCCAGCTAGGTTGGTTGATATTCTTATTATTGGTGCTTTTGTTGAGGCGAGATCGTGTGAACGTTTTGCGGTTTTAGCTCCTCACCTTGATGAAGAGTTGAGCAAGTTTTACCTATCTTTATTAAAATCTGAAGCACGTCATTTTGAGGATTATCTTGCTTTAGCAGAGGAATATTCAGGTGAAGATATTAGTTCACGTGTGCAATTTTTTCGTGAGTTAGAGCAGGCTTTAATTACTGAACCTGATACTGAGTTCAGAATCCATAGTGGTCCACCAAGTTAATTTAGCCTTAAAAATCAATTCATAAAAAACTTCTATATGGGATTAAATGGCTGCTACACTGAGTTTAGAGACCATAGTTGGAGAGAGTTTTATGAAAGACCAATTAGCGGATGTGACTTACTGGCTAGCTCTTCAAATTTCTCAAAGTGATCCTGCCGTAAATCTCGATGAGATCTATCAAGGATCAATTGAGCTAGATTATCTTTATCAGACCTTAACGAATAAGGCGCAACATCATTGGTGGACTGAACATGGCGTCGAATTGTCGCCAATGCTAGTAAATAACGCTTTTTTTAGAGCGGTAGCATCACTTTACGAAAGGAATTTAGAGTTTTCACGTTCTCGTAATTGCAAAGAAACAGATTGGGTGAAAGGTTTACTTCACCTCTAATCAGCAGCTTATGAGCTAAACCCCGCTTACTAGGGTTTAGCATCAGGAAAGTGCTAAAGCTTCAATGTTTGTGCTTTGTTTGCCTTTAACAACAATTCTTTTAGACCGGTAGAGCAAGACTCAAGTGACTCTAGTTCAATATTGTACTGTGTTAAGCTTGAGTCATTCAGTATGGCAAACCATGCAGTCTTATCCCAATCACCCAGCACTAAGCGACTACCTTTATCTTGTGTGTGCAAATTAGGTCTATGAGTGTGCCCATGAATCATTAGGTTTGATTGATTGAAACTCATTAGCCTTTCAATCTCTTCAAAGTTCACATCCATAATATCTAGCATTTTTTCACTATTAGATTGTTTGCTATCTTCTCTAAGTTGAGATGCTAAAGCGATTCTCTGCTCCAATGGCATACTTAATACTTGTTGCTGCCATTGCTCTTGCCTCACCATACTTCTGAACTTTTGATATTTAATATCATCTAAACAAGCCTGATCGCCATGAGAAATGAATACTTTTCTATTGTTGTAATCTAGATGATGATCATCTTTGATTAACTTAGCACCAACTCTATTAGCCCATGTTTGTCCTAGTAGAAAATCACGGTTGCCATGGTAAACAAGAACTTCACAGCCAGCATTAGATAGTTCGATTAAGCATTGCTCAATTAAGTCATTCCAAGGAGCTTGGTAGTCATCACCAATCCATGCTTCATAGAAATCTCCAACAATATGTAACTGGTGCTGGTTATCTAAATTAGCTTTGGATTCATGTTTAAGAATATTGGTGAGGGAAATAAACGCCTGGATGAGATCCGGGCGTTTATCACTTAGATGTAAATCTGATATGAAGTAATGAATCATCAAACTAGGTGTTAAACGATTTCTGCTGATTCGATGATAACATCTTCAGCTGGCACATCTTGGTGACCTGCTTTGCTCGTTGTCTGTACTTCTTTAATTTTGTTTACCACATCCATGCCAGCACTAACTTTACCAAAAACCGCATAACCCCAACCTTGGGCATTTTTTCCAGTGTGATTTAGGAAAGCGTTATCAGCAACGTTGATGAAGAACTGTGCTGAAGCAGAGTGAGGATCCATAGTACGAGCCATAGCAACAGAACCAATTTCGTTAGCTAGACCATTGTCTGCTTCGTTCTCAATAGATGCCTTAGTTTCTTTTGACTTCATGCCTGGTTCAAAACCACCGCCTTGTACCATGAAGTTATTGATAACACGGTGGAAGATTACACCGTCATAAAAACCGTCTGCAACATATTGCTCAAAGTTCTTTGCAGTAATTGGTGCTTTTTCATGATTAAGCTCTAGTGTGATATCACCGAAGTTTGTATGAAGTACGATCATGGTCTTTCCTTATTCATTAAAATAGTAGGCATATAAATATCGCTAAAACCTTTATAGGTCTTTTAATATTAATTTCAAGCGATAATGGTTTAATTTAGTTAATCAATTTCTAAAATTTTATGTGTTTGTAAGCTTAGTCGCCATTGTGGATTAGCTAAACAATAATTCAGTGTTTGTTTAAGGTTACTTTCTGGTGCAATTTGATTTTTAGCTAAATGGCTTTGGTCCATTGGCTGAAGGTAAAAGGTTTCAAATGCTAAATGAGTGTAATCTTTAGGATTAAGGTGTGTTTGAGGGTAAACAAGCTTTAACTCATGTCCTTTATCAACAACAAGAGGTTCGGTTGTTTTAGGGCTTACACAGATCCAGTCAATACCAGCAGGTAGTTTTTTAGTGCCATTGGTTTCAATGCCAATAGTATAGCCTAGGCGCTTCATTGCTTGTATTAGAAGTGAGTCTAGTTGTAATGCCGGTTCACCACCGGTAAAAACAAGATATTTATCTTTTTGCTCAAGAGGCCAAAGAGCATCAAGGTGGTTAGCTAATGCTTCAGCTTGTTTGAATTTTCCACCGTTTTGGCCATCAGTTCCGATAAAGTCTGTGTCGCAAAATTGGCATAGTGAGTCAAGTCTATGTGTCTCTTTACCATTCCATAAATTACAGCCACTGAAGCGGCAGAAAATGGATGGGCGACCGGCATGAGCCCCTTCACCTTGTAGTGAATAAAAGGCTTCTTTAATTGTATACATGGTTACACCTAATAGCGTCTCGAAAACAGTCGAGGCTTTGGTTAGTAACTTTAGTGCAGAGTCAGGATATCTGTGGAACAGAAACTGACGAACTAAAATCAGGTTAAACGTTTATTCGTAATTTTTTAATAAATCTATTCGTAACTAATCGGGTCTGTTAATCCGTGAAGCGCAAAAGATTCAAGTCTTTCAATGCAAGAACCGCATTTGCCGCAAGCTTTTTCTCTACCGTTATAGCAGGTCCAAGTATTGGCGTAATCCAAACCCATTTCAATGCCAGCAGCCAAGATGTCACCTTTAGAGCTTTTTAAGAAAGGCGCGACAATTTCTACAGCTTGGTAATTGGCAATTAGTGATACTGCATTCATCGCTTCAACAAACTCAGGTCGACAATCAGGGTAGATGTCATGGTCGCCAGAATGGGCACCATAATAAACCTTGTCGGCTTCCAGTGAAACGGCATAGGCGATAGCCATAGAAATAAGAACCATATTTCTATTTGGCACTACGGTCGACTTCATGTTGTCTGTCTCATAATCACCTTCAGGGATGGCTTCATCACTGTCTGTGGTTAAAGAGGAGCCAGCCATCAAGCTATTAATCGCCGTGATATCGACAACTTTGTGCTCAATACCTAACTCTTGGCAAACCTTCGCTGCGATTACAAGTTCTTTACTATGTTTTTGACCGTAGTTGAAAGATAAAGCATAAACCTCATCTCCGTTCGCGATTGCTTTATGAAGTACGGTAAACGAGTCCATGCCGCCTGAATAGACAACAACTGCTTTGTTTGCCATATAAACCTCTGTGTCATTGATGAAATTTAGCGCGCGATTATAGCGACTTGCTCATAAAAAACCTATTGAATTGTGATTTTTTAATTACGTCATATTGCAATTTATGCGGATAAAAATATATTATGTAACCAGTTACGTATCTGTTTACGAGGTTTTATGAATCATTTTGGTGTTATGGCGTTTGGTAGTCGACTAAAGCGACTGAGTGATTATCTATTTTCTGAGGTCGAGGCTATTTATAAAGCCCATGGGATTGGTTTTTCACCTACTCATTTTCCTATTTTAATGCAGCTCAGTCAGGAGCCGTCATTGACTGTTGTTGAGCTTGCAAATCGTCTTGGTTTGAGTCACCCAGCAATCAGTAAACAAATTAATAAGTTAGTAAAAGAAGAGTGGGTCATTAAGTCTTTAGATAAAGATGACAATAGGCGTCTGTTTATCTCTTTGTCAGAAAAGGGCGTTAATGAAATGATCAAAGTAGAACCTATATTAGAAGCTATTAAATATGTAATGGAAAAAGAGGCGCACGATATAGACTCTCAGTTACTGCATTCATTTGGTCTTTATGAAAGCTCATTACTAAATAATGGTTTGCAGACTGGGGTTAATCATCATATCGAAAGTAAGCAATTAACAGTAGAAATACAGCCTTGGGATGTAAGCTATAAAGACGAATTTAAGCAACTTAATATGCATTGGCTTGAAACCTATTTCGCAGATCAAATTGAGGAAGAAGATAAGCTTATCCTTAACAACCCTCAGTCAGAGGTTTTAGCTAAAGGTGGGTATATCTGGATTGCCTTATTGGGGGATCAATGTGTTGGTGTGTGCGCCTTACTTCCGGATGCGGTTAATTCATATAAAGTTATAAAGCTTGCTGTCAATGATGCTTACCAAGGGCAGGGGATTGGGTTGAAGCTTATGCTCAAATGTATTGAGCAAAGTCGATTAAAAGGAGCGCGCCTTTTGTCTTTAGAAACGGCCAGTAAATTGGTTCCTGCTTTAACGCTTTATGAGAGATTAGGCTTTGAAATAGTGACACCAACTAATGGTTATTCTGTAGAAAGAAGTGATGTGTATATGGAACTTAAGTTCCCAGAGAGAGGGTAAGTTAGTGGAAATTCAAAAACTGATGAAAAAAGGCATGGTCGCCAGTATTCCAATGATAGTGGGTGGGATTCCTTTCGGAATACTTTTTGGTTCTTTGGCTATGAGTAATGGGTTAAGCCCTTGGTTTGCGATTGCAATGTCGAGTCTAGTATTTGCCGGTTCTGCTCAGTTTGTAGCATTAGGGTTAATATTTATTGATGCACCGCTATGGGTTATTGTTTCAACAACTTTTATTGTTAATTTACGCCACATCTTGTATGCCGCTGATATGGTTAAATTTATTAAGCATTTACCATTGAAATGGAGGATGCTAATAGGTTTTGGTTTGATTGATGAAAGCTATGCTGCGGTTCGCCCACTTTATGGTAACCAGCAAATTAATGTTGAAAATGGGCATTATGCCTTTCTTGGCTCATTTTTGTCATTTTACCTTATGTGGCAAATATCCACTTTAATAGGCGTTGTGGCAGGTGAGTTGACTCCTGGGATGAGTGAATGGGGGCTTGAGTTCGCAATGGTTGCAACCTTTATTGGCATAATCACACCTTACTTAAAATCTACTCAATTGAAGCCGGTAGCACCATATTGGGTTGCTTTATGTGGGGCGTCTTTTACCTCTTTAGTGTTAAATGGCCTACCAAATAATTTGGGCCTATTGTTTGCGGCGTTAGTAGGTGTCGCAATGGGATTTATCGCTACAAAGCAGACTGCTAATTCAATAGTAAAAGAGGGTGTGTAAATGGCCACTAGTTATTTTGTTTTCATCATTCTTGGAATGTTTGCTGTCACCTTTGGTATTCGTTTTTGCTTATTTGCTAAGGCTAATAAGGTGGTTATGCCAAATTGGATTGAAGGTGCACTTGGTTTTGTTCCAATTTCGGTGTTGTCAGCCATCATTGTTCCTATGATTTTTATGCCTGATGGTAGGTTGGATGTAGGCTTGGATAACCCTTGGTTGCTTGGTGCTTTAGCAGCATTTGTTATTGGATTGATCAAACAAAACCAATTATTGACGATACTTGTGGGTGTTGTTGTATTTTATTTGAGCAAGTTGTTTATTTAATTGCTGATTAACCTCGATATCTTGCTCTTAGGTGACTTTTTTTATTCACCTAAGAGTTAAATCAGATATACTGACCGCACAAATTTATTTTACTTTTTAGAAACTATAAATCAGGACCCAAGGTTAACATGTCTGATACGTCTAAACCTGGTAATTTCATTACCCAAATCATTGATAAAGATAACGAAACTGGAAAGCATGGCGGTAAAGTTGTTACCCGTTTTCCACCAGAGCCAAATGGTTACCTTCATATAGGTCATGCCAAATCAATCTGTTTGAACTTCGGCTTGGCACAGCGTTATCAAGGGCAATGTAATTTAAGGTTTGATGACACTAACCCGGAAAAAGAAAGTGTTGAGTATATCAACTCGATAAAAAAGGATGTTTCTTGGTTAGGTTTTAACTGGCAAGACGAAGTGAAGTTCTCGTCTGATTACTTCGATGCTTTGTTTGATTTTGCTGTTGAACTTATTAAATTGGACAAGGCTTATGTTTGTCAGTTGAATGCTGAAGAGATGCGACTATATCGTGGCACACTAAAAGAGCCAGGTAAAAATAGTCCGTATAGAAATCGAAGCGCTGATGAAAACTTAGCCCTCTTTATGGAAATGAAAGAAGGTAAGTATAAAGATGGCGAAATGGTATTGCGTGCAAAAATTGACATGGCAAGTCCAAATATCAATATGCGCGATCCTATTATTTATCGAGTTAGACATGTAGAGCACCACCAAACAGGTAATAAATGGTGTGTTTACCCTATGTATGACTTTACTCATTGCCTATCTGACGCGCTAGAGAATATTACTCATTCTGTTTGTACCCTAGAGTTTCAGGATCACAGACCTTTATATGATTGGGTGTTAGACACCTTGAAAGCAGCTCATCCGCAGCAAATTGAATTCGCACGTCTTAATGTTAATTACACTGTCACTAGTAAACGAAAGCTAAAACAGTTAGTTGATGAAGGTCATGTTGAGGGGTGGGATGATCCTCGTATGTCAACAATTTCAGGCTTGCGTCGTCGAGGTTATACGCCACTATCAATTCGTAATTTCTGCGAAAGAATTGGCGTGACAAAATCTGACTCAGTTGTCGATGTGAGTATGCTAGAGCATGCCATACGTGAAGATTTAGATGCTAATGCTAACCGTGCTATGGCCGTTCTTAATCCAATTAAGGTGACTTTAACTAATTACCCAGAAGATAAAGAAGAAATTTTTAGCGTGGCTAATCACCCTAAAAATGAAGATGCAGGTAAGCGTGAAGTTCCTTTTTCTAAAGAGCTTTACATTGATGCAGCGGATTTTGCTGAAGTACCACCTAAAAAATGGAAACGATTAACTCTCGAGTCAGCTGTTCGCCTTCGTGGTGGTTATGTAATTACTTGTGATGAAGCGATTAAAAATGACGCTGGTGAAGTCATTGAATTATTGTGTCGTTATGATGAAAACACGCTTGGCGTAAACCCAGAAGGTTATAAGCCAAAAGGGGTTATTCATTGGGTAAGTGCTAAGCACGCTGTAACGGCAGAAGTACGCCTATATGACAGGCTATTTAATGAAGCTGCTCCAGATGCGAATCATGAAGGTAAAACATTCTTAGACTTTATTAACCCAGACTCATTATCAGTGTTAACAAATGCTAAATTGGAGCCTTCTTTGGCTAGCTCTGAGAAGAGTCAAGGCTACCAATTCGAACGAGAAGGTTACTTCTGTCGTGATTCAGAACGAGAAACATTAGTGTTTAACCGAACTGTAACATTGCGAGATTCATGGGCAAAAATAGAAGCTAAGGGAAAGTAAATAATGTTAAAGATACACAATACTTTAACCGGTAAGAAAGAAGAGTTTGTTCCATTGGTGCCAGGAAAGGTTGGCATGTATGTATGTGGTAATACAGTTTATGACTTCTGTCATATTGGCCACGCCAGAGCAATGATCTCTTTCGACATTATTTCTCGCCACCTTAGATTTAGTGGCTTTGATCTTACTTATGTTCGAAATATTACGGATGTAGATGATAAAATTATTAAACGTGCTGCTGAGAATGATGAAACACCAGAATCTCTAACAGCAAGAATGATCGAAGCACAAACTCAGGATGAGCTTAAATTAGGAAATAAACTACCTGATAGAGAGCCGAAAGCGACTGAGTTTATGCAAGAAATTATTGATATGATTTCGACCTTAGTTGATAAAGGCTTTGCTTATCAAGGCTCAACGGGTGACGTTTATTTCCGTACAGAAAAACATGCTGACTATGGCAAACTTAATAATCGTAAGTTAGACGAAATGCTTGCAGGTGCACGTATTGATGTAGAAAGTGCAAAAGAGAATCCTGCTGACTTTGTTTTATGGAAATCTGCTAAAGAGGGTGAGGTGCATTGGCAATCACCTTGGGGCATTGGTCGTCCTGGTTGGCATATTGAATGTTCAGCTATGTCTACAAGCTGCCTAGGGCCACATTTTGACATACATGGTGGTGGACCTGATCTTAAGTTTCCTCATCATGAAAACGAAATAGCTCAATCTGAATGCGCTAATGGTACTGACTATGTCAACTATTGGATGCACTGTGGTGCTGTACGCGTTAACAATGAAAAGATGTCTAAATCTTTGGGTAACTTCTTTACCGTGAGAGATGTGTTAGAAAAATATAACCCTGAGGTTGTACGTTTCTTAATGGTGTCTAGTCAATATCGTAGCCCTATCGATTATTCTGAGCAAAGTTTACTTGAGGCAAAAGTTGGCCTTGAAAGAATGTATACCAGCTTACAAGGACAAGCGTTAGCTGGCGAGTATTTGCCATCTACTTATAGCGAGCGCTATCAAGAAGCTATGGATGATGACTTTAATACGCCTGTTGCTATCTCAGTTTTATTTGATTTGGTAAGAGAGTTGAATAAAGCAAAAGCAGCTGAAGCTGATAATGCACCAATTCTTGCTAAAGAATTAAGTGTTTTAGCTGAGCTACTTGGTTTGTTGTTGCAAGACCCAGAGTATTTCTTAAAAAATAGTGTGGTCAATGATGGTATTTCTGAAGAAGAAATTGACGCGCTGATTGCTGAAAGGATTCAAGCAAGGAAAGATAAAAACTTTGCGAGAAGTGATGAAATAAGGGACTCTTTAGCGGATCAAGGTATTACTTTATTAGATACGAGAGAAGGGACAAGCTGGACAAGGCGTTAATTGTTCAGATGATAAGGCCAGCATTAGCTGGCCTTTATTTTGATTAGTTTTTAACTCTTACTGCTAGTACGTCACAAGGGGCTCCATGTAATACCCCGTTTGCTGTGGACCCTAAAAGCAGGGCTAATCCATGTCGACCATGACTACCTACAACGATGAGATTGGTTTCGTTTTCTTCTGCAACACGATGGATTTCACTTTCAATACCGCCTTGAGAAATGATTGCTTGATCAATAGGGCAGGTGATTTGTTCGCAGAGAGCGTCTAATTTTTCTTGTGCGCTTGTTTGAAGTTGATGTTGTATGTCTGTGATATCAATTGGGACATCGCCACCATAGGCGTAGTTAAGGGATTCAATAACGTGCAGAATAACCAATTTTGCGTTATATGTTGTGCACAAACGTACAGCTTTTTCAACGACGGGAAGATTCTCTTCAGTAAGGTCGGCCGCTAGTAAAATTCTTTGGTATGGCATATAAACCTCCGAAACGGTTTGTGTATTCTTATATTAGTTCAAACATGAGTAAAATTTATGACTATTTTAATAGTGGTTGCCATTGTTGCCTCAATGCTGGGCTCCATTTTATGGGTGATGCCAAGTAAGCGTGATCAAGATAAAATGAAAATTCGTCTTTTAGCACGAAAAAGTCAATTAGGTGTACAACTTACACATATAGAGTTACCTGATAAATGGGATAAGTCAACGACTAAAGTAAAATCTGCCGCTTACCACAAATTTAGAATTAATAAGCTTAAAAGCTTAACCGATGAGGTTTGCATCTATCCTTACGAGGTGTGGAAGTACGAAAATATTCTGGATGGCTGGTACGCAAGCAGGGTTATTAATCTATCTGAATCAAGCCAAGAAACGTTAAAAAATCATATGCAAAACTTTAAAGCAATTGTAGTTACAGCAGATTGTGTTTCTTTGCATTGGAATGAAAATGGAGAAGAGAGTGATGTTGAAAAGATTCAATCGCTTCTCAGTGAAATTGAAGCGATTGATTTTGTGTAAGCTATTCTTGATCTAATCCTGAAATATCAACGGGTTTTGAAAGTTCCTCAACTAAAGCGGCTGCTTCCTCTGGTGTTTCAGCCTCTTCAATTGCTTTTAATTCAGGTTCATAGATCTCTTTGATTTTTTCATCAACAAAGTTTTCAAGAATCTTTTTCTCAGGGCGCTGTAAAGGGTCAGCTCTAACGTGAGATAAGATAACGCCATATAGGGTTCTGGCGACACGTGTATCACCCGTATCGAAATTAGTATTAGCTTGAACAAGCTGGCGGTTAACTTGAATGTCGAGGTTTAACCAGCGTAAATAATCATAACAAGCTTGATAATGTGAATGGCTAATTCGTCCTTTTCTGCGCATAAATAAAAGCAGTTTGGCGAGCTTGGTTAAGCGTTCTTTATAATTCGCTTTTTCTTGAAAACTTAATAATGTAGGAGTGGTGTTATATACAATTAAATCATTTTCACGTTCTTCTTCTGCTTTGGCTATTCTTTGTTCAATTGAATCAATGTCGTCAGTGTAGTTAATAAGATCGCGTAATGTGTCGATATAAAAATCATATAAAACATCAGTAACAATTGGGTCGGTGTTAATTTGAACAATACTGCTAATATGGCTATAAGTTCTATCGGCTCGATTCATAAGTTTTAATTGAGTGAATCTACGTTCGGTTTCTTCTTTTTCTTTTTGATGCGCTCTGCTTCCGACGATTACGGAAAGAACGACTATGATGAATAAAAATAAAATGGTAACAATTTGCAATGTCACTACGTATTGTCCTCTGACGATGAATTCAGTATCTTAAATATAGATATTTTCAAATGATTTAGAAAATTATCTCGCAAACAATACAGTGATAGCTTGTTATATAAAAGGGGTTTGCTTAATATCACGACCCCGACGATGTTAACTGCACAGATTTGCAGAATCGGAGATGTACTTTACATAAGGCCTATATTAGAAAATGGGAAAATCACTGGTAATAGTGGAATCGCCAGCCAAGGCGAAGACAATTAATAAATATTTAGGTAGTGGCTATGTTGTAAAGTCCAGTGTTGGACATATACGTGACTTACCTACTGGCACAACATCAACGTCCACACCTCAAGAGCGCGCTAAGCAAGCCGCTTTGACACGTAAAATGTCAGCTGAAGAAAAAGTTGTTTATAAGAGCCGTAAAGCTCGTCAACAACTGATTAACCGAATGGGTGTTGACCCAGAGAACAACTGGCAGGCCCAGTACGAAGTGTTACCAGGCAAAGAAAAAGTTGTTGATGAACTTAAGCGCTTGGCAAAAAATGCTGACACCATCTATCTCGCGACCGATTTGGATAGAGAGGGAGAAGCTATTGCGTGGCACTTGCGTGAAGCAATAGGTGGTGACGATTCTCGCTATAAACGTGTTGTTTTTAACGAGATTACTGAAAAAGCAATTACTGAAGCTTTTGATGTTCCTGCTGAACTTGATATCAATAGAGTAAATGCACAGCAAGCAAGACGTTTCTTGGATCGCGTTGTTGGCTTTATGGTATCTCCTTTATTGTGGGCTAAAGTTGCCCGTGGATTATCAGCAGGCCGTGTTCAATCTGTTGCGGTAAGACTAATCGTTGAGCGCGAACAAAGTATTAGAGCCTTTATCCCAGATGAGTTTTGGGAAATGGACGCTTTGCTTGCAACACCTAAGCAAGAAAAAATTAAGTTTGAAGTTGCGAAGTATCAAGACAAAGAATACCGACCAACGAATGAAGAAGAGTCGAATCAACATTTAGCGAGACTTCAGAATGCAACGTATAAAGTTGCTAGACGTGAAGATAAGCCGACAAGTAGTAAACCAAGCGCACCTTTTATAACATCAACTTTGCAACAGGCTGCAAGTACTCGCTTAAGCTTTGGTGTTAAAAAGACGATGATGTTAGCTCAGCGACTTTACGAAGCGGGTTACATTACCTATATGCGAACTGACTCGACTAACTTAAGCCAAGAAGCTGTTTCTAGTTTAAGGGATTATATCGAGAAAAATTATGGCAATGAGTATTTGCCAGAAAACGCGATTCGATATTCTAGCAAAGAGGGCGCTCAAGAGGCTCACGAAGCGATTCGACCTTCTGATGTTACCTTGTTACCAGAGTTCTTGAAAGGCATGGAAAAAGACGCTCATAGACTTTACGAGTTGATTCGTAATCAGTTTATGGCATGTCAAATGACACCTGCTCGTTATACATCTACTACGGTTACGCTAGTAGTGGAAGAGTATGAGTTAAAGGCGAAAGGCAGAATTCTTCGCTTTGATGGTTATACGCGTGTTATGACACCATTAGGTAAGAAAGGTGATGACAACATTTTACCTGATATCGATCAAGGCGAAGCTTTGAGCTTAGAGCAGCTTGTGCCTGAGCAACACTTTACTAAGCCACCGGCTAGATACAGTGAAGCAAGCCTTGTTAAAGAGCTTGAGAAGCGTGGTATTGGACGTCCATCAACTTATGCTTCTATCATTTCTACGATTCAAGATCGTGGTTATGTGCGAACTGAAGGTCGTCGCTTTTATGCTGAGAAAATGGGTGACATAGTTACCGATCGTTTAGTGAATAGCTTCCAGACTTTGATGGGTTATGATTTTACCGCTCAAATGGAAGAGAGACTGGACGATATCGCTGAAGGGCGAGATGATTGGATTGAAACCCTTAATGCCTTTTACCGTGATTTTAGTAAGACACTTAATATCGCCGAACATCCAGAAACAGGTATGGCTCAAAATGCGCCAACACCTACTGATATAGAATGCCCAACATGTTCAAGACCAATGCAAATTCGCACGGCAAGTACTGGTGTGTTCTTGTCTTGCTCTGGTTATGCATTGCCACCAAAAGAACGCTGTAAAGCAACAATTAACCTAGTAAGTGGTGAAGAGGTTGTTGCTGTATATGACGATGAGGCTGAGTCAAAGGCGCTTATTAATAAGCGACGTTGTAAAATCTGTGGCTCTGCAATGGATAGCTATTTGGTTGATGAACAGCGCAAATTACATGTTTGTGGTAACAACCCTAGTTGTTCAGGATTTGAGGTTGAGGCTGGTTCGTTCAAGATAAAAGGTTATGATGGCCCTGTTCTTGAGTGTGATAAGTGTTCTTCAGAAATGCAGTTAAAAACTGGCCGTTTCGGGAAGTACTTTGGTTGTACAAATGAAGAATGTAAGAATACACGTAAGTTACTGAAAAATGGAGAAGCTGCTCCGCCTAAGATGGACCCTGTTCCTATGCCAGATTTGGCATGCCTTAAGGTTGAGGATCACTATGTTTTACGTGATGGTGCAACTGGCCTGTTCTTGGCAGCGAGTCAATTCCCAAGGAAGCGAGAAACGCGTGCTCCACTTGTGGCTGAGCTGATACCTTACATGGATCAAATAGATCCTAAGTATCATTTCTTTAAGGATGCGCCATTAGCTGACTCTGAAGGTCGACCTACAATAATTCGCTATAGTCGTAAAACAAAAGAGCAATATGTCATGTCTGAAGACGAAGGCAAGCCAACTGGTTGGAAAGCCTTTTATGTTGACTCTAAGTGGGTGATTGAAGAAGCTAAGAAAAAGGTAAAGAAATAAATGAGTTCGGCCGCTAGCATGACAAATCAGAGGCTGGATATAGCACGTCGTTTTTTGGATATGCCAAATAATGAGCAAAAATGGATGGGGCCAGCATTTGAAAATGCTGCCCTTTTTCATTTACAAAGTGCTGTTTTAGGGCTTTTGCAAGAAGTAAAACAAGCGTATCATCTTAGCTCGGAAATTGGCTTGCTTGAAATGCATCAAGATGCAAAATCAAAAAACATCAGCATTCCAGTTGTTAACGAGCTTATAGAATTGAATGCAAACGCAAACTCTTGGTTTTCACATATGCAAAATACATATGACGTGAGTTTGAAATGTCAGCCAAATTTCTATAACGCTAAACACGATAATTTAATTGTCGCCTCAGTTGATGATAGGTCAACTTATTTGACATATTTAAACTCTCTAACCGAATTGATTTTAAGGTTTAGAGAAGAATCCTCAGAGTACTAATAATATGAATGAGTCGTATCTAGAGATAGTGGAACTAGAAAATGGCGAAATTGTTTTACGTCCAGCAAGTGATGAGGGTGTTGAATCTGAACCTCTAGCGGTTCTAAAAATTTCTGATACTACAAAAGCGTATCTTCAGGATAGGTATTTTGAACTGGCTAAGAGAATGTTTCATGCCGGTATTGATTTTGTGTATTCAGAAGATTTTCCAGAATCTGAAGTGCATGAATCTCATGATGAAGACGCAGCCTCACAGGCAAAAGTGATTCACTAATGATGACCGCATAAAAAAAGCTAAGCCTAGGCTTAGCTTTTTTTATGCGTGTTACTTAGATTGTTTGTCGTATAACTCCTACGGAGAGACCCTCAATGGCAAACTCTTCACTTTCTAAGTCGACTAGTATGTCATTGAACTCTTCGTTTTCTGCGATGAGGCGAATTGTATTTCCTTTCTTTTCAAAGCGTTTTACAGTCACTTCATCGCCGATACGTGCAACAACAATTTGGCCGTTACGTACGGTAGATGTTTTATGGACGGCAAGTAAATCTCCTTCCATAATGCCCACATCTTTCATACTCATGCCATTTACAGATAAGAGATAATCAGCTTGTGGTGAGAACATACTTGGTGGCACTTGAACATGAGAGTCCACATTTTCCTGGGCAAGTATTGGAAAACCTGCAGCTACCTTACCAATAATAGGCAACCCAAGCTCTGGGTTTGCATCATTGCTGGCTTCTTCAATGATGCGTAAGCCACGTGAAGCACCAGGTAAAATCTCAATAGCACCTTTTTTACAAAGGGCTTTTAAGTGTTCTTCCGCAGCATTTGGTGATTTAAAACCTAGCTGTTTTGCAATTTCGGCTCGTGTTGGTGGAAAGCCAGTTTCCGCAATAAAGTCGCGGATTGTATCCATAACATCGGATTGTCTTTTTGTAAGTTTAATCATAAGGCATCTGGTTGTTTGTACAGTAACTGTTATTATATACAGCTTTTAAAGGGATACTCAAATAAATAAATGCTTTCTGACGATTTAAAGTTAAAAATACAAACCGCTTACCGAGCAAACCTTAAGGCAAAAGGGCACAACCCTCGTACCGGTCAAAGGCAAATGATTGGTGCTATTGCGAGAACACTGGGTAACGTTAAACCTGACAGTGAAGGTAATCGACTGGGTGAAAAACATGTTGCGGTAATAGAGGCTGGTACGGGTACAGGTAAAACCTTGTCATATTGCCTAGCCGCAGTCCCTATAGCCAGAGCACGGGAAAAAACACTCGTAATCTCAACGGCAACTGTCGCTTTGCAGGAGCAAATTCTTCACAAGGAACTACCAGAACTCCTTAAGCATACTGACTATCAGTTTAAATATACCTTGGCTAAAGGTAGAGGTCGTTATTTGTGTCTAAATCATCTAGAAAGTCATCTAGATGATGAGACACAAGCGACGGATGATATGTTCGCAGGTTTGTTTGAACAGCATTTGCAGCCAGGAGATGTTAATACCGCTCTTTATAAAGAAATGGATGATGCGCTTAAAGCTGGCACTTGGGATGGTGATAAAGATAACTGGACAGGTATTGTAAGAGAGCAAGATTGGGGACGTTTAAAAACGGACCATCAGCAATGTACAAACCGTAATTGTGCTAACTTTACGGCGTGCCCATTTTATAAGGCTAGAGCTGAAATAGAAGTTGCAGACATTATAGTTGCAAACCATGACCTTGTATTAGCGGACTTATCTCTAGGTGGAGGAGCAATACTGACTGCCCCTGCCGATAGCATTTATGTATTCGATGAAGGGCACCATTTACCCGACAAAGCTATTAATCATTTCAGACACGAACTTAGATTACAGCAAAGTATTCTTTGGTTAAGACAACTTGAGAAGAACCTGATAAACCTTAAGCAGGAGCTTTCTGACGACGTTAGTGTTACTGGGCAATTATTGTTCAAGATTCCACAAATGGTGCAAACCATTGTTAATTTTATTCAATATGCTCAACAAGGTTTAGCGCCATTCATTAATAATCTGCAAAATGTTGATGATAATGATCAGCATAGATTTGAGTTTGGCATTATCCCTGATGAGTTAAGGCAGCTCGCTTATAGCCTCCAAACCTCCTACCAAAAACTTTTTTCTGCGATCGAGTCGATTCACGATGAATGTAAGAAAGTTAAGCAGAATGAGGGTATGGGTATGAAGCCTGAAACCGCAGAAGTTTGGCTACCAATCTTAGGCGTAATACTCGGTAGGTTAGAGCAGGCAAAAGCATTATGGCTATTATTCTCTACGGCGGATGATCAGAACTTCCCGCCGAATGCAAGATGGCTCACATTGACTGGTCAAGGAATGGAGCAGGATATTGAGCTGGGTGGTTCACCCATTCTTGCTGCGCACACATTAAGAATGCAATTATGGGATAAATGCTTTGCCGCGGTTGTTACCTCAGCTACTTTGACAGCATTAAATCAATTTCACCGTTTTAATATGAGAAGTGGTGTGCCGAAGGAGTCAGAATATTTAAGAGTATTAAGCCCTTTTGATTTTCAGAATAAAGCTGTTTTGCAAATTCCAAAACTTGAGCATGAACCAAATAAGGCGGATGAACATACTAAAGAAATTATCCAATACCTTGATAATGAGGTTGATCCTTTAGCTGCCAGTTTGGTTTTATTCTCCTCAAGAAAGCAGATGGAAGCTGTTGCTGATGCAGTTAAGCAGGAGCTTAAAGATATTATGTTGGTTCAAGGGGAGCAATCAAAACGTATTATCCTTGAGGCTCATAAAGAAAGAATTGATAAAGACAAGGGGAGTTTGTTGTTGGGGCTGGCAAGCTTTGCTGAAGGTGTTGATTTACCTGGTAAATATTTAACACACGTTATTATTGCCAAAATACCTTTTTCAGTGCCTGATGACCCAGTTGATGCGACTTTAGCAGAATGGATTCAAAAGCGTGGTGGGAATCCTTTTATGGAAATATCAATCCCTGATGCGTCTCTTAAATTAGTGCAGGCGACAGGTCGTTTATTACGCAGTGAGAATGATACTGGGAAAATCTGCATACTAGATAAGCGCCTTATTACTAAGCGCTATGGCAGGAACCTTATAGACAGTTTGCCACCCTATAGCCTAAAGCTAGAATCTAGTTAAGCGCTTGGTGAGTAACTAATTAAATGACTGTAAAAATGGGTGGTATTTCTGTAAACTCCACCCACATCAAATTAGTGATAACAATTTATTCAAAGGCATTACGTCTTTGACTCCATAAGACATTCAACAGAAGATCATAGATTCCAATATGGATAATCAGAGCGCACCACAAAAACCTAGAACTAAAAAACCAAGAAAATCATATCGCAAACCTAAGCGTCAGGATGATGCTTCTCAAAACAAACCTGCTACGGGTGCTGTTTGGTCCATTGATGATTTTCAAGTGGCTGAAGTTGAGGGTAAAGTTCGCTTTCATGATTTAAATCTTCCTGACCGAGTTCTTAAATCAATTTCTGAAATGTCTTTTGAGTACTGCAGTGAAATCCAGGCAGCTACCTTACCTGAAACGCTTCAAGGCTATGATTTAATTGGCCAAGCACAAACAGGTACCGGTAAAACAGCGGCCTTTTTAATTGCCATGATAAGTGACTTTATTGATTACCCTCTAGAGGGTGATCGTGATAGTCGTTTAGCTAGGGGCCTAATCATAGCGCCAACGCGTGAATTAGCGCTTCAAATTGCTGATGATGCAGTTAAGCTAACAGCTAATTCTAATATTAATGTTGTTTCTTTGGTGGGTGGTTTAAGCTACGAAAAGCAAAAGCAGACGTTAGAGACAGAGCGTGTTGATATCGTTGTTGCTACGCCTGGTCGTTTAATGGATTTTGCTAGAAACAAAAAAGTACTCCTTAACAAGGTAGAAGCGTTAGTCCTTGATGAAGCGGATCGCATGCTATCTATGGGTTTTATCCCTGATGTGAAAAGTATTATCCGCATGACGCCGCATAAAGAAAAGCGTCAGACCATGCTGTTTAGTGCAACCTTCCCTAAAGATATTCAAAACCTTGCTCGTCAATGGACTTACTTCCCAAAAGAAGTTTCTGTTGTTCCTGAAGAGACGACAAATAAAAACATTGAGCAAGTTATTTATAGTGTTGAAGCAGATCAGAAATGGCCTGTGCTTGAGAGTCTAATTAAGGAAAAAGATAATCAAAGAACGATCGTTTTTGCTAACCGACGTGATGAAACCCGTGACCTGTATGAGCGCTTGAAAGATGCTGGCGTTAATTGCGCTATGTTGTCTGGCGAAGTATCTCAAGATAAGCGAGTTAAAACGCTAGCTAACTTTAAAAATGGACGCATTCAAGTTTTGGTTGCGACAGATGTGGCCGGTCGTGGTATTCATGTTGATGGTATTGAATTAGTCGTAAATTATTCATTACCAGAAGATCCAGAAGATTATGTTCACCGCATTGGTCGAACGGGCCGTGGTGGTGAATCAGGTAAGTCTGTCAGCTTTGCCAGTGAAGATGACGCATTTATGGTGCCTGAAATTGAAAAAGTAGTAGGTGAAAAAATTCGCTGCGAGTATGTAAGTAACAGCTAAAATATATACTGACAGTCTAATTATTAGGCTGTCAGTTCTCACTTCAAACCTTACTCTTCCTCCTGTTGTTTGGGTGATTTATGAAACTTTCACATCATTTTTCTACACTTGGTTCTAGTTTCTCATCTCAAGGTCAAATTCAACCTTTAACTCAACAAACCCTTTCCTACTCAAATGACGCTTTGGCTGCTCAATTAGATATCAATCTTAAGCATGCTAAGACCTTAAACCTGTTCCTTGGAAATGAGCCTATCTCTGGCGCATTAAGTATGGTCTATGCAGGGCACCAGTTTGGCGGCTTCACACCGCAGTTAGGTGATGGTAGAGGGCTATTGCTTGGAGAAGTGACCAACCAAGATGGTCAAATAATTGACCTGCATATGAAAGGATCGGGCCCCACGCCTTATTCAAGGCGTGGTGATGGTAGGGCCGTATTAAGTTCAAGTATTCGTGAGTACTTAGCCAGTGAGGCATTACATCATTTAGGCATTTCAAGTACTCGAGCTTTAGCATTATTTACAAGTGACCAATATGTTTACCGTGAGCAAGCCGAACCTGCAGCTATGTTGCTTAGAAGTGCTAGATCACACATTCGTTTTGGTCATTTTGAATATTTCTTTTATCAAAAGAAAACGCACGAATTAGATTCTTTAATTGATTATGTTATAGATCGTTATTTTAAGCAGCCATTAGGTAGAGAGGAGAATATCCTCTTTATGCTAGAGTCGATTGTAGATTCAACAGCAAAAATGATTGCGCAGTGGCAGGCAGTTGGTTTTCAGCATGGTGTAATGAATACCGATAATATGTCTATATTAGGGGAAACAATTGATTATGGCCCCTATGGATTTATGGAGTCATATCAGCCAAGGTGGGTTTCAAATCAATCAGATTATGAAGCCCGTTATGCTTTTGAGCGCCAACCTGGTGTGGCACTATGGAATTTGAATTGCCTATTTCATTGTTTTTCTAATCATTTGACTAAAAGCCAACTAGTTAAAGTCCTTAGTCAGTTTGAAGCCAGATTAATGGGCTACTTTCAAACAATGATAAGATCAAAATTAGGCTTTATTTTAGAGCTAGAAGACGATCAGGCAATGTTTTCTAATTTATTGTTATTATTAGAAAAGGAACAAGTAGACTATACTAGTTTTTGGCGTAACCTAAGCCAAATGAAAGAGGCTAATGATCGTCTGTTATTGATTGCTGACTTTGATGATAATGAAGCAATTAACCTTTGGTTAAATGAATATTGTGACCGACGTAAGCAAGAAACCAGATCGTGGGAAAAATCACGGGTTGAAATGCTAAAATTCAATCCTAAATATATTCTAAGAAACTATTTAGCTCAAAATGTGATTTCAGCGGCAGAGGGTGGGAGCTTTAAACTATTTGATGAGCTTATGCAGGTATTAAAGCAACCTTTTGATGAGCATGAGAGCTTATCGCACCTTGCGATACCTGCTAATAGTGAGCAACAGAAAATTTGCATTAGTTGTTCGTCTTAAAATTTATCTAATCTTATTAAATTTATCTTTGTTTGAAGGTAAATCGGAGGTTTAAAAACAAGATGGCTAAAGAAACCGTCTGTGTACTTGGTGGTGGTAGTTTTGGTACCGCTTTAGCGAATATCATGGCTAATAATGGACATATTGTTAGCCAATGGATGAGAAATGAAGAGCAAGTTGAGGAAATTAATTTAACAGGTTTCAATAGTCGCTATCTTCCTAAAGCTCAACTTAGTGAAGAGTTACTTGCTACTACCGATCTAGAAGCGGCGATTGCTGAAAGTGATGCTATTTTTGTGTCAATCCCATCAAAATCTTTCGAACAAGTTGTAGAAAGAATTACTCCCTTATTAACACCAGATAAAATGTTAATCAGTACAACCAAAGGCTTCAATCCAAATCGCTTTGAGTTGATGAGTGATATTTTATTTCGTCAAAATGTTACTGATAAAATTGGTGTTTTGAGTGGGCCGAATTTAGCAAAAGAGATAGCGGCAGGGCAATTAACCGGTTCTGTTATTGCAAGCCCAGATGATGCGGTGAGAGGTCATGCTGTTGAATTACTTAAGTCGCCAACTTTTAGAGTATACGAAAACTCTGATATCAAAGGTGTAGAGCTAGCTGGCGCATTAAAAAATATTTATGCCATTGTTTGTGGGCTTGCAAAAGCCCTCAATGTTGGCGAAAACACTATGGCTATGATAATGACGCGTAGTTTAGCTGAAATGAGCCGCTTTGCTGTTCATTTCGGTGCGAATCCAATGACATTCTTAGGCTTGGCTGGTATGGGAGATTTGATTGCAACATGTTCATCTCCATTAAGCCGAAACTATCAGGTTGGTTTTGCACTAGGCTCGGGTAAAACATTAGAGCAAGCCGTTGCAGAATTAGGACAAGTTGCCGAAGGGGTGAACACCTTGCGTATGGTAATTTCAGAAGCAGAAAAAAATAAACTCTATATGCCATTAGCATTAGGATTGTCTAAGCTTGTGTTTGATGGGTGTCAATTAGACTCTCTAGTTCAAACCATGATGACAGGTGAGCTTAAGTGGGATGTAGAGTTTGCGACATATGAGGAGAAAAGTAATGGCTAAACCAGGGTATGCAGATCAAGGTTTTTGGGTTCGTTTAGTATTCATGGCAGTGTATTGGGCTGTGTTAAATATTTCTTTGTCTGTATTTGGCATTGCGCTCATTATTCTTACTATTATTCGTTTTGGTTCTCAATTTGAGCCAAAAAGTCTTGCCGATTTTGTGGCTTCATTATCAAACTTCATTAGCCAAACACTTTCTTTTGTCTGTTTTCAAACTGAAGAAAAGCCATACCCATTTCAGCCATGGCCTAATGCGAAATAAGGATTTTGGATATGGGGATTAAGCGCTTATATATTTTGCGTCACGGTAATGCAGAAGCACCAACTTTAGGTAATGATGCGGCCAGAAACTTAACGGCAATGGGGGTGCAGGAAGTACTCTCAACAGCATTAAAGTTCAAACAAAAAAATGAGAGTATTGATCAAGTTTTTGTGAGCCCTTATATACGAGCTCAGCAAACAGCACATCATTTTTTAGACGCTATTAATTATACGGGTGTTAGTGCGACTGATGACAAGATAACACCAAGTGGTAAACCAATTGAGGTTGCGCTTTGGTTATCAAATTTACAGGCAGAGTCGGTTTTGCTAATAACTCACGAACCTTTTGCAAGTCAAATGGTCGACTTGTTAGCAGATATGCCTTTGCCACCAGACTTTATGATGCAAACAGCGACGCTTGCTGCCGTTGAAGGTGAGGTTCTTGCTACTGCATGTTGTCAATTGCGTTGGGTCGAAAACGCGCATAGTTAACACTTATTTTGATAAGACTAGTATTAAGTTGTATATGATGGATCGTGAAACCCAAATTGAATTAAAACATACTAAATTATCCTTTATTGAAACTCAGCCGAAAGATGTATTAACAACGGCTCATCATAAAGTAGTTGCACTTCATGGCTGGCTTGATAATGCAGCAAGTTTTGAGAGATGCACTCAGATGATCCCTGACTGTCATTGGTACAGTTTAGATTGTGCCGGACATGGTAAATCAGATCATAGGCCTGATGGGGCGTTTTATCATTTATGGGACTATGTACTTGATGTTGTGCAATTCATACAAAATTTGAATGCGAAAGTCTGGCTTGTTGGGCATAGTATGGGAGCTTCTATCGCCATGTTAGTTGCATCTATTGCTCCTGATAAAGTCCATGGCTTAGTTATGTTAGACAATTTGGGCCCACTAACTTCAGATGCATCTCAACGGGTATCTCAGTTACAACATGCCGTTAATAAAATGAGCATTGATAGATCCGCCTCTAAGGGTTATGACAATCAAGAAGCCATGATTCAAGCACGAATGAATGGCTTCACGAAACTTGGTTATAATGCTTCAAAATTCCTAGTAATGCGTGGAAGTTTTGAGGGAGAAGATGGCCGCTATCGATGGCGTCATGACCCGAAGCTTACATTTCCTTCTCCATACCGTATGGATAAAGAAGGTGTAACCGCTTTCATTAAAGGCGCTTCTTGTCCAACACTTATGTTATTAGCAAATCAAGGCATTTTTAAAGCGTGTCAAAAACAAGCCATTGAAATGTGTGAAAACTTTAAATCCGCCGAATTAAATTGGTGTGATGGCGGGCATCACTTTCACTTAGAAGATGAAAGTTATCAAAAAGTTGCGAAAAGGGTTTATGCTTTTATAACAAGTCACTAAGTTTTATTTATAAAAGCATATCGTTACTAAGGGTATTAAGGAGAGAGTTATTAATAATATTTTATTGAATTCTAATTCTAGCCAGCTCATAAACACTAAGCATTTAAAAGCACTTTGTATTTTAGGTTTAGGATTGGTTTCTTCCTATGGTTATTCAAACCAAACGTTGGAACAATTTAAAGGTGCGAATCTCATTAAGCATGATCAGAGCTCTCAAGTTGATTATGCTTTACCGCTTGCTAACCTGAAGAAGTCTGCACGAACTTGGATCCCGATTAAAGCTAAACAGATTCAAGGTGAACTTTCTTCATCTTTATTCAAATTTGGCCGTAATGAGAGCCTGTTACCCATTTATGATTTTTATAGAAAGCAGATGACAGCTTCAAGCAATATTCTGTATGAATGTAGTGGTCGTACTTGTGGTAGTAGTAATGCTTGGGCCAATAATTTCTTCAATGATTATCGCTTATATGGTGCCGATGCAAACCAATATTTACTTGTCGTCGAGCAAGAATCTACTGAGGGTTCAGGCTATCAAGTTTTGTATTTGAACCGTCGTGGGGCGGGGGATGTCATGCTACGCTTGGATAATGTCGCAACTAAGCTAGATACATCCAAGGTAAATATCGCCCTTCAAGTTAATCTTGATAATAAATTTGCATTGAATCAGTTCATTAATGGGCAAGCCGATATACAGAACTATGTGTTTGCGATTACTACTGAATCTTCTCTTTCTCCTATTGAATCCTTTATAAAAGGTGAAAAAGAAATTGCAGATATTAAGGCTGAATTGAGTGAAGATGCTCTAAAGCATATACATTTCGTAAATTTGGGAAATCAAGCAAAGCCAGTATATGGTGAAAGTCAGGTAACAGTGATTTCAAACCGTGATGCAAATAAAGAATAAAAAGACAGTTTCTTTAGTTTTAGGCTCAGGTGCCGCTAGAGGTCTTGCTCATATTGGCGTAATCGATGCTTTAGAAGAGCAAGGTTTTGAGATTGTCTCTATTGCAGGGTGCTCTATTGGCGCCATTATTGGTGGTGCTTATGCAACAGGTAGATTTCATGCATTTCGGCAGTGGGCATCTGGTCTCACACGGTTAGAAACAGTAAGGCTTATCGATATTAGTATTGCCAATGCCGGAGCGATCAAAGGTGATAAGCTTTTTAGCAAGATTAAAGATATTATTGGTGATCCTAATATTGAAGATTTAAATATTAGCTTCACTTCCATTGCGACTGATTTGATTAATCAAAAAGAATCTTGGTTTCAATCAGGCTCCCTAATCAATGCTTTAAGAGCTTCTTCTGCCATTCCATCACTGATTTTGCCTGTTCGTCTTGGTGACAAAGTCTATGTTGATGGTGGTTTATTAAACCCATTACCCATCATCCCGACTATTGCTGCCAATGCTGATTATATTGTTGCGGTAGATCTTAATGGTTCACAAGGGATGCCTAATTTAAATATCCAACAGCCTCAAGAAAGCTCAGAAGACTGGGTTACCAATATTAGAGATATGTTTAAAGCTAATGTTCTTGATAATTTTGAGGACCTTTTAGCTGATAAAGTAGCTTCGCAAGGTAACAAAAAGAGTCTTGATACAGAGCATTTACCTGAAAATTGGGGAAGACTGCAGATTATAAACACCATGTTTGAAACAATGCAGGCTTCTTTGACGCAATATAAAGTTGCTGGCTATCCCCCAGATGCTGTCGTGAGTCTTTCTAAAGATGCATGTTCCTTTTATGAGTTTTGGCGTGCTGATGAAATGATTGAGTACGGTTATCAAGAAACAATCAAAGTTTTAAATCACCTCGAAGAAATAGGATAGCGCTTATCTTTGTATCCTATAAAATAAATAGTTTATAATTATTATTCTATTTATCTAAACGGAATTCCTTTCCATGGCTCGTAAAGCTAATATCTCACGCGAAGAAATTATTCTGGCCTGCTGGTCACTGTTAGAGCAAAACTACTTTCCAAATATCCCTCGTTTAACTGAATATTTTTTAAAAAAAGACGGGCGTAAATGCTCTAACACGACATTTCTGAAAGCAATTACAGATTGGGAGGAGCTTTATAAAGAACAACAAGAGGCTAGCTTTAAAGATTTGTCATCTGTATTTATGCCAAGTTTTAAAAAGTTTGAAAGAGATATAAGCCGAGATCTTGAGTCTTTGTTAGAAGAGAGGTTGCATCAAGAGAAAAATGAGCAATCTCTTAAAAAAGATGCTACCCATGGACAATATTTGTCACTTTCAGAGTTAGCCCGAAATCAAGCGGAAGACATTGAAAAGCAGCAAGATGAAATACAGCAGCTTCAAGTCCAAAGTGTGTCAGATCGTAAAAAAATTGAGTATTTTGAGCAAAGGTATCAAGAGACATTAACAACATTAAAAGTTGCTCAGACTCAGTCAGAACATGATAAGTCTCAGATTAAAGAAGCGACGCTTAATTTGTCACAAAAAGAATTAGATCACAGTAAGCTTGAGCTAAAAGTAAATTTGCTTGAAGAGGAAAGAGGAAACTTAAAAGCTCAACTTGAAGTACAGGCTAAACAACTGAATAGACAGGCTTTAAAGATCGAAGAGTTGATCTCTAAAACTCATGAAAACAATGTAAACGAATTGACTTCACAGCTGAAAGAGCTAATTCAACTTCAGCAGAAGGTTGAACAAAGAAAGCCGAAATAACTTCTTTTATCTCAAGTGTTTGTCTCTTTTTATGGGTTTTTGTTTCTAGATGAAAGCAATGCTTAATTTAATGAAGAAAAGTGATAAAGGTCAGTTGATAACAAGGTATAATGGTTTCCTTTTGACATTGTGAAGCAGTAATTAATGAGTAATAGACAATCCGCTCTACGTGATTTATCAAGCATTAAAGACTTTATTCGTTGGAGCTTTAGCCGATTTAACCAAGCTAATCTTTTTTATGGCCATGGAACTGATAATCCATGGGATGAGTCTGTAAACTTAGTACTGGGTGCTTTGAAGTTGCCGTTAGACTTCGATAAAGATTTGATGGATTGTAAGCTTACAATTGATGAGAAAAAACGCATTTTAAAATTGCTTAATGAGCGTATTTCTAAACGAACACCTTTGCCATACCTACTAGGTGAAGCTTGGTTTATGGGTTTACCTTTTAAGGTAAGCAAAGACACTTTAATTCCAAGATCACCTATTATGGCATTGCTTAAAGATGAATTTCAGCCTTGGCTCGAACAGTATCCAGTTAACATTTTAGATATGTGTACGGGAAGTGGTTGTCTAGGTATTACGGCGGCATTAATTTTTGAAGGTGCTAAAGTCGATATCAGTGATATTAGTTTACCTGCATTGTCTGTCGCTAAAGAAAATATCATAAAGCATCAGGTTGAAGAGACAGTTGAAGCTATTCATTCAGATATGTTTGATAGCTTACAAGGGCGTAAATATGATCTGATTATTTGTAATCCACCTTACGTGGACGCAGATGACTATCAAACAGCGCCTGAAGAGTTTCATCAAGAGCCTGAACTAGCACTGACGTCAGGTTTTGATGGATTAGATTTTACACGTAAGTTTTTAACACAAGTGGTAGATCACCTGCATGATGGCGGTATCGTTGTCTATGAAGTGGGTAATAGCGAAATAGCGTTACAAGAAGCATTCCCTGACTTCCCCTTTATGTGGGTAGAGTTGGAGCAGGGTGGTAATGGTGTTTTTGTTATATCAAAAAATGATCTAATCACTCATTCACTTTAATTATACAAAAAGAGCAAAGCGAGTTTATGTCAGGTAATACATTTGGAACTCTGTTTAAAGTTACTACCTTTGGTGAAAGCCATGGCATTGCATTAGGTGCAATTGTTGATGGTTGCCCACCTGGAATAGAAATCTCAGAAGAAGATCTACAAAAAGATCTAGATCTTCGTAAGCCCGGGACTTCAAAATATACCACTCAAAGACGTGAACCGGATCAGGTTAAAATTCTTTCTGGTGTGTTTGAAGGTAAAACAACGGGAACGTCTATTGGTCTTTTAATTGAAAATACAGACCAAAGATCAAAAGATTACGGTAATATCCAAAATACATTTAGACCAGCTCACGCTGATTATACCTATGACCAAAAGTATGGTTTTAGAGATTATAGAGGTGGTGGCCGCTCTTCTGCGCGTGAAACAGCAATGAGGGTTGCAGCGGGCGCGATCGCTAAGAAATACCTTAAAACACGTTTTAATATTGAAGTGAATGGTTTCTTATCTCAGTTAGGGCCAATTAAACTTGAAGTAAAAGATTTAACTCAAGTGTATGAAAACCCATTCTTTAGCCCCGATCCTGACGCTATTCCTCAGCTAGAAAAGTATATGACTGAGCTAAGACGTGAAGGTGACTCAATTGGCGCTAAAATCACTGTTGTAGCACGTAATGTGATGCCAGGTTTAGGTGAGCCTGTCTTTGATAGACTCGATGCAGATATTGCCAAAGCTATGATGGGAATAAACGCGGTTAAAGGTGTTGAGATTGGTGATGGCTTTGAGGTTATTGAGCAAAAAGGAAGTCAGCATAGAGATGAACTAACACCCACAGGATTTAGCTCAAATCATGCAGGTGGTGTACTAGGTGGGATTTCATCTGGGCAAGACATTGTCGTACATATGGCGTTAAAGCCAACTTCTAGTATTACTGTGCCAGGTAAAACAATTGATAGAGAAGGCAATGTTGCTGATGTCATTACCAAAGGACGTCATGATCCTTGTGTTGGCATTCGTGCTACGCCAATTGCCGAAGCTATGTTAGCTATCACTTTACTAGATCACCTTCTTCGTCATCGTGGTCAAAATGCTGATGTTGTTTGTAATACACCAATTATCACAGCTTAAAATAATCGCATTATAAAAAAACTCGCTTCGGCGAGTTTTTTTATGTCTAAGCCTATTTAAATATTCCACTAGTCAGCGCCGAGGAAACTGAGATTAAGCTCCATCTTTATCTTGAGGACCTTATCAATAGAATAACGATTAAGTTGCGTACCTCCCTATAAATTTAAAGGTTTATCCACACGCTGAGGAGTGAGGACTTATTCGAAGCTTCTCTAGCGTTTAGATAGAAAAATTTTAATTTTATCTTCCAGTTTTAATGGATCTGTTTTAGGGGAAAAGCGTTCAATAATAGATCCATCATGGTTAACTAGAAATTTAGTAAAATTCCACTTTATCGATTGGGTACCAAAAATACCTTTTGCTTGCTGCTTTAAGTATTGATAAAGCGGTGTCGAATCAGGTCCATTAACTTTGATCTTTTTGTGCAGCTCAAAGGTGACGCCATAATTCAATTGGCAGAAACTTTCAATTTTATCTCCCTTATCTGGCTCCTGATTAGCGAATTGGTTACAGGGAAAGGCTAGAATCATCAACCCCTGATGGCTGTACTTTTTGTGTAATTCTTCTAGCGCTTGATATTGAGGTGTAAAGCGGCAATGGCTAGCTGTATTGATGATAAGGAGAACATTGCCTTTTATGTTTGATAATGGGTATGTGTTGCCATTACTTTGGGTAACTTCTATATCATATATGCTCATGCGTATAACCTAATCAAATGATTTTATATGATAGTATTACATGAAGTAATGTTAGTGTATTCCTATAAAAGGCAATATGCTTAAAGTCTTATCTTTCTTACCTTTATAAAAGAGATAATGACACAGATGGCGCCTAATAAAAGAAATGCTGGTTGATAACCAATAAATTCAGTGGTTACTCCGAAAATCAGCCCCCCAATAGCACCACCTCCTAAATTTATCGCTCCCCATAAGCTCATGACTCTTCCTCTAAATTCGCTAGCAACTGTTACTTGTATAAGTGATTGGGTACTGACACCACAGACAGTCGCACTAAAACTTAAAAGGGCGATTAACAATAAACCCAGCTCTAGACTTGCCATAAAATTAAAACAGATAATTAATAAGCCTGACGAAACAATTGCAACTTTTAAGGCTGTTAGAAGTTGTTTTGAAGCTAACCTTGAAAGAACTAAACCAGCACCAATAGCACCGGCTCCAGCAGCTGAGTTCAACCATGCGAGAGCCTCAACACCTCCTTGATATAGAATGTCAGCAGCAGCGGGTAATATTTCCAACAAGCCACGGCCAAATATCGCTGAAATACTGATAACTATTAAAAGTGTTGAAATTAGATCTGACTTTAAGGTGTATTTAAATCCGGCTTTAATATCAGCAAGAAAGGTAAAAGTTTTATTTTTTACTTGATAAGTATTTAGAGCTAGTTTGTTTAAAACAAAAATTAAAGGTAAATAGCAGGCTGCAACTAGGTATAAAGAGACGGCATCCCCTTGATACTTAATAAGGTAACCAGCAATCATGGGACCAATAAAACGAGAAGAGTTATAAATGATTGCATTAATTGCGACAGCTTTAGGCATATTAACCTTGCTGACAAGCTCTGGTACAAAAGATAATCTTATGGATTGGTATGCACTGTTTGCGATACCTATTATGAGAGCAAAGAAAAGTAAGCTCGCCTCATTCATAAGTTCTTGATGTGTCAATAATGCCAAACTCAAAGAAACTAAAGCCAGTACTAAACTCGTTGTAAGCGCTGCCTTTCGTCTATCTACACGATCGACTAAAGCGCCAAATAATGGCCCAAGAAGAATTGATGGAACAAATAGTAAAAAGGCTAGTGCACCTAGTAGGCTTTCAGAATGTGACTCTTGCCACAACATCCAACCAAGCGTCATACGCTGTATCCAAATGCCTTGTGTTGAAAAAATGCTACCTGATAAGTAAGTAAAATAGCGTTTTTCTGACCAGATAGAGGGGTGCATTATTGACCTATAAGTTTTCAGGAAGGGCATACTACCTTATTTAACCTAGTAAATTTGTTAGAAAAACTTATTAGGTTATAAATACAACTCATCAAACTTAGCGCCTGCAATATTGTAAAGTAGCCCCTCAAATTTTGGGTGCATTTATTACAACCACTCCCCACGCTAAGGCTGTCCAGTCTTAATGGTTGAACGAATTAAAGGTAAGCATAGTATGACTGACAAAACTAAAATGACGGCAGAAAAAATCGAATCTAATTTTGATAAAATTGAGCATCAAATCTTTAACAGTGAGATGTTTTCAAAATGGCGAGGTTCTTTCGAAGTTAAAAAGGTCTATGTGAAAAAAGAAAATGCAGATATTAAGTGTGATTTAGATATAAGACTGCTGCATTGGCCAGAAGGGGTTTCAATCAAAGCTTATAAACATAAAGCATTAGGTGTATTTGCTTATTTGAAAGATGAATCCGAATGTGAAAAACATCTCAACATTAAAGCTGTGCCTTGTAAGTACTGGCGTGAATCTTTTTACTTTTCTCGAATGGAAAACCTTGACCAGGATCGTTATGTTTTACTGGAAGGTAATGAAATGCAAGATGTAGAAACTGAGCTTTGCTTGGAAAAAATTAAAGCTCACCTTGAAGAAATTAGTTTAATTCTATCTGAAGTTTAGGTGTTATTTAAAGTCCAGAAAAAAGCCGAATAAAAAAGACTTTATTCGGCTTACATGAATACCACAGTTTATTTGGTATTCGACTCAGCAAAGCTGAGATTGTTTTGCTGCTTAGATAGTGGCTACCTAAGCAGTCTTGGCTTAGCCATCACTTCTCTGCGGTATTGGCTCGTCTTCTTTGATAACTCTAGTGCTAATCTTAACTTTGTTGGCAAGACTACCTAGATCACCAGACAAAGGGCGTATGTGTCCTTCATCGTTATAAAAGCCAATATCTTTTAAAGAGTGTGAGTCTAAATGTTTAAGTGCTCTTTGTGCGTGAATACGTTCAAAGTAGTTTTTAATCGCGTTTAATAGGGCAATAAAAGTCATAGTTATCTCCAGATTTTAATTAAAACCGAGACCATATGCTTTAATAGTATTTAATCACCGCATAGGATCTGCGGCTAAATATTGATTACTTAGTACGCAGTTTAACGTGTATGTCGTTTAACAGAATTGGAGCAAAATGTATTAGTTTGATAGAAATTCATATTTACCTCCAAACTGTGCGTGTTAAGTGAATGAAATGATGATGCTTAATCCTGTATTAAGCATGAGTATTAGGCTTGAATAATTAATCTATGTCAACAAGCTATATGCAAATAACTAAATTATCTTTATTAGTGAAAAAAATAACCCTGATACTTAAGGAATAAATCAGTTTATTTCACTGAATCGGGCTCAACTTAATTTTTTACGGATTGATAAGACTATTAAATTTAATCGGTTAAGGTACAATGCCACGCATAAGTGATTAATCATGTTCAAATGCTTAATTTAATTAACATTATTTTATAAAAGTAGTAAAAATGGCGATCAAATCAACGGTTTTCAAAGCAAGTATTCAAGTATCTGATATGGATAGATCTCACTATCAGGGTTATGACCTGACACTTGCCCTGCATCCATCTGAAACCGAAGAAAGAATGATGGTTAGATTGATCACCTTTGCTTTATTAGCAGATGAGAAAACAGGCGATGAACAATTGTCTTTTTGCAAAGGTATTAGCACAGATGAAGAGCCTGATTTGTGGCAAAAAACCTTGTCTGACGATATTACTCTCTGGATAGATTTAGGTCAGCCAGATGAAAAACGTCTAAGAAAAGCATGTGGTCGTGGTGAGAATGTCATCATAGTTAATTATAACGACAAGTCTGATATTTGGTGGCAGCAGAATCAAGGTAAATTATCGCGTTTTACGAATCTGAAAGTTTTAAGGTTTGCTGAAGCGGAAGTGATAGAGCTAGAAAAATTGTGTCAGCGTTCGATGCAATTGAATGTCACCATACAAGATGGCGAAGTATGGGTCTCTTCAGATATTGGCTCTTGTACATTACTACCTAGTTATCGTTAGTTGCTACATTAATACAAAGCAGGGAACAGTAATGAGCTGTTCCCCTTATCTTTATTTAAGTCTGGTATGAAAAAAGTTAGTGGCTAGGTTATAGCATTTAAAGGCGGCCTCGGCGTCATATCTATCACCTTCATCACGCATAAAAGCATGCTGAGCATTAAATTCGTGCCAAGTGAAATTTCGCTCTGTTTCCATTAAGTTTTGATAAATCTTTTGTCTGCCTTCAGGGCTAACATGTGGATCTTGTCTCCCCCATACCATGCAAAAATCTGCATCCATATCTTTAGTTCGTGTTAGAGAGTCGTTTCCTTCTGTGCAAGGCAGAGTGTTCGAATGTATATCGGTTGCATATAAACAAAAGCTAGCCGAAACCGATTTATTTAATGCTGCGCGATAAGCTAGGTGGCCACCAATACATACCCCCATACTGCCTATTAGACCATTTGAATAACTTTGCTGTTTTAGAAAGTCCACCATGGCTTCGGTATCAGTGTCATGTGACTCTAGCGTCTTAGTAAACTTATCTTCATTGCCTTTATCTTTGCCTGCATCATCATAAGCAAGGACAGTTCCTATTGGATTTAGCTCATGAAAAACTTCAGGTACTAATACAATAAAACCATGGCCTGCCATGATACGAGCGGTTCTTTCTATTGGTGCTGTATTTTGAAAAATTTCTGAATAAAAAATAATACTTGAGAACTGACCTTCTTCAACAGGGCGATATTGTGTACAGCGCATCACACCTGTCGGAGTGTTTAAATCAATAGTTTGAGTTTGAGTAATCATAAATTATCTTAATTAGCTAATGTCAGAATTAAAGGTGGATTATAAAGAGTTTGAATCAATATCACACGAAATAGATAGGGTATGCAGAGTAAGCTTAAATCGTAAAGGTCCAAAAGCGCTTACTAATCTATAGACTTCAGTGCTTTTTAAACAAAGTGAATATTCAAGCTGCAACTTATTTATTCTTAGCATAATACTTAATAACAAATGACAAAAAATTTACATGCTGAAGTCATTTACAAGCAAAGCAAAGGTTTATTATGTGTCATAAATAATTAAGAGATATCTAATGCGAAAAATTTTAGCACTCAGTTTACTTGTTTTCAGCTCCTTTACCTTAGCTCATACAGGGTCTCATACATCGGATCTTATTATTGAACTAGATAAAGCTGAATTTACACACAAAAAAGCTGATATCACACTGACATTGAGTAATAGAGGGCATAAAACATTAGTTTTGGAAAGAATCAAAAGCAATGTTGGTGTGGTTCAAACAAGCTTAAGACTTCCTCTTAAAATAAAGGCAGATTCTCAAGTATTTTTCAGTAATAAGCAGAGCCTGCAAGTTACGAATAAACTTGGTCTTCCTCAGATTTTCACATTAGTGTTAGATTTTGGTGAGGCAGGAAGTGGCCCTGTCACCATAGTACCCACCTCATTTATGGAATAAATTATGATGAATAAAACGACTCTTTTAGTTTCAATTACTGGTATGAGTGTTTTTATATCAGCTTGTTCTAGTACAGGTGGAACTAGTCACAATTTTTCAGACAGACATGCGAAAGGAAAAAAAGGTGGGCGTATGCTTTCAGGTGGGCCTCCTAGTAGAAGCCATACTGAGACAAGTATAGGTGAAGCCGTTCTTATCAAAGCGAACACCTCTCTGAGTGAAGCAAACTTGATGCAAGTAAGTATTGAACATAATACAAGAGTAATAGTGTCAAATGGTATTCCTGAGCACAAAGTTGGAGCATTTCCCAATAGAGGTAACCCTAACCGTATTAAAGCTAGGGATTATCGCTTTGAAATGACAACAACACCCTCACAATCGTATCGTGTTACCCCCTCTGATGGTTGGTATTGGGGCGTCGCTATGAATGGTGTTCCTTTTGAAGCGCAAACAGCTGAGTTTTGGAAAGGTAAGCGAGGAGGATGGAATTATGATGCTCTCGGTGGTGCTCTTCCTCTAGGGCTGGATGAAAACAATGCTCATGTACAACCAACAGGGGCATATCATTACCATGGTTTACCTGTCGGATTACTACAAAAACTTGGCTGGAGTGCTAAAGAGCATTCACCACAAATCGGTTGGGCGGCAGATGGATATCCAGTATATGCACTAACGGGTGATTTAGGTGATGGCGTAAAAATGCTGACTTCTTCGTATCGATTAAAGGAGGGAGTAAGGCCTGGCGGAAGTAATAATCCTGATGGTAAGTATGACGGCACCTTCAACCAAGATTGGGAGTATGTAAAAGGTGCTGGTGATTTAGATGAGTGTAATGGCACAATTACTTATTCAAATGATTTTCCTCAAGGGAGTTATGCCTATTTCTTAACAAAAGATCATCCATTCTTATCTCGTTGTTGGACGGGGACTCCAAATAGATCTTTTAGAACAAATCACTAGCGTATCCTTTCTCGTAAATAAGTTAAAAATCTCTTCCCATGACATGCAGCTCTCGGGCTGCATTAGTAAATTTCACCCAAAAATTCTACTTGTGTAAGGTATACACGGGCATCAAACTCAAGTTGATGGTAATCACTTAGCATATATTGGCAAAGTTGATAGAAGGCTTTGTTGTGCTCTTTTTCTTTAAGATGGGCAAGTTCATGAACACATATCATGTTAAGTAACTGGATAGGGGCATTTTTAAATAGGGTGCTTATACGTAATTCATTTTTACTCTTTAGTTTATTTCCTTGAATACGAGATACATAAGAGTGCATGCCTAAAGCGTTATTAACCAGATGTATTTTATTGTCGTATTGAATTTTACTTAAGTTAGCTGACTTCTTCATATACTGGTTTTTAAGGTTACTAACATAATCTCTTAGGGCTTTATCATTCGTAATTTTGTGAGGTTCGGGAAATCGCGATAACAAATAATTTGCGAGCTTATCTTGATCAATCAAAGTTTGAATTTGGTTTTGTAAATGGTTTGGGTAAGCACTGATGTATTTTAACTGATTCATAATTTAGGAATGATTACTAAGATTTTGCATTTGAATTAATTCTCCACCCATAGCCGTGAAATCGTCTTCGTCATGGGTAACAAGCAAAGTGGGAATGTTGGCTTTTTGAATTTGTTCAAGAGTAAAGCGACGAACACTTTGTCTTAGCTCAGGGTCAAGCTTACTAAAGGGCTCATCGAGTAAAAGATAGTCTGGACTCGATAGTAAGGTTCTCAGAAGCGCTATTCTGGCCTGCTGACCACCAGACAATGAGTTTGGTAAATTATTAGCCTTGGTTTCTAGGCCAAGCTCAGCAAGTTTAGACATGGCGAGTTTCTTTTTATTCGCTGAGGTAAGACCCTGTTGCTTTGCGTCTATAGCAAATAAGAGGTTTTCTAAATTGGTCATATGAGGGAAAAGTAAAGGCGTTTGATAAAGAATGCCGACATTACGATTTTGCGTGCACAGTGTATCGATTCTTTTTTGATTAAACTCAATACAGCCTTTAGCTTCAAAGCCTGTTTCTAATGTACCTGATAGATAGTTAAGTAAACTGGATTTACCACAACCACTTGGACCCATTAAGGTTAATACCTGACCATTATCTATTTCAAAGGAAAGCTCCGACACCAGAGGGGTTCCCGCAATACTTAAATGACAATCTTTTACTTTTAACACATTCGTCTCAATAATTTAAAAAATAGGCTATTTATGGGTAATCATTTTAGCTAGTTTCAAGCGATATTGTGTCCATACTCTGGGTAACCACTGGGCAAGCATAAAAATTATTAAGGGAAATAATGCTTGTAGCATTGCCATATTACCAACTTTTTTCCTTTCCCCTGAGGCTGCTAAGGCGACAGCTTCTGTTGTTAATGTATTTATACGACCTTCACCTGCCGTTAATGTGGGCAAGTACTGAGCAAAACTGACAGCAATTCCTAGGGCAAAAGCACTGAATAATGCGGGTTTAAGCATGGCAAGTTTCACTTGTAGAAATGAATGCCATGGCCTTTTTGTTAAGCAAACAGCTTGTCTATAAAAAGACTGATTAAAAGCCAAATATGGGCCTGATAAGGTCAAATAAACATAGGGTAATACATAAAGTAAATGCAAGCCGATGACAGCTAGTAGTGAACTACTGTTATTACTCCAAATTAAAAACACCTGAATGCCAAATAAAAAACCAACTTGAGGCAAGATAATAGGCAAATAGATAAAGCGATCGAACCACCTGGTGCTGTTTGGAAGAGTACGTTTTTGCTCAAGCATTAAAATACTAATACAAAGGGCTAATAGCGTGCTGGTAAAAGCGATGACTAAACTCACACAGGCTAATTCAAACAGTAAAGGGGCGAGCTGTTCAATCTTTTTAAAAGACCAGCTAGTTGGCAAAATATCAGGAAAACGCCATCTATGAGTAAATGCCCAGATAGGCAATACGATAAGTGAAAGTACAGCTAACAACATAGAGACTAAATATGTAAAGGCAGCGCCATGGAAAATAGGGGTTAACAGGCTTGTACGTTTGCCGTTACACCAACGCCGACGATCAAATAACACAAAAATTTGATACAAGGCTTCCCAACATAATGCTGACAATAAAATAATAAACATCAGTAAAACGGCACCAGCAGAAGCCGTAAAGCGCATATCTAAATCTGTATCGTTAAACCAATGGAATAAGGTGACCGCAAATGTTGAAGGTGTATTTGGTCCAATAACGAGTGATAGATCAACCACAGTTAAACTAAATGCCAGAATCACTAAAAGAGGTAGCCTGATGAGTGGGTACAATATGGGAAGAATTACCTTACGCCAAACGGCTATTCGAGTATAACCCATGCTGGTACCCACCTTGATAAGTTCGCACGTCTTAATTTGTTCAAGACTCGCTAGTATCACAAACAGCAGATAGGGCGTTTCTTTGACCACTAAGGCTAATACAAGTGATAGTCCATAAGGGTCTTGTACGCTTATCCAAGTGGGTGGCCTCTCATAATCAGTTAACCATGGGCTCAAAAGTCGAACTATCCAACCACTTGGACTCAGGATGAATACCAATCCAATGGCAATAGCAGCATGAGGTATGGCCAAAATAGGCGCTAATGTATTACGAATGCTGATCAACCATCGACTTTCATAAAAAACAGAAATTGTTGCAAAAGCAATTACGAATGAAATAAAGCTAGCGAGTAAGCCGCTTAATAATGTCAGTTTAATACTGCCCCAAAGTTCTGGAGACTCAAACAAACTAAACCAAGGCTTTAGGCTGAATTGGTAATGAGATAGGGCGGGAAGAAAATCAAATGCGGGTAATAAGGTTCCAACTAACCCCAGAATGATGGGTAAAATAAATAAAAGCGTTATGAGGCGTGATGCTGTTGCTAAGCCATTCAGTTTAAGTGTGAATTTTGAGATGGATAGCGTTATCAATGACTTAACCTTATGTATTTAAAAGCAAAAGCATAAACATGTTTATGTTAAATGCCAATCTTGATGATATATAAATGAGGGGTTGATGCGCTTCAGCACCTAATTAAAAGTGCTGAAGCGATAGAAGAACCGCGATCTTATTTAGCGTAACGTTTACGCCATTCCTTTTCGAGGGCTTCAACCCAAGAAACATGAGGTTCAGGTAAACTTTCGCCTAACTCATCTAAGGTTAAAGTTGCTATACCTCTTGGTAGATTATCAAACGCAGTTTTATCCTGCTGAGACAGTCTGTTATAACTTAATACACTCAAATCACCCCAAGTAGTTGGGTCCTGCTTTTTAATTTGAGCTTTTGGTGATAATAAAAAGTTAGCAACGACCTGAGCACCCGCTGTTGATGCCGAGTTGTATGGAATGGCAACAAAATGCGTGTTACCTATGGTGCCTCTGTCAAACACGTAAGATCGGACAGTATCACTTAGGTTACCTTGATCTATTTGAACTGACGCTGCAGATACATCAAAGCTTAGTGCTAGATCTATTTCTTGGTCGTCTAGTAAGCGCATCATCTGCTCTGAACTAGATGGAAACGAGGTGCCAGAACGCCAAGTATTTGGGTGTAACCTATCTAGGAATGCCCATAAAGGTTTAGTCACTTGATCAAAATCAACTTGAGTGACAGGTTTAGAGAGAGCCGTTGGGTAATGCGTTGTTTCAATGAGAGCTTGCTTTAAAAAGGTTGTACCTAAAAACTGTGGGGGTTCTGGGTAAGAAATACGACCAGGATTACGTTCGGCATAACTCAATAGTTGTGCCATTGATTTTGGTGGTTGAGATACTGTGGCTGTATCATACATGAAGATAACTTGCGCAGCTCCCCAAGGAGACTCCATGCCATCTACATCCGTTCCAAAATCTTGAGTTAAACTTTTCTTGCTTGACTCATCTATGTACTGGTAGTTTGGCAGTCCTTGGCTAAATGGACCAAATAACAAATTGTTTTGTTTTAGGGTTCTGAAGTTTTCACCATTGACCCAAATGAGATCAATTGAACCTTTGTTATTATTTCCAGCGGCTTTTTCCGCTAATACTCGTGAAACTGCGTCAGCCGTATCGGCAAGCTTCACATGTTTTAAGTTAACTTGATACTCTTCTTTAACACTTGATTTAATCCAATCAATATAAGCATTAATGTTATCTGAGCCTCCCCAAGCGTTCCAGTAAACAGTTTGACCCTTTGCTTCCTCTAAGGTGTCTTGCCAGTCTTGAGCGCCTGCGGTACTAATCAAAGATGCTAGGACACCAGAGACTAATAATGATTTTTTTAACATAAATGATCCTATTTATTATGGGTCAATGAAGTGAATTAGATATTCCTAATGTTCGATCTAAAAATTCTATTTTAGTTCAATCCTTTAGCATTATTTTATCGTATTATATTGAGCTCGTTTTATCCTGTTGAATTAAGGTTGTTTTATGTCTCATCAAATCCTTTCTCACATATTGCCATCCGCAACACCTGGCACTGCGCGAATGATTAAAGCGCATCATTTTGGTGAAGTTGGGGCAAGGCCAAAAATATACCTTCAAGCAGGATTACATGCTGACGAATGGCCTGGCTTCCTCGTGTTAAACAAATTAATTCAACTTTTAACTAAAGCAGATGAAGCTGGGTTAATTAAAGGTGAGATCACAATAGTGCCAGTTGCTAATCCAATTGGTTTAGCGCAAAACTTTCATGGTTATATTCCAGGGCGCTTTGCATTTTCTGATGGTGGCGGTAATTTCAACCGTAATTGGCCTCAACTTGGTGATAAAATAGAAAAAAAGATCAAAGGTCAGATTACCTCAAATCAAGACGATAATGCGAAATTAATACGTCAGGTGATGGCTGAAGAACTAAAACAATTACCAGAAACAACCGAGCTACAGGGTTTAAAGAAAACCCTGCTGGCCATGTCAATGGATGCGGATGAGGTTTTAGATTTACATTGTTCAGGTGAAGCCTCAATGCATGCATATGTGGCGCAAGAGTTTGAAGACCATTTCGCACCTCTGCTCGCAAGAATGGGCGCTAAGGTCGCTCTATCAGAGCTAGAAACAGGAGCACACTCCTTTGATGAGACAAATGTCTCCGTTTGGCGTCACTTGAAAAACCATTATGCGCATTTAGTTCCTTGGGGAGCAAGGTCTCTAACGCTTGAATTAAGAGGCGAAAATGATATTAGCCAAGAGCAAGCTCTAGGTGATGCCCAAGCGATTTTTGATTATCTAAGTCAGCGTGAGGTTATTGATCAAGTTGTAGAGACAGTTGATACCAGTGAGTTGCATTACTACCCATTGGATGCGATGGATCTGGTCAAAGCACCATGTGCAGGTATAGTTTGTTATAACAAAAATATCGGGGAAATGGTTGAAGTTGGTGAGAAAATTGGCGAAGTTGTCGACCTCATGGCGGATGATGTTAATCAGTCAAGTTTACCTTTGATAGCGAGAACGAATGGCGTATTTTTTGCGAGACTACAGAGACGGCTTGTCATTTGTGGCGAAGCTATAGGTAAAATAGCTGGTAAAGAGCACTTGGCTTATCGAGAGATTGGCAACCTGTTCGAAGATAAATAAAAAAGACCTAACAACATACGCCTTTAGTTTAATTAAGCTTAATTACTAACCTCAAAGTACTTAGGCCATGTAAATAGATTGTATTCATGATGCTAAACCCGTTAACGAAAGAGCAGCAAGCTGTTGTCGAGTCTGATATCGATAGCCATTCAAAAATTATCGCTGTTGCTGGAGCTGGTAAAACAACCACCTTAATCTCAAGAATTAATCACTTAATTGAACAAGGGGTTCAGCCTGATCGTATTGCTGTATTTATGTTTAATAAAAGTGCTCAAGAAGAGTTTAGCCAAAGGTTAGCTTTAAGTGCAGAAAGAACAAGCGCCCTAAAACCAGATGTAATGACATTTCATAGTTTTGGCATGAAGTTAGCGAGAAGGATGGAGCAGAGGCAGTTAATTGAGCGAGCTCAACTCGTTACAGATGACTTTTCTTTAGTTAAGCTTTTACGAGAGGCCATGCAACAGCTAGTTCGCCTTAATGTGAGCATTGAACTGCATGATGAAAAAGATTGGCTAGAAGATGCTATTTTGTTTCTTGATCAAGTGAAGTCATCTACACAATCTGCTAAAGCGGTATTCCACGACGTTAAGCTCTCAAAAGAAAGAGCTTTTTTCCCCGCTTTATATAAGCAATTTGAAGCCTTACGGCAGCGCAAAAAAATACGCTTTTTCTCCGACCTGATTAGTGACCCTTTAGCTTTTATACAAGCAGCAAACGAAGAACAAACAGCCTTGTATCAGGGCTTGGTACCTAAATACAGTCATTTGTTAATTGACGAATTCCAGGATATTAATGACAGCCAATATGCTTTGTTAAAGAAGTTATATCAAGACTCTAGTTACTGGATGATGGTTGGTGATGTTGAGCAATGCATTTATGAATGGCGTGGTGCAAAGCCAGATATTATGCAGAATCAAATTGATGAAGACTTCAAGCCAATAACACGATTTGATTTAAGTACAAGTTTTCGATTTGGGCACCAAATTGGATTAATGGCAACGAATTTACTGGCATTTAACATTAGAAAAGAGGTAAGCCAACCTGCCTGTTCTTTGCAACCATGCGTTATTGGTAAAGGGCAAGAAACTGAGTTTGCATTTGCTCAGTATGATAAAACAGGTAAAGCGCTTCTCTCTGAGCTAAAGCTTTGGGGAAATAGGGTAGGTACTTTATCTAATGCAGCCGTGTTAGTGCGTTTATACAGTGATATGGTCCCCATTCAATTGGCATTGATGCACAGAAAGGTTCCTTATCAATTACACGGTGATTCACCCTTATTTGAAAATCGACAAATCCGTATGTTAATGGCTTATATTGCCGTCATGGCTGGTGGTTTTGATGATGCAAGCCTTTTTTATAATAGGGATGACATTAGTTATTTAATGACAGTACCAAGCTTAGGTATTCCACCTAATCAAAGAAAAGCAATTAACCAAAGGGCGATCGCATCACCTCACCTTATTCCGCAAATGCTCGAAAGCATGGCTGATGAAGCGGGTGGGTGGCGTGCTAAAAAACTACTTGAACGTGCAGACTGGTTAAGAAGTCTAACGCTTTATAAAAAACAGCCCGATAAAGGCATTATCAATACTTTAGAGAAACTGGGGATTTATCGATATTTTGAAAATACCAGTAGTAAAGATATCCAATATAATGAAAAAGTTGCGACCTGCGAATCTTTCATTGCCTACATAGCGGGTGTTCAGCTTGATGCACCATCCTTACTTAATGAACTTAAGCAGCTTGCCATTCAAGATAAACAAAAAGAACAAGATAAAAATTTAGATGGTTTGCACCTAATGAGCTTGCATAAGGCCAAAGGATTAGAGTTTGATCTGGTGATCATGGCAGGGCTTAAGGAAGGACAGTTTCCTTATTATGAAGCGAATAAAATGGATACAAGATTAATAGAAGCTGAAAGACGTCTTTTTTATGTTGGGATTACCCGTGCGAAACAAAGGCTTGTATTACTTAATAAACCCGATAAGAAAGAGTTAAAGCGATTAACACTTGCTGAAAAAGCAGTAAACACGAAAAAAGCATCAGATCTATCTCGATTTATTTTTGAGTCCCAACCAATTCTGTCTCAAAAAGTTTTAACAAGACATATCGAAGGTCACACAGACCCTTTAGAAGTAAAGGACGCAGCCCAAGTTAAAACTTATTTTTCACTTGCTGGACTGTCTTTAGTTCAAGAATTAAATCAAGTGGAGAGTCAATTTAGTGGAAGGCTCAAACCGGGTGAAAAAGTGCGTCACGATCAATTTGGCCAAGGTGTGGTCATAAGGCAAGAGAGTGATGGGCACGAAATGATCTTTGTTGAATTTGAAGGTGTTGGATATAAGCGTTTTAATCCAAAACATACCAAGCTTGTAAAAGTTTCAAGTAATCGATAGTCATTTAAGTGTATCTCAAATTATTATATTCTAAAATGTGATAAGCTTATTTCTTTTCGTAATAAGATTTAAGCTTGATGTGGTTATTCTCTATAAAAACTAACCTCTATTTATCATTTGGTTCCTACTAAAACCTTCATATGAACATGCTATTTGTTTTTATTAACTCTGTTTTATACCTGAATTAAGGAGTGATTAATGAGTTTATTTGATCAGTTACCTCGCGTATCTCTATGCCATCAACCAACCCCGATAGAGTATATGCCGAGGCTTTCTAAGCACCTTGGGATCAACCTATATATTAAACGTGATGATTGTACTGGTCTTGCTGGTGGTGGTAATAAAACACGAAAATTGGAGTTTCTGTTAGGAGAAGCAAGGTCCCAGGGAGCTGATACATTAATCACCTTAGGTGGCATACAATCAAACCATGCACGCCAGACGGCTGCTGCAGCAGCAAAATACGGTTTTAATTGTGAACTTGTACTTGAAGATGTTGAAGGAACGGTAAAACAAGATTACTACGCCAATGGTAATATTTTGTTAGACCAATTATTTGGAGCAAATATCCATCGAGTTAATGAGGGCGTTGATTGCTTAGATTATGCTTACCAACTTAAAACAGAATTAGCCAAGAAAGGGCATAAGGCATTTGTAATTCCCCTTGGAGGTTCAAGTGCGATTGGAAGTATGGGCTATGTTCAATGCGCTAATGAGATTTTAGACGAGTCACAATCTAACAAGATTAGCTTTGATAAACTTTTTTTAGCGACAGGCAGTGCTGGTACACAAGCTGGATTATTAGCAGGTTTTAAAGCGGCAGATTGTAAGCTTCCTGTTTATGGTATGTGTGTGAGCCAAGACAGCCAGACAAAAAGTGAGTTAGTCACTGCATTGTTAGCTGAATCACTTAAATTAGTCGGTTTAGAAGGTACTGGAACGCAAGGAGATGTGATTACAGATGGCGCTTATGTTGGAGAAGGCTATGGTATTCACACTCCAGCTGTTGTTGAAGCAATCAATCTATGTGCCCAGCTAGAAGGTATATTGCTAGATCCGGTTTATACGGGTAAAGGTATGGCTGGACTAATCGATTATTGTCGCTCTGGAAAAATAACACCAGGTGAAAATATTCTTTTTATTCATACCGGTGGAAGCCAAGGATTATTTGCCTACAGAGAGACCTTTTAGCGCTGTGTTAACTGAATTTATAACTTGTTACTAATTGATAATACCACTGATTCCTCCCTTCGTATTAACCTATACTAAGCAAAAATAAACAGGTAAAAGCTATGTATAGGTTAATTCCTGCTTGCGTTTTTTTCATCGCAAGTCAATCCATTCAAGCCCTCCCTAACAATGTAAAACTTTCTACTAAAATTTGGCCTCCATATCATTACTTTGATTCTCAAGGTGAGTTAACTGGGATTAGTGTTAAGCATTTGAATTGTAGCTTTGCTTCTATGGGCATTAATCTAACAATCGAGGTCGTGCCTTGGAGTAGAGCGCAACAACATACTCAAATGGGCATAAGTGATGGTTTTTTTTCTGCTTCATGGAATGCTTCTAGGGATGAGTATGCAACACGATCTGTTGATATCGCTCCGCAAAATTGGATCTGGTACACCTTAAAAGATTCAGGCACGGATACAAGTTCGGATGACTTTAAAAAAACAGCAAAAGTTGCAGGAACTAGAGGTTCAAATATTGTTCATTGGCTTAAAAAAAATAATTACAATGTGTCTGCAGAGACAATGGCTCTTGATAATATGGTTAGTATGATTTTAACGGGTAGAGTAGATGCTTTTATGGAAAATCAGTTTGTTGCAGAAGATGCTTTGAAAGACAGTAAACACTTTGCAAAACTAGAACAAACAATAGCGAGATCTATGCCTGTTGGTGTGTATTTTAACCATCCATTCTTAACTAAATACCCAACATTTTTAGAGTCGTTTAATCAGGCCGTGGAACAATGTCATCATCAAAAAAATAGCGATTAACTGTATGATTATCTTAAAGTTACAAATGCTGTTTATTGTAACTAAATCACAAAAAATTGTTAGATAATTCATTCAATGTAGAAAATTGTACCCAAATTAAATTCAAGTTCGTTTGCTCATGTATATCTGTTATAAAAGGCAAAAATTGGTATATATAAATACAGGTATAAAATCTAGAGTTTATGATCATACAAGCTATCACCTGGCAGGAATGCTTACCTATAAGGCAACAAGTTTTATGGCCGAATCTGCCTGAAATCTTTTGTCAAACAGAAGAAGATAAAGACGCAAAACACTACGGCGTTTATATTGATAATCAAATAGTCAGTGTTGCTTCTCTTTATTCGAAAACAATCAATGATATTTGCCGAGTGAGATTAAGAAGGTTTGCAACGATTCAATCTCATCAAGGTAAAAGTATCGGCAAAAAACTCCTATCTCATATTATTCAAGACTTAACATCGTTAGGCGTAGATTATTTTTGGTGTGATGCACGAAAAGATAACCAACAGTACTATAAAGAACTTGGCTTTAACATTATTGGTCAGGCATTTTATAAAATGGATATTGAATATTATAAGTTTGAGCTTAAACTGAATCATATTCACTGTGAATAACAGATGTAATTCAATGTAATTAGCTTTTTCACAAAAGCTTACTATGCTCAAAATAGATTACAGCCTTAACAAGGATGCGTAGTCATGTTTGTAATCAATTAAGTCAGATTGACATATAAGGATGAACACATGAGTATACAAGCTGAAAATCAACAGGGAATGTTTCACGTATCATATTGCATTACACAAAAAATCTCAGGGCAAACTCATTTAGGTAGTGCCACACTCAGGTTAAACTTAGTAATAAATGGCCCAGATAAAACAGTAAATGGCGTTGGTAATGTATACCAAGCAACAAACCCTCCCGTAAATGTTATTTCACACCTTAATGGCGAATGGTCATATTTATCTAACAATAGTGACAATCATGTTCTGATTGTACTGGATGGATTCGACCTTTCGACTATTCAATTTGGTGGCCAGCCCATGGAAAGTAAAAACCTTACGTTAAAAATTGCAATCTCAGAAGACTGGCAAACTGGTTCTGCAAGTTTTAACTATCTCTATGAAGGGGAATGGTATGAAGTTGAATATGCACTAGTAGAACTACAGGATAGGGAAGAGACCCTTAATTTAGATGCTGTATCTAGCTATACAGGCTTTCATCAACCAAACATCTAATCTCTATGCACGACCTAGATTATAGGTCGTGCATAAGTTATTGATATAAAAAGTTAAGATGCAAAGTAACGACTATTAATATATTGCTCAAATTGATCACACATTTCATTATCGTTGACCTTATTTGAGCAGATGACATGATCGCCATCAACTAATTTAATATCTGCATTTAAACTTGCCGCTTCTTCTTGATCCCGCGTTTTTAATGCTTCTATTTTGCGCTTTTCAATCTGCCAAGCTTGTTCACTTGTTAGGTTGCATTGTTCAGCTAAAAACTTTGCAGTGAACCCTTCACCCGTAAGGCTTTCTAGGGTGGCATTATGGTTAATGCTGTTTCCTGGCTTCCAGTAATGTTCCGCTAAAAGAGGGCCTATTTTTGGGTTATCAGTTAAATAGCCAAAGGCGTTTATGAAGAAAGCGCGTGTTTGGTATACAGCCATATGCGCCAATAAATAACCTTGATAAGAACAGGCTGCCTCTTGAGATAAAAGGTGAGGTATTGCCAGTAGTGGCCTTGGGCTCGTTTCTAACCCTAAAATAGATTTCTCTGTTTTTCTCGCTAACTTTGTTAAGTATTCAGGTGTTAAATCTGATTCATCAGCGCTATAGACGGCATGCTCAAAATAAGGGACTACTAAAATACTTCTTTCTTCATAAGATTGAAAAGGTTGATTTGATTCTATTAAAGATTTAATCAACTCATCGGGTATTGCTTGCCCATCGTTATTGCTAGCGTAAAGCTTTAGCCAATCTGCATCATTTAATAAACTATCGCAGAACATGGATTGTGTTTCAGCATAAGCCATAGACGTTGGTGCAAACTCTTGTGAGAAGCAAGGTGCATTTTGTTTTACGTTAGCAAAATGAGCCGCATGTCCCCCTTCGTGAAACAGTGTGTTAATACCGTTATAACCACTCCCTACTTGGTCAGGCTTGGCGTTACTTGTAAAGTTAACTTTTGCTGCTTGCCAATCGCCATTATTCATTAAAGAAGGAATAGGACCATGGCAAAAACCGTTCTGAAACTTACCTTCTCTATCTAGTAGATCAAGAGTTAACTCGGCACCTGAATAGTCAATATTTAATCGGCCAAATGACTTGACCCAACGTTGTAGTGACTTAGCAAATGGTACATAAGCATCTAACTCACGATTAGCATCTCCTGAGTACATGAAACGAAAGTTATGTCCTAGTCTAGCTTTAATGCCTTTTGCATGAACTAAAGTCTCTATGCTTTTGAGGTTTCCATCACGTGTTTCTTTTTCAAAATCATCTAAGATTCTAAAAAGTTCATCGCAGCTCATTTGCTCAGTTTTATTAATTTTATAATCAAAAAAGTTTTTATAGCCCTGATCGCGAGCAAATTCATTTCTTTGTTTTACGAGCTCAATATAGCCATTTTCAAGCACCCATTGTTCAAGGTTTAGTAAGGCTTGGTGTGATGTTTGTCTGACACCCTCAGAATCACTATTACTGATGTTTGCAGATAGAACCGTCAATGATGCTGGCGTTGTAATTCCATTATCATTTTGAAAGTGCATTATGTATTTCTGTCTTTTAGCAAATAATTCAGCCTCGCTTTTAATCAGTGCTGACATCTTTTCTCTACCAGATTCACTTTCTATCGCATTAGCCTCAAAAAATGATAACCAACCTTTTAAACCATGTAATGTGTCAGGGTCATTTTTGTCTTCCTGAGCCAAAAATTCACGAGTTTGTGTAATACGAATAGGTGCAGAAATAAAAGCATTCAGATCTGACTCTGCTTGAGCAAATGCGTCATGCTGATCGCTTGTCCCCATGTATGTTTGCCAAAATAAATTTTCTTTTTCTTTATGTAGACTAAGATATTCATCATTAAGTTGATTGAAGTAATCTTTGGCATTATGGCTATTCATAGTTAGAGTCAAAATTTCATCCTTGTTAGTTTTACGTGTATTAAATAAACTCAGGCGATTTGCTTTTAATCTGTGTAATTAAGTAGAAATGTGTTTGTGGCTAACAAGCCTAATCACTTTGTAAAACTCTAAGTAATTGATTAATTTACTTAAAATACACTTTTATTAACTTTATGTGTAATCTAATAAGTTTAAATTTATCATAACGCGTTGTGAAGTGAGTGGGGTTGGGTGGTTTTATGAGCCTTTCGGGCTCATAAGGTGAGCTTAAACAGAGAGCTTTCCAAGTATCATGGCCAAGCTTGATGCTTCTTCTTTATCTAATCCGACTAACATTTTATTTAGCACTTGGCTGCGAGTAACGTCTAGTTTTTCTGCAATAATTTTAGCTTCATCGGTCAGATACATTTTTGAAACTCTAGCATCTGTTTCACTTGATTTACGAATTAAGAGATTTTTAGATTCTAATTCTTTAATTTTTCGTGTGATTTGAGATTTATCTCGGCAAACTGACTCCACTAATTCCCCAATTGTAAGCCCAGGAGATCGAAAGGTGACCATGATAAGCATAGTGTCTTGATGCGTTATTGGCAGATCTAGTTCTTTAACTGCGTTATCCATCGCTTTAAAAAACTTCTTTATAAAAGTTTCCATTAATAAAGATATATTAAGGTTCAGATTGGACATTTATCTCTCTTAAAACACTTGCATTTCAGGTTAAAAACATACTCATTATAAAGGTTAATGGGTTAAATCCTAATAATTTTTCCAAAATACCAAGGAATGAATGCGTAAATTATGTGTCAAACTTTAACTAAGACAAAGAAGTACAGGGTTAGTTGTGACCAGAATGACATTGATATTCCAAAATTTTAAGATTTCATCAGCAATAGTTACTGGACCAAAGCAATCACATTTGGCGTATTTAAGGAGGCGTTAAATCACTCTTTATGCTGTTGGTGAATAGAGGGCAGGGCATAGCATAGAGCGCGATGAGCTAAAGGGGGTAAAGCAAATTATACTTGCTATATCAGACGCTCATGGCTTGTATCAGCAATTTGGTGTTAAAAAATATTTAACATTGATATTTTAATGCAGGTATGAAATTCTGCTGTATAAACAAATTAAGAAACTTTTAAGACGGTACTTTTTATTGAACTAAACATTTTTAGAAACGAGGACGATCTATGAAATTAGCATTTGGTGATTATAAAAATGACATTGGCTTACCACTAGAGTGCCCAAATTGCGGTTCTAGTTATATGCACCAGAAAAAAGTAGAAGTATTTCAACGTAATGAAGATGATAGAAATGGATTGCATGTCGTAGTTGATGAAAAAGTAATGACAGACACCAATATTGCTGACAACCCAAGCCCAAGACGCCAAGGGTTAACTTTACATTTAAGCTGTGAAGGTTGTCCAAATATCTCCCAATTATCAATTTACCAGCACCATGGTTCAACATATATGAAGTTTAATAGTTAGTTGAAACACTCCTACTAAAAATCTAAGCCATGTATCTTCATGGCTTCTCTCTAAACAAACGGCTTCATTTCTCAAATACATCTGTATTCTCATACAATTAAAAACTGTCACTAATAAAGACTTTATCTTTTCGTTTTAAATACCCAATCAGTTTAAAAATTGGAGGTGTCATGAAAACAATTGGATTAATTGGTGGAATGAGCTGGGAGTCGACTGCGACCTACTATAAACAAATTAATGAAAAGGTTAAGGAAGCGTTAGGTGGCTTGAACAGTGCCAAAATATGTATGGTTAGCTTAAATTTTGCAGAGATTGAAGCTTGTCAACAAAGAGGTGATTGGCAAACCGCTAGTGACACTTTGATTGATGCAGCAAGATCATTAGAAGTCGCTGGAGCAGATTTTGTTCTCATATGTACCAATACGATGCATAAAGTAGCGAGTCAGGTAGAAGAGGCCATTTCAATTCCTTTGTTGCATATAGCACGTGCAACCGGGGATGAGCTAAAGCAAGACAAGATATCCAAGCTAGCATTATTAGGGACCCGATTCACAATGGAAGAAACTTTTTATAAAAAAGTTCTTCAATCGGAATACGGACTAGATGTCATTGTACCAACTGGAGATGATGCTAAAACTGTTCATGATGTTATCTATAATGAGCTGTGTTTGGGTATTTGCGCTGAAAAATCTAAAGAAGCATATCTTGCAATTATTGATAAGCTAAAAAGTGAAGGCGCTGAAGCCGTCATTTTAGGTTGTACTGAGATTGGTTTGCTAATCTCACAACAAGATCTGGATTTGCCGATTTATGATACAAGCCTAATTCATGCTCAAAAAGCAGTTGAGAAAGCAATAAAAGATGCTTAACGTTTTTAGACCATGCCCTTCAGGTTTTTGAAGAGTAGCTATATGGCATAAAATAGCAGATTGAGAAGAGGTGACTTAATCCTAGCTTCCCTAGGAAATCAGACATTAAAAAGCCGTAATAAAAATTATTACGGCTTTTTAATGTGTATTGCCTTTCTCATTTATGTATCAAAGTAAAGGCGATACCTTGCATTATAGTAATGCTGCTAGTTTTTCTTCTAACTTGTTCTGATCGATAGCGAAGTTACGAATACCTTCAGATAACTTTTCAGTCGCCATTGCATCTTGGTTCATTTCCCAGCGGAATTCAGCTTCTGTAATGGCTTCTGGCGCTTCTTCAATATCAGTTACAGGCGTCAGTTTACGCTCTAGTGTACCAGTGTCTTTTTCAAGCTCACCTAATAAAGCTGGGGCGATAGTTAAACGATCACAACCTGCAAGTTGTTCGATCTCGCCTATGTTACGGAAGCTAGCACCCATTACGACAGTGTTATAACCGTGTTGTTTGTAGTAGTTATAAACCTCAGTAACAGAAACTACGCCAGGGTCTGTTTCTGCAGTGTACTCTTCTCCAGTAGATTTTTTGTACCAATCAAGAATACGGCCAACAAATGGAGAAATTAGATATACGCCTGCTTCAGCACATGCTTTTGCTTGAGCAAAAGAAAATAGAAGCGTTAGGTTACAGTTAATGCCTTCTTTCTCTAGCTCTTCAGCGGCTTTGATACCTTCCCAAGTTGAAGCGGCTTTAATAAGTACTCTGTCTTTTGAAACACCTGCTTCTTCATATAAAGCAATCAATTTACGTGCTTTAGCAAGAGTAGCGTCTTTATCAAAAGATAGACGTGCATCAACTTCTGTTGAAATACGGCCTGGTACTGTTTTAAGGATTTCAGCACCAACAATGACAGCTAATTTATCTGAAGCATCAATAATCTGTTGGTTCAAATCATCACTTTGTGCTTTAGCCCAAGTGATTGCTTGATCAATAAATGGAGCATACTCAGGGATTTGTGCAGCTTTCAGCATCAAGGATGGGTTAGTCGTTGCATCTTCAGGCATGTACTCTTTAATGGCTGCGATATCACCAGTGTCAGCCACAATTGTGGTAAAGGCTTTTAGTTGAGAAAGCTTATTGCTCATTTTTAATTTCCTTCGCTCTAGTTAACTGTTCAATTACCAAATCAATGGCTTGTTTTAGCACATCTATCGATGCGTCTTTTTTATGTCCTTGCTCTGAAAGATAACGTCTAAACTGCTTACCTCCAGGCTGTCCTAAGAATATCCCCATAATATGACGAGTTAAGTGGGATAGCCTTTCGCCATTATTTAATCTTTGTTCAACAAAAGGAACAAAATTTAATAAGGCCTGAATTCGATCCGTTACTTGATCTGTTTGATCAAATAGACGTGAGTCAACCTGACTTAAAATCCACGGATTATTGTAAGCTTCTCGCCCAACCATGACGCCATCAACGTGGTTTAGATGCTGTTCACACTCATCAAGTGTTTTAATTCCACCATTAATGATGATTTCTAAATCAGGAAAGTCTTGTTTTAAACGATAAACATAATCGTACTTTAAAGGTGGAACTTCACGGTTTTGCTTAGGACTTAGTCCAGCTAAAATGGCATTTCTTGCATGAACAATGAAAGTGTTGGTGCCTGTTGTGGCAACATCACCGATAAAATCTCTAACTATGCTGTATTCTTGCTGATCATCTAAACCGATTCTATGCTTGAGTGTGACTGGAATTGAACAAGCATCCTGCATTGCCTTCATGGCATCTTTCACCTTTTCTGGGTGAGCCATTAGAATGGCGCCAATCAAACTATGTTGCACTTTATCACTTGGGCAACCCGCGTTCAGGTTTACCTCGTCATAACCAAAACTCTCAGCTAGCTTAGCGCATTGCGCCAGTGCTTTCGCATCAGAGCCTCCAAGTTGAAGGGCAATTGGGTGCTCCACATCTTCAAATCTTAAAAAACGCTCTGGGTTATCTCCTTTTAAGAGCGCACCGGTTGTTACCATTTCTGTATATAACAAGGTTTCCTTAGTTAAGGCTCTTGCAAAAACACGGTAATCAGAAGTTGTCCAATCCAACATTGGCGCAATGGAGAAACGGCGGTTTAGACTATTTTGTGATGCTGGTTTGGTGTTTTTGGTATTTTCTTGCATAAAATTATTTAGTAGTAGATGTTGTCAGTCAGTAACGTAAGTGTACGTATTTAAAAGGTTTAGGGCTTAATGAGTATCTTTTATAGATCCCTTATCAAGCGCTAACTTTATTAGCGCTAATTATGTCATAAATGCATGTATTTTAATGCTTATACTGACAAAAACATCATGTTATAAAATTTCATTTTATTAACTTAAACGGTTTAAGCTAGTCGTTAACCGCACTCATTATGTCATAAAATTACAATGAGAATCGATATTTTTGACCATATGTAAAATTTTTACAATCTAATTCATATGAAAGCGTTGAAAAGAACGCTTATAAATTACTTTTTCGATGTCAAAGGCTTGGCTAAGTGGCTATTAAATGGTTTTTTTAATGCTACGCTGAGATATTCTTTGTTAGGGATTTCACACGCTATTTGATTAAGTTCCACCCCTCGCCATAAATCTAACGGCTTTTATTCTCACGCTGAGGCGGGGGGGCTTATTAGCAGGTTCCCTAGATTACTTTAGAGGGCCGTCCTAACTGATACTTTTTCTGATAAGACTGAGAAGTGGTGGCTTATTCGAAGACTCCTTAATGCTTCTACGCTTTTTTCTTTTTTTAACTTTTCTTTAAGGAATCTAAGTGCTTATAATTGCAATCAACTTAATGCTTGAACGGTTCAAATAGATGATTTCAAAAATTTCGCTAGGTTTAATGCTAGCCAGTGCTTTATTAACATCACTGCCAGCAAAAGCTCAAATTGCACCTATCCAAGATCAGGTTCAAAAGCCAAAAGTCTTCTTTTTGGAAGATCAGCCTTTTGGTGATGATGACAAGCAAACCTTAGATATTTATTTACCGTCTTATCCAATTAATACAAAAAATCGTCCAGCTATACTTATGGTGCATGGTGGGGCTTGGACATTTGGTGATAAGTCTGATTCGATTTTTACATCGAATAAGCTTTCACGTTGGGTTCCCAATGGGATGGTATTTGCTTCAACTAATTACCGCTCTATTAATCGTGTTAAACCAGATGATCAAGCTAGGGATGTTGCAAAGGCAATCGCTTTGGTGCAGAGAAAAATGCTTGCATGGGGAGGGGATCCAAGTAATGTTATCTTGATGGGACACTCGTCTGGTGCTTATCTAACATCTCTATTAGCTGCAAACCCACAAATGGCATTTGAACAAGGCGCTAAGCCTTGGTTAGGTACAATTGCGGTTAACCCTATTGGTTTAGATACCGTTAACCTAATGCAAAACGATTCTAATTATGCTGAACGTGATGCGTTTGGGGCTGATCAAAATTATTGGGCGAGTGTATCACCAATGCATGTTATGCAAGCTTCAGCATCTCCAGTGTTACTTGTCTGCTCCATCATAGAAACACCAGATAATTGTGCCACTTCTGAGGCATTTAAACTTAAAGGTCAGGGGTTGGCTCGAAGTACAGAAATAATAAAACTCGAATTAGATGAGTTTGATATGATCGACACATTAGGCTTATCAAGCCAATATACAAATATTGTAGAGGGTTTCATTTATAAACTTTTCAAGAACAACCCAGTAAACAAGCAATAACTTCTTTCTTGCTTGATCAAAAAAACGCCAACTTGGCGTTTTTTTTGCTTATAACAAACTGAGTACCTTAATTGGTACAGATTAACGCTTTGCCTTCTGATTAAAGTAGTTTTAGTTAGCCGCAAACTGTTTCACGCGACTTTCTCATCAGACTCTGGCTATGCCGCTTATATAATTGGCTATTGGAGTGATTTTGAATGTTTGTAAAAGCAGAAAGACTGTCTCAATTATCCTTGTTTAAACTACTTCTAACTGCGTTAAGTAGTAGCTTATTTGTTCTACTACTCATCATCTCAATTCTCGTTGCTGTTTTAAGTTACAGCTCAGGTATCGATTTATTCGGGAAAGCGTATCACTACAGCTATGTTTTTATCGTCTTCATCATTATCTGGCCTTTAATCAGTTTGTTACTTACGAGTTTACTTTGGGCATTAAGCGCTTCCGGTCTTTGGCTTTTTTCCCAGATATTTAGTATTAAACTAGAGTTTGAAGATGTTATTGAAACGCATTTAGAACAATAACTTAAGATCGATATATCGAATATTTGAAGCCTATATTTTGTAAGTATTTTTCAGCACCTTTACCTTGTAGTAAGCTCAATGTTGGCAATAAACCTGCTTGAGAGCATGTTGGCGTGGCAACCGTTATGGAACGTGGAGGAGTTGAAACAGATCAAGCTGCTTTAGGATTTGATACATGAGAATATTGCTTCCCCTTATGCTAAATAAAACGCTTACTATCGCCTGATGTTGCAAGGGCTTCGCAGGTTAAAGGCATACTTGCTTGAGCATTTAAACCAATAGGTGATTCAATTCAAGCTAACCAAGCTGATTATTAGATTACAAACTATGTCTCCACCAAAGTTAACTAGATTTGGGACTTGCTTATAGTGCTGATTAACAAGCTGTAAAAACTCTCAACAGCATACTCTTTACCTATGCCACCTAAATCTAATTCCATTTAGGGAGGCAATTTTATGCCTTATATCTTATTTAAATCGACTTTTTTCCATCCAATGTTGCCTAATACTTGATCAATCTTACCTTGTTTGGTGACTTTTGAATTAGGTGTAAATTGCCTTCATTAAGCTTTTTAATAGAGTACTTAACATTAGGTTTTCATCTTGTTTCTACTGTTTAAAGTGAATATTAAGCCTGAGTCTTAATGTTGAAACACTATAGAATTGAAAAATTATCTCTAGATTAAGAGAGACATAATATTTCCTTAAGTTTAGTTGGTAACAATAGGAGGCACTTTTACAATTAAGTAATCAGATTTTATCTTTCATGATTGAAAAATATAAGCATGCCTATTAGGCAAGAGTATTTGTAAACTCTTAAGTGCTAATTGGTTAATTAATAATCATTAAAAAATGAACTGTATCAGTAGATTTTTCAAAAACGAATGATGCATTTAAAATTAATAGGACTAAAAGCCTGACTTATTGGTTCAAATATAGGGTGGCGTGTCGTGCCAAAGTTTGAAAATGATGTTTTTCAATGCAGATTCACAAGAAGTAGCAAGGTTTAAAGGTGTACCAACTTTGAAGCAAGTAGTTTCATTTTTACAAAATCACAAAAAGCACAATTAGAATAAGTTAAGGTTTAAAGAGCATGAGAATATTATTAGTAGAAGATGACCATTCTTTGGGTGAAGGGATGCGTATGGCATTAAAGCCAGAAGGGTATGTGGTTGATTGGCTTACTGACGGTAACCAGGCGCTTCATGCGCTTTTGAATGAAACCTTTGATCTTGTTATTTTAGATCTAGGTTTACCAAACTTAGATGGCATCTCTGTCTTGAAGCAAGCCAGGTCTGCAGATAAGAATATGCCTGTGATTATACTAACGGCAAGAGATGCCATAGACGATAGAATTGCTGGTCTTGATGCAGGCGCAGACGATTATCTAGTAAAGCCATTTGATATTACTGAGTTAAAAGCCCGCATAAGAGCTCAATTACGACGTAACTCAGGTCGTACTCAAGCCCACATTTCTCATGCCGGAATTGAGCTTAATCCCAGTGCAAAATTAGTTACATATGCAGGAAGCCCTGTCTCCCTAACTCGTCGTGAATACACCTTGCTTCAAGAAATGATGAGCCAGCCTGGACATGTTTTTACCCGAGACACTTTGCAGCAACTACTTTATGGCTGGGAAGATGATGTTGAGAGTAATACTTTAGAAGTCCATGTTCATCATATCCGTAAGAAACTTTTTCCAAAAGTCATTCGCACGGTTCGTGGTATAGGGTATGTTTTAGATAAAGAATCTGCATAAATGAGAGTAAAATTGAAGCAATATATTTATCAATCAATTCTTAGGCGTACCTTATTTTTAGTAATGACTTGCTTAGTGCTAGTAGGTAGCATTATTTCTATCGCTGGAATTGTAAACGCAAATCATGAAGTGGAAGAAATATTTGATGCTAGATTGTCACAACAAGCTAGAACACTTAGAACGCTAGTTACAGGCAGCATTATTAATGACCTAAATTTGTCACAACGCAAAAACTTTTTAGATGTGATTGAGAACTCTTTAAATAACAAAACAGACAGTTCAACTGAGCCCCATGAGTATGAACATAAGGTCTATTTTGAGATTAAGGTAAATGGTGAAAACTGGATAGGCTCAAGTCATGCCTTGATTAGCGACCTTTCAAACTCAAAGCAGGGATTTTCTTATGTCGAAAGCCATGACAAATCTTGGAGAACTTACCACCTTATCAGTAAAATAGATGGTAGAGATATCAGTGTTCTTGTTGCTGAACGTGAAGATATTCGTAATGAAATGGTTGAGTATATTGTCTTACAAACTGTCATTCCCCAAGTGATATCATTACCTATTTTAGCTTTTCTGTTGATGTTAGCGATTAAACGTGGTCTTTCTCCTATCGCCGCTTTGGCTAATGAAATATCTAACCGTAACCCTAAAAAGTTAGAGCCTGTTCAAATCTCGCCATTGCCAGATGAACTAGAACCAATTCAGAACAAGTTAAATGATTTGTTATTCAATATTGATGACATGATGGCAAGGGAGCAGCGCTTTATCAGTGATGCTGCTCATGAGTTAAGAACACCTCTAGCAGTGCTTAAAATACATGCTCAAAATGCCATTCAGATAGATGATTTAGCCGATAAAGAAAAAGCCCTTAACGAGCTTGAGCAAGGAGTGGATAGATCTGCACGTATTGTGGCTCAGTTGCTCACTTTAGCTAGGTTAGAGCAGGGTAAACCTGTAAAAGATGAAAAAGTAGCAGAGACAATACACTTGGCGAGACATTCAAGGCAATGTCTGGCAGAACTAATTCCGTTAGCTAACAAGAAATCAATTGAAATAACATTAGATGTTGAAGAGTCTGATAATTGGACCTTAACCATATCTGAAGGTATTTTCGATATCTTAATGCAAAACTTAATATCGAATGCTATTAAGCACTCCCACCAGTGCGGTTCTATAGACGTAATATTAACGCAAACGGATACGCATTACTCTGTTAAAGTACAAGACCACGGTGTGGGCGTTCAAGGAACAGGTGGAGCGGCGAGTATAAAACACCGTTTAATCGAGCGTTTCTATCGGGATGGTTCTCAAGCAGGTGCAGGATTAGGCCTCTCAATTGTCCATAATATTATTGAAAAATTAAATGGCGATTTGCTCTTTACAGACACATTTGGTGGCGGTTTGACGGTAGAGTTAGTATTGCCAATTAAATAGTCAAGCAGTACGACAAGACACTTTAACTACAAAAAAAGCCGATCATTTGATCGGCTTTTTTAATAACAAATTTAAACTTAGAGAGCTTTAGTTTGAGCCGTAAGTTTGATTGTTTCATCAACTGCATTAGCAAGTTCAGTACCTTTTACCACAAAGTGACGGCTAAAGTAGTCTTTATGCTCTGCATGCTCATGGAAGTTATGAGGTGTTAATACCGCTGTTAAAACAGGCACTTCAGTTTCTAACTGAACCTGCATAAGACCAGTACAAATTGCTTGAGCAACAAAATCATGGCGATAAATACCACCATCAACGACTAAACCTGAACCTGCAATAGCTGCATATTTACCAGTTTTAGCCAAGATTTTTGCTTGTAATGGAATTTCGTAAGCGCCAGGAACAGGGAAGACATCAATGTTGTCTGTATTGTATCCACGTTTGGCTAATTCTGCTTTAAAGCCTTCTAGGCAGTTTAAAACAATTTCTGAGTGCCAAGAACCGTATAAAAAAGCAATACGTTGGTCTTCAGCATTAAAAGTAGAGTTATTCGTTAAGCTCTGATTCATTGGTAAATCCTATATAAAATATTGAATCAGGGCGAACGGACAGGCAAAAAATAACCATGTTGAGCGAACTCACACAGAGTTACCAAGCAATTAGTTGACTAACTGCCATGGGACTATCTTGTCTATCACGCTCTCTATCATCCGGACTATAACCGTCGGCTCTGGAATCACACCAGATCTGCTGACTCTAACCAAGGTTAGACGCTCGCGGGCTTAAACATAAAGTTCTTACCGCCGGTGGGGAATTTCACCCCGCCCCGAGAACGAAGCTGGTTTTGTACCAGCAGGCAAAATGTATTGGTTTATCAGGCAGGTGTCAAAGGAGAAAGTGAACTAATTCGCACTTTTTTAGATGATTTCACAATATAGACATAATTTGTCCGTATTTCGACAATGAATTGAGCGTAACTGTATGAAACATAATCAGTTCATTGTCTAACCATGGTTAGTTAATTATTTAGATTTTTAGGCTTAAATGGGATTTGAAACAGTCGTATTGCTTGAGCAATAAAACTAAGTGAGCCAAAAGCAACAACAAAAGGTGTGTTTTTATTAGGTTTGGTAAGAGATTTTTTCCAAATTTTTCTAACAGTAGGATAAGAAAGATCACCCATAACATGAAAAGGTGAGCGCCAACAATTAGCAACAGTGATGCCGTACTCTTTCTCTAAGGTTTCAACACCGTGCCACCAAAAAGGAGGGATATAAAGCGCGTCACCAGGTTCGACCTGTGCAATGAGAGGTTGTATTTTCTCCTTGTCTTTATCTTTAAAAGCATCCTTTAACAAATAAGCATCTGTTGTGAAAATATCATGAACAATATCATCTGTAATTTTATCGGGCGGTAAAAGGCCAACGCGTTTTGTGCCTTTTACTTGGCACATTAAAGTTTCATCTACAAAATGATAGTGCCAGCCAGTACCTGCTTTCTTATAAAAGAAGGCACGACTTGTTGGATAGGCAATTGGTTTTGAAGGCTGTGGTAAAAAGTTGAACCCAGCCATATCTGTAGCCAGGACATTATAAGGCGTTCTTTCTAATAAAATGGAAGGAGCACTAATTATTTCGTCAGAGTCGACAGAAAGAAGATCTAGAATCTGAGAAAAACTGACTTTTGTCTCATCAACCAACATATTCTTTTCATCGTCATAATTCATGTGGGGGTAATAGTTAGAGGTATTCTCGCCACACAAAGTCTTTAAGTATTCTTTATCTGACCATTTATTCATTGCTGGCCAATGGGATATGGCATTCTTAATTAAACAAGGCTTGTTTAATGAGACAAAATTGTCGTAAAAAGATGACTCAGTTAGTGCATCAGCATCAATGCAAACGACCTGTTTGGCGCTATCCATGCCAGGTATGTTGTTTAAGATTTGTTCATCCATGAGCTATAACCTAAATCCTAAGTGATTAATTTATTGTGATAATTGTTTAATCTTTGTTATATGGTTATAACATTAATGCCAAATTAAAAATAAATTTTTTTGTAAGTGGTCAGTATTTAGTACTTGATAGGATTTATGGATGAATCGCAAACAGTTAAGCCATTATTATGGACTTCTTTTAGGGCTATTTTTCTTCGGACAGTTCTTAGCTCTGCCCATTTTAACGCCGTTATTTATCGAAATGGGCGCCAATATTGAAGAAATTGGCGTCATTATGGCGGTAATGGGTGGCACAGTTATCCTCTTAGAAATACCAACAGGGGGATTAGCTGATGAAATAGGAAGAAAGAAATTATTCATATCTTCGTTAGTTCTTAATATCTGTTCACTACTAATTTTGTGTGTTTATCCAAGTGTCATAGGTGCAATTTTAAGTATGCTATTTTGGGGCGCAGGGATCTCATTAAGTTCTGGAACAATAACTGCCTGGTTTGTTGAAACCTATCAAGCATCAGAAGGGGAGCAGAGCCTGCAAAAAGGTTTTGCCATGGTAGGTTTTAGAACGAATTTAATGGGGGCTTGCGGCGCATTACTGGGCTCTCTTTTAGTCTATCTAGGCATTTGGATATCAATTGATCAATTGACTCTCTTTCGAATCTTATTGTTAGCTGCAGCAAGTTGCTATCTTTTGGTGTCTATCGCTTCTTTTGTTTGGATTAAAGAAAAGAGGGTGTTTAACACTATGTCAAAGTCGAGTTTTAATGGCGTGAGTTTGCAGTTAAAAAATGGAATTATAGCCGTTTCACATCCGGTTTTATGGCGAATCTTAATGTCTGGTTTGCTCGCTATTCCACTTGCTAGTGCAATTGAAAAATTTTGGCAGGTTGAGTTTTATGATATTACTCAAGGTGAATCGCTTGCATGGATGTTTGGATTAGTTTTTGCCGTTACTCTATTTCTTGCAGGACTTGCAGCACGCGTAACAACATGGTTATGCGATACTTTAAATCAGCAAATGGGCAAGGTGCTATTTATTGGTTTGATGTGCCAGCTCCTTAGTGTCATTGCGTTAAGTCTTTCTAATCATATTATTCTGTTTCTCATTTCATTTATCGCCTTTGATTTCTCACTTGAGCTGGGTGCATCTGCTCGTAGCCACTTAGTTGGCCATGCGACACAAGATAAAGTGAGATCAACGGTTGACTCTATTATGTCTTTTGTTTCAAGGACTGGAGGAGTGCTTGGTACTCTGCTTTGCGCATTAGGTGCTAGCTACATGGGACTAACTAATACTTGGTTAGTTGGTGCTGCAATTGCGTCCTTTGCCAGTGTGATATTTTTGAGTCAAATTTTAAACACACGAGAAGAAAGCGCGATTGCTGACCCAAGTTAAGCTTATATCAGTCTTTCAACTGTCTTTGTGATGTCTAACAATCCCCACCGCGGCGTTTCTGCTCGCATTAATCACACCACTAGCGATAAGTGACTGTCTGACACTGCCGCCAGCAAATTGATTGTTAATATTGAAGAATCCATAAACACTAGGATAGGCCGATTCTACAAAGTCCCCTCTGGCTGTCATTGCGATGTGTTTTTCTTGGGTGGCGTTGACTCTACGCTGTAATATAAATGCTGAGTCCATATCTTTGGCATTATTTAAACTTTGTTGCCAAGACTCATTCTGTGTTTCCCATTTGCAGATAACACCTTGACCACCATAACCATTAGCCGGCTTGAGCAACCAATCATTGCCAAGATCGAGTTCAGGTGCGTTTTCTAACAGATAGGTTTCTGGTACGAGCGATTCAATGGCTTTAACTTCATCTGTCGAAAAGAGTGGGAAATGATTTTTATCAGCAATGAGAGCAAGTATGGCTTTGCTCATATAGAGCTCGCTTAAAAGATCAATTGTTGGTGTGATCTCATCATTGTCTATGGCGCAAAAGTATCCATGATACTCATCTTCAGCCTTAGCAATATGACTCATGCTAAAGACTTCGAAAGTCATAACATCACCATCATGTTCATCTAACGATTTCTCAAAATCCGTATGTACTATGGTTTTAACCTGAATCTGCAATTTAGTGGCAAGAGCCATAGAGATACTATTCGCAATCAGAGGGCTGTCTTGATACATGGTTTCATCATCAATCACTAAAACAAGCGGATTGTTTAGCTTGGTAAGTTTTTGGATCATAAAATTGGCAATTTCATCGAAAGGTGCAGCCCAACCTTCATTATCAAGCGAGCGATCTGTTTCTAGTTGGGCTTTGTTAAAGCAGTCATCATATATTTTCTGGACTTGATCGAAGGCAAAGCCACCTAGAGATCCACCAGCGTTAAGCTCTAAAACTTTTAATCCGGAATCTGATTTAATGAGATCCCAGCGACAAGGGGTTATGACATTGAGATGACGCTTAGCATAGCTATCAAAAAGGGCTTGTAACTTTATATTTTTAAAGCCTACAGCATTTGAAAAAGCGTAATAATCTCCATCATAAAGTTTTAGTACTAGTTTTTTTATGAGTTGGAAAAGCGTATTTAGCTCAAGCGTATTTTTAGAAATTTCCGTCTCAGTAAATAGGCTAGGAGTAAGAATCAAACTCCAATCAGGGCGTGTAAATCGGCTTAAACTTCCTACAGATCTAATATCATCAGCAACATCATCTGACTCTGGACTCTCATCAAAAAAAGAATACCAAAAATCTTTATTTACACTCTTCATTTAACCTCACGAGCTTAACTTAACAGTCAAGATTAATATTTTTCTTTACTAACAATAACTTTACAAATGCATAAATAACAAGTAAAAAGTTTTTAAAAAAATTTAGTTTAGGTTGAATTATGGAAGACTTGATCAAAGAAAATAATAATAAAATTGGCAAACTAACAACAGCTAAAAACAGTATATTTGATGCTAATAAAAATCTAATGATAGAATTTGAAACATTCTCGTTAGCTGAGCTGATAGATTACCAATTCGATCAACATGCCACTCAAGATGCTTTGATTTATAGGAACAAAACCATTTCTTATCAAGAGCTTAATAAGCTATCAGATACCTTGGCTGAACGAATAAGATGGGATTACCACCAACTCAATGGAAAAGACATAGATGATAAAACATTCATTCCTATTCTGTTTGATAAAGGTATTGACTTAATAGTCGCAATTATAGGTGTAATAAAATCTGGCGCGGCTTATATTCCTCTTTCACCAGATTATCCAGAAGATAGAATTCAATACATAATAGAAGATTCAGGTGCAGATATAATAATTTGTGATAAATTTCATTTGAATAAAATCAAATGCAAAAAAGAAAGTAGTCAATTACATCAGATTACAGAATTTACTTTTGATGGTATAAAAAGACCTACTAAAGCTAATGAAATTACTGATTTAGCTTATTTATTATATACATCAGGAACAACAGGAAACCCCAAGGGAGTGATGGTAAGACAGGATAGTCTTATTAACTTAATATTAAACCAAACTAGGGCGTATCACTTTACCGAAGATGAAAATATTATTTTATCTTCTAACCATATCTTTGATGCCTCAATTGAAAATATATTCTTAGCTTTACTCAATGGCGCCAAGCTCTTCATCCCTTCAAGTGATGACATAAAAGACCCAACGATTTTCAAGCAAATGCTCGAATTCAATAGAATATCCCACCTACATGCAACGCCATCATTTTTATCGGCATTGGGCGATTGTGGAGAACTGCCAAATTTAAAACGCATTGTCACAGGGGGAGATAAATGCCCAAAATCGCTTCAGCAAATTTGGGGTGAGAGACTTGTAAACTCATATGGTCCAACTGAAACCACTGTGACTGTCTCAATGAATCTTTGTCATGATGTTTCAAAAGCAAATAATAACATTGGTAAGCCAATCGATAAGGTGAACTTTTATGTTTTGGACCAAAGCTTGAACCGCTTGCCAATAGGCGAGATGGGGGAGCTTTATATTAGTGGTATCGCCTTATCTAATGGCTATTTGAATCAAGATACGCTCACTCAAAACCACTTCATCTCAAATCCCTATAGCGAAGTTGGTCATGAGACTCTATATAAAACAGGTGATTTGGTTGTTTGTCAGCAAGATGGCAGCTATGAGTACATCGGCAGAAATGACAGGCAAGTAAAAGTAAGAGGCTATCGTATTGAGCCTGCAGAAATTGAAGCAAGCCTTTGCCTTGATAGCCTGGTTGACCAAGCACTTGTTAAAGCAGAGGCCACAAAAGAAACGCATAAATTAATCGCCTATCTGGTAGGAAAAGACCTTAAAGACTCAGATATCGCCGCGATTAAAGAGAAATTGGCTAAAAGTTTGCCAGACTACATGATTCCAAGCCTATTCATTCCAATAGAAAAGTGGCCACTGACGTTGGCGGGTAAAATCGATCACGAGCAACTTCCAACAGGCTTTGCGCCACTAAGAAAAGGTGAGCTCATTTTAGCGAACTCACCAGATGAAGAAATGCTTGTAAATGAATGGAAAAATATATTTGAGCTAAATGATCTTGGGGTAAATGATGATTTCTTCGCTCTAGGTGGTGATTCAATTACCGCAATACGTTTTATGAGCAGATTACGAAGCTTGCTGAACCGTCATCTCACCATGAAGCAGTTTAAACAAGATGCAACAATACAAGGTGTGTTATCGAATAGTCAGCTTGAACAAATCTATGGTTTATCAACAAAGGCAATCGATAAAGGTAAAACTGAATTTCCACTTTCCAACCAGCAAATGGTTGCTTGGTACATGCATAAGAACCAGCCCGATAGCAAAGCTTATCTGGCTGAAGCCGCAACACATTTTAAAGGGAGGTTCGTAAGTGATGCTCTCGAGAAGTCGATTAACCAAATTATTATTAATCACGATATTTATCGCACAAGATTCACGGAAATAGATGGCCGCATTGTCCAAACTATATTGCCAGAATATAAGATGAGTCTAAGAAGTATTGATGCTCTAACCGTGACAGAGGAAGATAAAGAGGCCTTTTTAGAACATACTTTTAAGACAGAATTAGACCGTATCGAGGATTTAAGTCAGTTACCATTAGCTGAATTTATCTTGGTAAGATTTGATAAAGAGCATCATGTCTTACTGCATCAAGAACATCATATTATCCATGATGGTTGGAGTGCGAACGAGTTCACCAACGAGCTAATACATCATTACCATAGTTTTGTTAATTCTCAGTTTAAAACCTCTTATCAAGAGGCAAGCCAATATTCTAGCTTTGTTTTATCACAACAAGCTTGGTTAGATTCAAAGCATGCTGAAAAACAGAAAAGTTATTGGAAGAAGCAGTTAGAAGGTGCACCGCAAGGTGTGGCCCTTTTTGGTAAAAAATCTCATAGCTTAGGCTTTGCAGGTTCTCATGAAAAAATGATTTTCACGCGTGAACAATGGCATGCAATGGAGACTTTATGCCGTGATATAGGCATTACTCCTTTTAGTTATACATCCTCTATTTTGTATCTTTGCCTTGGGCGTTTTTCAGGTGAACAAGATCTAAGTTTTGGTTCAGCTTTTGCTAATCGTAACTGGGCGGACTCACATGCCACATTAGGTATGTTTGTGAATACGATTGTACTTAGGCATAAACTTAATCTTGAAACCCCCTTGTTTGAATTTCTTCAAAATACTCAGAATATCGTTGATCAGGCTCAGGCGAATGAAGAATTACCTTTCCCCCTTGTGGTAGAAGCACTTAATCCAGAGCGTGGTAGTGTATCTAATCCATTTTTTAATGTTCTTTTAGGCTTTCATGATACGCCGGTTAATGAGCACGAAATTGAGGGATTGTCTTGGTATAAAGACGAAACCGTTATCTCAGATACTTCAAAATTTGATATTGATTGTCTTGTCGTTCCAAGAGGTAAGACCTTTAACGAAAGTGAAGAAGTGCACTTTTTATGGGAATACCGTAATGACATTTACACCCAAGATGAGATGCAGCGATTTTTGTCTGCTTTCAAAACCAGTTTTTTAAATATTCTAGATGAGTATCGTTTTCTCTCTCATCAACCGATTTCTGCAATAGATGTCCTTACAGAACAAGAGAGAAAACAAATACTAAGTGTTTGGGGGCAAGGTGCTCCTTTATCTCATAATACAAGTGAGACGTTTAAAGAGCATGGTTTAGTTACTTCGATCAGAGAAAAGGCTAAGAGCCTTAATGACAAAACGGCTATTCAAGATACCCAAGAAACCCTTTCTTATGCCAAGCTAGATATCTACTCAAATGCGTTAGCACATCAGCTTAAAAATAATGGTTACCAAGAAGACGATAAAATCGCCATTCATTGTCAAAGAAATGCCTTTAATCTAATCGCTATGTTGGCTGTGTTTAAGCTCGGTGCTTGTGCCGTTATGGTGGGGAGTAATTTACCAGAACAGAGATTGCAGCATATTTTACTTGATAGCCAAGCAAAGCTCATCATTGATGATGGCTCGTTAGTTGGCGTTAATAACCTGCCATGTAATCAGATTGTTTTAAATAACGTGCTTTTCACAAGCATTCAAGATACACATTTTGAAGCAAGTCAGTACAAACCAGATGCAAGTGCTTATGTTATCTATACATCTGGCTCAACCGGACAACCCAAAGGCATTGAAATCGGCCAACTTGCTCTTTATAAAATGAGCTTATGGCATATCGATGAATTTAAATTAGATGAAAACAGTGTGGGTACAAGCCTTGCCTATGTTGGCTTTGATGCCTTTATGGCCGAGGTCTGGCCGGTATTAATGGTAGGTGGGAAATTGGTGCTTGTACCTGATGTAGAAAGAGATAACCCAAGTGCTCTAATGCAATTAATGAAGGCTCAACAAGTCACTCACACATGCTTACCGACAGGTTTGCTGACTCATGTATGTGCTAACCAAGTCCAATGGCCAAGGAGTTTAAAAACCTTGCTAACGGGTGGCGATGTCCTAGGAGACATTCGTTTACCAGAGGACTTTGATGCTGCTTTCTATAACCTATATGGGCCAACTGAAACCTGCGTTGATGCCTGTTTCTACAAGGTTGATATCAACAATATTAAAGACGTGCCAATTGGTCGTCCTGTATCTCATGCCAAAGTAAGAGTCCTTGTTAATGGTCAAATAGCACCTATTGGCGTACCGGGAGAGCTATATGTTGCAGGAGATGGTATTGCCAAAGGTTATCTAAATAATGACGAACTTAATAAAAAAGTCTTTATCCCGGATTGTGCCTTACCAGGCAAAGCCATAGACCCAAATACTAATCCAATGTCAGCTTCGGCTCAGATTTCCACTCAAGAAAAATATTACCGAACAGGTGATTTAGTTAAATGGAATCAAGATGGACAGCTTATCTTTTTAGGTAGACTCAACGATGAAATAAAAGTCCGTGGTTTTAGAGTGGCTTTGGGAGAAATTAATTACCAATTAGAAACTAGCCTAGATGTTAAGCAAGCTTATTCAATTGTGAGTGATGCGGCTATTTATTCTTATGTTGTTGTAGAAAATGAAGTCAAACAGGCTTGGTTAGCAGGACAAGGAAGTGAAAGGAAACTCGTAAGACAGCTTCGAAGACAACTAAAAGCGAAACTGCCTGAATACATGTGCCCAAATGCCATTATCTTAATGGATGAGATCCCAATGACAGCACAAGGCAAGGTAGATAAAGCCAAACTGGATTCTCCTCTAAGCACTGATACACCATTTGAGCCTGCCTCAAGCATGCTAGAAAAAGCGTTAAGTTTAATATGGCAAAAGCATCTAGTTAGAACTGAATTAAGTATTCAAGCAAACTTCTTTTCACTTGGTGGGCATTCACTTTTAGCGATGAACATCATTGCAGAGATTCAGCGACAATTCTTTGTGCAACTAAGTATTAGTGACTTCTTCAATAACCCCAACATTAAAGCTCAAGCGAGCTTCATTCAGGCCATAATCGACAGCAATGTTAGCCAAGACAGCCCTGAATTAGCGTTAGATCTAGAAGAAGGAGAAATCTAATGCCACATAAGCTAATTAGCCGGGCTAAGTCACAAGGTGTTTATCTATATGTGGAAAATGGTGCACTAAAATACAAAGCTGAAAAAGGCAAGTTAACTAAAAGTTTAGCGGCGGAGTTAAAGGAAAAAAAACAGGCTTTAATTGACTTTTTAGAGAGTCATAGAAAGCCTGAATTAGCGCTAGAAATTCAGGCATTAAACTCAAATAAAGCGCCTCTTAGCTTTGCCCAAAGCCGTGTGTATTATCTTGAAAAATTAGCTTGCGATAGCGCTCTATATCACATGGTGGCAGCGTTTAAAGTCTCTGGACCATTAAATATCGAATGGCTAGAAGCCAGCATTAAGCAGATCATGGCAAGGCATAGTATTTTGTCGACGGCTATAGCCTCTATAGACAAAAACATCAAACAGGTGATTTGCCAAAACCAAGTAGAATGCCCAATTAAAGTGGAAGAAAAGGGTGATCTAACAGAGTCCGATTGGTTAGTTAAACAAGCAAATAAACCGTTTGATTTAAGTAAGCCTCCTTTATTTAGAGTTTCCCTGTTAAAGCTAGCACCAGATGAAACTATTTTAGTCTTTGTATTTCATCACCTTATTTTCGATGGCTATTCCTACTCTTGTTTTTTTTCAGAGTTGAATGATATTTACCGAGCTTACGCGCTTAATAAACCCGTTTCTGAAGTGAAACTACCTTCATTAAAGTTTCAGTACGCTGATTACGCACATTGGCAAGAAAGTGAGCAGAGGAAGTTAAGTACAAAAACGTCAAATTACTGGAAAGCAAAAATGTCTGGGGTGCAAAGCTTAAATAGCTTACCAACAGATTATAAACGGACTAATCAGACCCTATCTGAGGGAGTTTTGATTGAAGATCAGCTAGATCAGGCAATGACTAACCAAGTCAAAGCATTTGCTCAGAGGCAAGGCGTCAGTCTCTATACGGTTTTAATGAGTGTTTATAGCGTGTTGGTAAGCCGCTGGCTTGAAAACGAAGACGTGGTTATAGGTACACCTGTCTCAGGCAGGGACATTTCAGGGGTAAGTGATTTAATTGGCTTTTTTGCAAATACGCTTATCTTAAGAAATCAAATTTCGGCGGATAAAAGCTTTTCCGAAATATTAGAAACAACCAAGCAAGGGTTAGCAGAAGCATTCCAGCATCAAGCCATGCCTTTTGAGAAAATTGTTGATCAGACTGGACTAGAACGAAGTGAGTTAAATGCGCCGATATTGCAATTGCTATTCGTGCTTAATCAGACTGACAAAACATCGTTAGCGTTAGATAGTGCTAATGTCACTAAGCTTTTAGTAGACAGAAAACGCATTAATTTTGAATTAGAGTTGCACGTTACGGATAAGGGAGATTGCTTAGAATTATATTGGCTATATGCAAAAGCCTTGTTCAAAGAAACGAGTATCACAGCCTTTAAACAAAGTTATAAAACCTTGTTAGAGCAGCTCATTCTAGCGCCTGATAAAAGCATCGTTTCTTTTTCATTAATTAGTCAAACTGATTTAAAACAAATTCAAGCCTGGAATAATACTCAACAAAACTTCCATCTAAACTTAAGTTTTGTTGAAAGGTTTGAGAAAAATGTCAGTCAGAACCCAGATAAACTTGCTTGTGTCTGGTATTTAGAGGGAAAGAAGCAAACCCTAAGCTATGCTGAACTCAACAAAAAAGCTAACCGTATTGCACACTACCTAATAAGCAAAGGCGCTAAAAGTGATGTTTGTATCGCCATGGGTTATTCATGGCATATTGATGCGATTATTAGCATTTTAGGAATTTTAAAATCAGGCGCAGCTTATGTGCCAATTGATACGGAGCAGCCGGAACAAAGACTGAAAGGCATACTGGAAAATGCCTCGATCAAATTGATGCTTGGCCCAGATACAGTTAAAACAGGGATGCAATCGCTGAATGTGATGGATATATCATCGCACATAGCAGAAGACATACTTGCGAACTTTCCAAACACAAATCCTGCATCCAAAAGTCATGCTTCAGATCTTGCTTATGTAATCTTTACTTCAGGTTCTACCGGGCACCCAAAAGGCGTTATGTTAGAGCACGCCAGCTTGAATAATTTTATTGATGCCATGCAAGAAAGAGTGAATTATCAAGCTCAAGATGTTGTGGCCTGCATGACATCAACACGGTTTGATATTCATATTGCCGAAATCTTAATGCCGCTTGGAAGTGGCGCCAGCATTAGTCTTTTCAGTTGGGATCAAGCTAGATCACCTAAAACGATTTTAAACAGGGTAAAGCAAGATAATATCAGCTTAATGCAAGCGACACCGTCAGTATGGCAGCTTCTTTACGATGAAGGATTCAGGCCTAATTCTGATTTTAAAATGATAACAGGAGGGGATCATTTACCTGAGAGCTTGAAACAAGCTTTATTGAACAGCCATCCAGAGGCTAAACTTTTTAACTTGTATGCCCCTTCAGAAGCAACCGTTTACTGCTCAGGTAATCAAGTCAGCCTTAATCAAGATAAGGTGAATATTGGTAAGCCCTTCGCCAATAATCGTTATTATATTTTGGACGAAAATGAGCATCAATTGCCCATTGGCTGTATTGGTGAGCTTTATATCTCAGGTAAAAACCTCGCCAGAGGTTACTTAGCTAATGATGAATTAACAAAACAGTGTTTTAGGCCGGATATCTTTTGTGACGATGCCGGTGAGCGTATGTATCAAACAGGTGATCTTGCGAGGCGATTAGAAGATGGCAGTGTTGAGTTAATCTCTCGAAAAGATTTCCAACTTAAGCTAAACGGCATTCGTATTGAAGCTGGTGAAATAGAGCATCACCTATTGCAGATCAACAACATTGATAATGCGCTTGTGACGATCAAAGAGATTAAACCGGATTATCAAGCTTTAGTTGCCTATCTGATTCCCAAGGCAGGTGAGCTACTTGATCTTGTTGAAATTCGTCGATATTTAACCAAGCATGTGCCTTCAAGTTTTGTTCCTAGTTATTTTGTTGAACTGGATGCTTTTCCTCTAACCCAAAACCTAAAGGTAGACAGACTTGCTTTCCCGTTACCAGATATAGATAAAGCTGTTGCAGAAAATACTGATCAGACTTTAGTGCTTCATGCTAATACAAACACAGAAACATGGTTAGCGGCGTTATGGGAGGAGATGTTAAGCATTACCAAGCTTGATATTAATAAAAACTTCTTCAGCCTAGGAGGTCATTCACTTCTAGCAATAAAAATGGTTAATCGTATCAGTGACAAAGTAGGGTATGAAGTATCATTAAGAAGTCTAATACAAGCTGGCACTGTGTATGAACTAGCTAAGTTAATAGATGAACTAAGTGATAAGTTAAGTGGAGATAATGAAGTTAATGTCATTCCTAAAAAACCGCTTGTTCAGCTGAGTGAAAAGCGAGAAAGCCCTTTGTCTTTCTCACAATTAAGACTCTGGACACTTGATCAACTTGAAACAAAAGGCAAGCACTATTGTGTGCCTTTTAAGTTCGAAATCAAGGGCGAATTGAACCTTAAAGCTTTGTCAGAAAGCCTCTTAACGCTAATAAAACGTCATCAGATATTAACGACTTCATATCATTCAGAGCAGGGAAGAACTTATCAAAGAGTGGTTAAGCATGAATCGGTTAATTCCAGTCTTGTTAAACAATTATTGGACTATCAAGACGTCACTAAAAAGCCTGATATAGATGATCTAGTGAGTCACTTTGAATTTAATATTTTTGAGCGTCCTTTTGATCTAGCAAAAGGCGATGTTTTTAGAGTAGGTTTGGCCAAAGTTGCTGATAATAAATACCATCTCTATATTGGCATTCATCATATTGCTATCGATGGTGAGTCTAGTGATATTCTTTTAAACGAGATACAAAATGCCTATAACGCATCTGTTTCTGGTAAGGATTACCAACCAAAGCCATTAGCCTTTCAATATAAAGATTATGCCGCTTGGCAAAGAAATGAATATGAAACTAACCCATCAAGTAAACAACAAGACTATTGGCAAACAAGGTTAGCTGAGTATCAGCCTAAAACATTTTTAACTTCGGACTTTAAACGTCCTGAAATCTCCAGTTACCAAGGGGCAAATGTTTCAACAGCATTAGATGAAAGTACTTCACATCATTTGCTAGAAACAGCAAAACAATTAAAAGTGACACCATTTTCCATCCTGTACTCAGCCTTGGTTGTTCTATTAAGCCGATACTCAGGAGAGAAGGATGTGCTTGTTGGGACAGTCAGTGCAAACCGTGAACAAGAAGCGCTCAATCACCTGATTGGCTTTTTTGTGAATAATTTAGCTTTACGTACCCATCTGTCTGAAAAGATAAGTTTTAAGGCGCTTATTCAAAGCTCTCATCAAAATCTCTTGTCTGATTTTGAGCATCAGTCTCTGCCTTTCGAGCAGGCAACTAAGCCCTTAAAATTCTCAGCAAAACAATTAAAGCAACCGTTATTTCAAATTATGATGGTGCTTGAACATGCCAGTAATAATAGTTTTGAACTTGAGAGTACTCAGGTAACACCGCTATCGATAAAACATAATGAAGCAAGGTTTGATATCAGCCTAGGCGTGAGGATTCATCCTAATAAAGTGGCGTTTAACTGGAACTATGCTTTAGATCTTTTTACTCAAGAGACGATTGAAGGTTTTGCGAAACAACTGAACCAATTAGTTGAGCTAAGCATTCGTTCATTAGACGAGGATGTTTTCAAACCAGCGTTAATGACTACCTCAATGAATATGGGTGAGCATGATCAATCAAATGTTCACAGTGCAGGGCACACGTCCTCAGATATAATTCCTGATACAAGTTTATTAGATCTATTTCAGCAAAAGGTTAAAACACATGGGAGTGAACCCGCCATCTCCTATCAAGGTGAAACGCTGAGTTACGATGAACTTGAAGCTCGTTCAAACCAATTAGCAAACGCCTTAATTGATAAAGGCATTTGTCTGGGAGATAGTCAGGGAGATATTATCGCTATCTGCCTTGAGAGATCCTTGAATATGATTGTTAGCATGCTTGCTGTTTTAAAAGCAGGGGCGGCTTATCTACCCATTGATACCAAAACACCGGCAAGCAGGTTGTCTTTCATCTTAAACGACAGCGATAGCCGTTTATTAATTTGTGACAATATTGAGTTAGCGTCTTTATGTGATAAAGCTGACTTTCTTTATTTACCTGAATTTGATGTATCAACTTATTCTGAATTTATTCCTGATTTTAGTCCTGAAATTCACCCTAAATCAGCCATAAAACCCACGGCAACAGATCTTGCTTATATCATCTATACATCGGGCTCAACTGGACAACCAAAAGGCGTGCAGCTCGAACACAAAGGTGTGGTTAATTATGTTAAAGCACAATCTGCATATCTAAAGCTTGATAAACCCAAGATAGACGGGTTAAAAGCCCCATCACGCTTTTTATATTTAACGAACTTTGCCTTTGACACCTCTGTTGCCAGTATCTGGGGGGCTCTGACTAGTGGTAATCATCTTGAGATAGTGAGTGAAGAAGATAGGTTTGATTTGGCTAAGTTAAATCGATTCTTATGCCAAGGTGATAAGTATCTTGTTGCTTATATTCCGCCCATTCTTTTAGACAAACTAACCCCTGATGATACGTCAAACTTGATTCCAAATATTATTATCTCAGGAGAATCTGTTTCACAGTCTGTCGTTGATAAATATGTAGAACATACCTGTTTAATTAATGAATACGGACCAACGGAAAACTCCATCTGTTCAAGCTTTCATATCTATCAAGCAGGTGATGATGCAAATACGATAGGTCAGTGTATTAATGGGGTAAATGCCTATGTATTAGATTCATTTTTTAACCCTGTCCCACAAGGTGTTATGGGTGAGCTGTATTTATCTGGGATTGGTTTAGCCAGAGGCTATCTTAATCAAGATGAATTAAATCAGGTTAGTTTTATCGATACTCACTTTGGCAGGCTTTATAAAACAGGCGACCTTGTTAAGACAAATAAAAATGCTCAACTTGTCTTTGTTTCTCGGATTGATGAACAAATAAAAATTCGTGGTTTTAGGGTTGAGCTTGGTGAAATAGAAGCTGAAATTCAAAAAGTTGAAGGAGTAAAAACGGCTAAGGTTGTACTCGTTGAAAACCAAGGTACAAAACAATTAGGGGCTTATGTATTAACTCACCAAAATGATCCTAAATTACTTTTAGCCATTTATAAAAGCCTAGCCCTTAGCTTGCCAGATTATATGTTGCCTAAATTATGGGCAAACACATCGTCTTGGCCATTGAATGCAAATGGCAAACTAGATAAAGCCGCTTTACCAAAACTTAGCCTTCTTCAGTTTAGCCAACAACTTAGCCTACAAGGCTCAGAAAAAGATTTAACAGCACAAGAGCAGACTTTACTCGGTTTATGGCAAGAAATGCTCAAACTGGAATCCATCGGGCTTAATGATAACTTCTTTGCTTTAGGTGGAGACTCAATACTCGCAATGCAACTGGTTGCTAGGGCTGTCGAATTAGGTTTGCACTTTAGTACAAAAAACTTATTTGAATACCCAAGTATTGCAAGCCTTCTCCCTCATATTAAAAACTCGAATAGCCTAGAAGCAGAACAAGGCGCTAGTCTAGGTAAGCAAGCCTTATTACCCATACAGCACGAGTTCTTTCATTTTGCTGGGAACAAGTCGAATCAATTTAATCAGTACAATTTGTTTGATGTGGACAACCGCTTTTCCCTTGAATCGATGAGACTCTGTTTTGATATTTTAGTCAGTCGTCATGATGCTTTAAGGCTAATTTTTGATAATAATCAGGCAGCATACCATGAGGAAAAGGATCTAAATTCAGCTTGCTATGAAACCTATATGAGTAAGATGGATAACGACTCTCTCAATGAAGTGTGCAATCAGATTAATCACTCATTAGATATTGCTAAAGGGTCTGTATTTAAACTTGTGAGACTCTATTGTGATCACCAAACAAAGCTTTTTATCCTTTCTCATCATCTCGTGATCGATGCGGTGTCATGGCAAATCCTTATCTCAGATTTTGTTAAGCTTTATCAGGCAAAAATTCCATCCCAAAATCTGTTAGCCGCTAAAACACTGTCTTATCAAGATTGGGGGAAGCTGCTAAACCATAAGGTGACGATTGAATATTTTGAGAAACATGAAGCCAACTATTGGGCGAAAGTTACTAAGCAAATTAAGCAAATTCCGACAACTCACATCAAACCTAATCTAACTGAACGGCCTCAGATAGCAATTGATCAATTTGAATTGAACCTCAATGACACGCAAGATTTATTGAATAAGGCAAACAAGGCGTATCACACAGATACTCAGACTTTGTTAATTGCAGCGATAAGTCTGACCTTGGCAAAAATGCAGAAAGAGGATGAAAAACGGCCTGTCTCTTTCACCTTAGAAAGCCATGGTCGTGAAGGTGTCAGCAAAGATTTAGTAAAACAGCTCATGAGCCATGGTCTCTTAAAAGCAGAACCAGATCTTAGCCAGACAATGGGATGGTTTAGCGCGACTTTCCCATTGTTGATAGAAACTGATGCTCAAAAACAAAAGGCGTTAGAAACATCAGATTTAGGTGCGGTTATTTGCCGAGTTAAAGAGAGCTTTAAACAAGTGCCAAACAAAGGCATTGGATATGGTGTGCTTAATTGGTTGGGTGAAAAGCCTAAACAAGCAATAATAGAGACAGATGTTCTTTTTAACTTTTTTGGTCAAACTCATTCAGATCAAGAAGGCTTTTACGAAAACTCAGCCATGAAAGGGATTACACCGCACAAAGTGACTCTTGAAAGTGGTGCTTATAATCATATGGCACCACAAAAAATGGCAATCAACGCAAGAGTGTCTGATGGTGTTTTATGCTTTGAATTAGCCTATCAGACAGGCATTTACTCAGATAATGATATCCGCCAGTTTAAGGCTGGCGTTTATGGTTACCTGATTCGTATTATTGAACATAACCTCGAACAAAAAAGTGTCAGATACACACCCTCTGATTTCTCACTGGTTAACTTAACTCAAGAAGATCTAGATATTTGGCAGGAGAGCGTCTCTAAAGAAGAGGCTAACCTCGTTAATGTCTATCCGTTAACGGGTATGCAAGCAGGGCTCTTATATCAGAACCAGCTTGAGTCAGACACCTATATTACTCAATTAGACTTACACTACCATGAACTTGATATAGAGATTTTCAAATACGCTTGGTATCAGCTTATTCAACGTCATGACATCTTTAGAACAGGGTTTATGACAACTACGGCAGGTGACAAGTACCAAGTCGTTATCGATAAAACGCCTTTAGACTGGCGTACATTGGATTTAAGCTATCTCAAGGCTATCGATTACACCGCACGCTTTAAAAGCGTTCAAGCTGAAGATAAGACAAGAGGCTTTAATCATGAAGAACCTTGTTTAATGCGCTTTAGTCTCATTAAGACAGAGTTAGGTGACTATCACCTTATATGGACAAATCATCATGCTCTTATTGATGGATGGTGCCTGCCCATATTGCTATCAGAGCTAAATCACATTTACCATGCGTTAAAGAATGAAACCGCGATCACTTTAAAAGAAGCGCCATCCTATCAAAACTTTGTGAAATGGTTAGATGAGCAGGATGTACAATCGGCAAATGAATTTTGGCAATCTAAGTTAAAACCTATTGCTGACTATAAACCTCTTTCAACTAGGCCTATTTCATCAAGGTCTCTTTCATCTAAGCCACATGATCTTACACAAAGCGAAAAAACGAAGGCGATTAAGAGTCAGTGTTACTTAAATAGCGTCCAAACAAGCGACTTAAAAGCCCTGGCGCAAGAAGCACAATGTACACTTAATACCTTATTCCAAGCAGCTTGGGGGCTGTTACTGTCAAACTATACAGACTCAAATGATATTGTCTTTGGTAGTATTGTTTCAGGGCGGCACTCTCAAGTTCACGATATTGAGAAGATGGTAGGGCTTTGTATTAATACCTTACCAGTCGTTATGTCACTTGATAATAATGCAAATATTAAGACTTGGTTGAAACAGCTACACAGGGAACATGTGGAAGCTGAGAGCTTTGCTTATCTTCCTTTGCAGAATATATGGAAACAAACCGTAACGGGTAATCAAGCAATGTTTGATTCACTGCTTGTGTTTGAAAACTATCCGCTTGATCAAGGCTTAAAATCAACTAAAAGTGGTTTAACGCTTGCCGGCCTAAAGAGTGAAGAGCAAACCAATTATCCTCTAACGATAGTCATCGTTGAAGAGGGCGAAATAGAAATTAAGCTTTTGTCTAATGATCAGCATTTAGCGCAATGGCAAGTGGATCAAATCCTTAATCACTTCAAGACACTGCTTGTCCATATGTCACAGACAAACAAGCTGTCTCAGGCAAATAAGCTGTCTCAGGCAAATAAGCTGTCTCAGGCAAATAAGCTGAATGATGTGAAAATGCTTAATCATGAGGATAAGCTTAAACAAGTCACTCCTTGTGAAGAGACCAATCAAAGGCTAGATAAGCGCTCTTTAATTGAATGCTTTGAAGCGATTGTTCAATCATCGCCATTCAATACCGCAATTAGCTTTAATCAAATAAAACTGAGCTACCAAACGTTAAATGAGAAAGCCAATACTTTAGCCCATTATTTGATTGCAAAAGGCGCCAAGCCTGGTGATAACATAGGCATTCATACAGAACGCTCTATCGAAATGGTTGTTGCCATGCTGGCGGTTGTGAAATTGCGGGCAACCTATGTGCCTATGGATACAAGCTATCCTGCATCACGCCTCACTCATATGATAGAAAGCGCAAGCATATCCCACATCATTTCTGATCAGGATACGACCAGTATTCAATCAGATATCGAACTGACATTTGTCGCTTTTACCCACTTACCCTCTGGGTTATCCAAAGAAAATGTGGATAAAACACAATTAGATAAGTTTGATGTGCAAAATAAAACCAACCCTGTTTATCTTATGTTCACTTCTGGCTCAACTGGCTTGCCTAAAGGCACCATGATTCCTGAATCTGGGATAAAACGGTTAGTAAAACAAACCAATTATGTTGAACTTAACCAAGATAAAAAAATCGCTCAGATAAGTAATTTCTCATTTGATGCGGCTACTTTCGAAATTTGGGGAGCCTTATTAAATGGTGCTCAGCTTGTTATCTTACCCAATAATGAAGTCCAAAATGCTCAAGCGCTATCTAATAAGCTTGAGTCTGAAAACATAGATATCATGTTTATGACGACTGCACTGGTTAATCAGTTGATATCTATAAACCCCAAGATATTTGCTGGCTTAGACACCTTGTTATTTGGTGGCGAAAAAGTGAATAAGCAAACCATTGACCGTATGCTTGATTCAGGTAAACCTAAGCATCTTGTACATGTTTATGGTCCAACAGAAAACACGACTTTTAGTACCTTTCATGAAATTAAAGAAAAGGCAGATGAGTATCCTATTGGTAAGCCTATTTCAAACACAAGCGCCTATATTCTTTCTACGTCTTTAGCGCTTACTCCTTTTGGTCAAGTGGGCGAGCTTTATCTTGGTGGCCAAGGGTTAGCGCTTGGTTATTTGGACCAAGCCGCTTTAACTCATGCAAAATTTATCGAATCACCATTCGATCAGTCACAAATACTTTATCGAACAGGAGATCTTGTTCGATATTTAGCCAATGGTGATATTGAGTTTGTTGCAAGGTTAGATGATCAGATAAAGCTACGTGGTTTTAGGATAGAAAGGCTTGAAGTGCTTAGCCAATTAATGACGATTGACATAATCTCTAAGGCAAGTGTTGAACTGATCGAGCGTGAGAAAGAGACTGTATTAGCGGCTGTTTTCACATGCTCACACACGATTGAGACACAAGCAGAGAAAGATGAAGCGCTGGCGACGGTAAAAGCGGAACTTAGATTAAAACTTCCAAGTTATATGTTGCCTAGTGAGTTTCATCTTTATGATGAACTCCCTCTAACCCCAAATGGCAAACTTGATCGTAAAAAAGTCGTTGAACGGCTGAAAACACAAAAAGCCAATAAACAGGTTAACACCGCAAGTCCGAGGGATGAGATCGAAATGGCCTTGTATCAAATTTGGCTAGATATTCTCACCACCAAAGACATTAGCATTACGGATAATTTCTTTGATATTGGCGGAACCTCGATTTCTTCGATCAAACTTATACACAAAATTGAGCAAGTTTGGCCGATTAAGCTATCTGTTTCTGAATTACTAAAGGCCCCAAGTATTGAAGCCCTAGGTGGCATCATTAGGCAAAATCTAGGTTCAGATATTAAAGCAATAAGAAATGAGTTGATTGAATTTAGAAAAGGGGAAGGAGAGCTAAATGTTATCTGTCCTCACTTAGGGGGTGGTACGGCATTTGGCTATTTGTCTTTGGCTAAAGTACTTCCTGATGAATTTGGTGTGTACGGCATTCAAGCAAAAGGTGTGGATACAGATGGTGTGTTTTTACCTGATGTGCAAGCAATGGCAGAGTATTACTTAACATTAGTCTCTCATTTAACATCAAAACCTCATGTTTTTGTAGGTTGTTCTTATGGTGGTTATATCGCCTATGAAATGGCAAGAATTTTAAACGCCGCAGGCCATAAATCAGTTGCCATTTTATTGGACAGTGAAGGGACACATGATCAAGCTGTTTTAGATCAAATTTCACCTGTTAGCCTAGATGTATTTAAGCAAAAGCTCGTTACCTATAACGGTATGTATCCACATATAGATGATGCTCAAATAGATCGTTATTTCAGAATTTATAACCACCATTTGCTGTCCCTAAAAACCATGTCTTTAGAAAAATCAGAGGCAAGAACAATTACAGTGCTAGCAACAGATGATAAATCTGATGCATATATTGATTCTTTAACCGCGTTTTGGGCAGGTAAGGCAGAAGCTGATTTTCAACTTGAGCTGGTGGATGGTGATCATTCAACTATGTTGCAGGCACCAAGCATCTTAAAAGTAGCTGACATTATTAAGACTGAACTGACGAACTAGATTAGTCTGTTTGAAGAGATATTATTCATGGATAAGAAAAATAATAAGCCTTTGTTTGAGCAAAATAACGGCAACACGCTCATTACAATCTTTAAACAATGGGTTAATCAGTTTCATAACCATATTGCGATTGAGTGCAATGATAAAGCAACGAGTTACCGTGAGTTAGATGATTTATCTGACATTCTAGCTCAGCATTTAATCAAAAATGGGGTTAAACAGGGTGATAGGGTTGCAGTATGTTTACCTAGATCTTTATCACTTTGTGTTAGTTTGTTGGCGATTACTAAATGTGGTGCTTGTTATCTCCCCCTTGACCCTGAGTCGCCCATCGCTAGACAAAAAAACATGTTGTCACTTGCCAAGGTAGAGATTGGCTTGGGTAACATCCCCTCTAAATTAGGCATAAAATGTATTGATATCGATGCAAGTAAAGCCTCACTACTTAAAACTGAAAAATCGACGAACTTTGAAGCGAGAGAATTAACACAGGACTTTTGCTTGTTTTTTACCTCAGGGACAACTGGCATTCCTAAAGGTGTACCAATTCACCAAGATGCCATTCTTAATCTTGTGATTAGGCCTGGCTATGTCGATATCAGTGCTAATGACAGAGTCGCTAGTTGGGCTAATCCTACATTTGATGCTCAGTTGTTTGAAATATGGGGTGCACTTTTAAATGGTGCTTGTTTGGTTATTTTTAATCAAACAGAGTTAATTGAAACTGACATCTTTGCTCAAAAGCTTCTCTATAGTCAGTTAGATTATGCTTTTATGACGGCATCGTTATTTAACTTCATGGTTACTAAATACCCACAAGAAATAATTTCGATCAAACACTTATTAGTTGGGGGAGAGGCTTTATCACCACAAAGTTGCATGGTCTTCTATCAGGCACAAGCTGGTAAAACCAGTAAAAGCCAATTGTATAACGCCTATGGCCCCACGGAGTGCACTACATTCAGCTTATGTCATAAGTTAGATGAAAGTCGTCTCGAAGAATATATCACCAATGCATCTGTGCCTATTGGGAAAGTCATTGGTAAAACGAAAGCGATTATTCAAAATAAAACAGGTGATTTGGCTGATACGAATGAAGTTGGCGACTTATACCTTGCAGGTCCAAGTCTGACTAAAGGCTATATTAGCGCTGATAGTGAGGCGGATAAGGTTTTCATTGAATTAGCCTACAAAGCAAACAAAGAGCTGGATTCTAATGTTTGGTATAAAACCGGTGACCTTGCAAAACGTAATGATAAAGGTGAAATTGAATATCTAGGGCGTGCAGACGATCAAGTTAAAATACGTGGTCACAGGGTCGAAACAGCAGAGATAGATAATCACCTAGTAAGCTACCCTAATATTAAGCAAGCGGTTACCTTAGGAGTGGATTCGGGACTTGGCTATAAAGACCTTTACACTTATATCGTTACTGCTCAAAGCGTTAATGAAGAGACAAGTTCAGAAGAGACCAGTTCAGAAGAGAGTCACTATCAGGAAACCCGCCCATTAAACAAAGATTCGGTGTTAGCTTACCTAAAAGAACAACTTCCAACTTATATGCTGCCACATCGTTTGTTTGTGTTAGCCAAGCTGCCATTAAATGCGAATGGTAAATTAGATAGAAAGACACTAGCAAGATTAGAGCTATCTGAACTGGCATCCAGTCAAACATCAGTGACAAGCGTTAATAAAGAGCAAGAAAGTTTAAATGAACTAAGAAGCGAGTTAGCAAAAATAGCGCCAATAAGAAGTAATATCTGTGTTGATTTATTACTCGAAGTGCTCAATCATTATGAACTTTCCTTAGAAAAAGGTTTTATTCAAACCGGAGGTGACTCTTTAAAAGCCATGCATCTTTCTTCTAGTATCAAACGTGCCTTATCGATAAAGCTGGGTGTAAAGGACATACTAGAAACTGAGACTATTTCAGATCTAATGGTTAAAGTTGAGCAGTTACCAGAATTGCCAAAAGAGTTAGAAGTAAATACACCGTTCCCTTCAACACACATAAAGCAATATGTGGCAACAGAGCAGCAAACACGTTTGTTTTTCTTACAACAAATGGAGCCTGATTCTAAGGCTTACTATGCGCCTTATCATTTCTTTCTGGAAAAGGGTTTATCTGTTTCTTTATTAGAATGGGCATGGTCTCAATTGCTTGTTCGCCATACGAGCTTAACAAGTCAGTTTCAGTTAAATAATAATGAATTGATGGTCTCTGAAACTTGTTTAGTTATGCCACTTAAGGTTTGTGAAATAAAACAAGCAGAAGTAGATACTGAACTAGAGCGATTTATGAAAACCCCTTTTGATCTAGAGAAAGGGCCTTTAGCCAAAATTTGCCTTTTTAAAGTATCAGACCCAGATGATAATCATGCAAAACAGATTTTGAGTTTTAACTTTCATCATTTAATCATTGATGGTTGGAGTCTTAATCTTATTCTTGATGAGCTCAGCCAGTTATATCAAAGTGGTTTAAAACAAGAAACCAACTCTTTAAGCGCAATTAACAAGAGCTACGGTCAATATAGTCATAAAGCTGAAAATCAAAGTCACCAAGATGACGAGAACTTCTGGCTCACTCAACTTAAAGCCTATTCAAATAAGCGTTTGTTATTTCCTACTTCTTTACGTGATAGCAAACAGGGCGAGCAAATTCATTCGTTTATTGATCCGACCAGATTGGAATCTATCGAACACTTTGTTAAAACGCAAAATCTCACCTTATTTAGCGTATTTTTAGGTGCCTATTACTTAGCGCTTGCGAATATCTTTAATAACAAAAAAATTCCCATTGGCTCACCAATCGCAAATCGTCAATCTTTAGAGGATGAAGCGATCGTCGGCATGTTCGCTAATACGAGTATTTTCCATTTAAAGGATAGCGCCAGTGAAGGGCAATCAGACTTTGTTAATTATGTACAAGGTCTCGTTATCGATATCTTGTCACACCAGAATTTAGACTTACAGCAAATTAGTGAGTTAAATAAGTCTCTGGGCAATAAGCCGCCTTTGTTTGAGACTTTGTTTGTACTAGAAAATACGGATTTGAATAAATTTAAGTTAGCAGGTCAAACGATTCAGGCGGTAACCGGATTTGCCGGTGATGCAAAATTCCCTATCTCTTTATATCTAATTAAAAGTCATGACAGTGCTGAATTATGCCTTGAATATCAAATCTCTTGTATTAATCAGACAAAAGCCAAAGCCATATTAGATAGATTTATTATGGAGTTGGATGGTTTAACAGATTACCAGCCGACAGATATTGGCTTAACAAAAGGCCGCGCATCTTTTGATTTGGAGGGATCTCTTAATTTTGAAAAAACACATAGTGACTTAGGGTTTGATCTTTCACTTTCTTTTATCGATATGTTTGAACAGCAAGTCGCTAGGACACCTGATTCAACAGCATTAATTTGGAAAGAGAATGATAAAGATAGAGGTATTACTTACAAGTCGTTAAATTTAAAAGCTAATCAATTGGCTCATTACCTTAAGCGATTAGGATATCAACAGGGAGATATTTTAGGGCTTGCTTCGGCTTGGTCTCCAACGAGCTGTTTGGCAATTCTAGCCATTGCAAAATTAGGCGCTTGTTATTTACCTCTGGATTCTAGAAATCCTCAAAAAAGACTAATGAGCATGCTCAATAATGCTGAGGTAAAAACGGTTTTAGGCGATCTTGAAAACTTACAGAATTTGAGTGAAGCCTTAACACTGATTCCGCTTGATGATGCTAACCATGAGGCATTAATAAAAGAAGAAGCCACATATAACCCGGCAAGAGCGAATGATGCAATTAATGAGCTTGCCTATATTATCTATACCTCAGGCTCTACTGGTGAACCAAAAGGTGTCATGGTGACTCAGGCTAATATCACCAATTTACTCTTATCCATGAGGCACGTACTAGATGTCTCAGATCAAGATACCTTTATGAGTCTCACCGCACCCAGCTTCGACATCCATGTTACCGAAATTTATTTGCCTTTAATTTGTGGCGCAAAACTCGCGCTGTTAACTTGGGAAGAAACGCATACGCCTCAGCTTTTATCTAATAGGCAAAAGCAATATGGCGTAAGCCTAATGCAAGCAACACCTGCAACTTGGCAGTTGTTGGTTGATATTGGTTGGAAACCCTCCAAAGGGTTAAAAATGCTGACAGGGGGTGATCATCTATCTTTGCCATTGAAAAACGCCCTTATAGTGAATGAAGCACGTCTATTTAATTTGTATGGTCCATCTGAAACGTCTGTCTATTGCTCTGCTGCTGAAATGACGAAAGAGCAAGATAATATCCATATTGGTAAAGCATTGGAGAACAATCGGCTCTATATTCTCGATGAATCGAAAAAGATGGTAGCGAGAGGTGAAGTGGGTGAGCTTTATATTAGTGGTGCCAATGTTGGCAGAGGCTATCTAAATAACCAAGCGCTGACCCATATTAAATTCACATCAGATCCTTTTATATCTAGTACATCACCTTTTCGAACAATGTATCAGTCAGGCGATTTAGCCAAACGTGATGCTGATGGCAATATAGAACTTGTTGGACGTAAAGATTTTCAGATCAAAGTAAACGGTTTTCGAATTGAAACCGGAGATATTGAGACCTGCCTTTTAGGCCATGAAAGCGTATCTCAAGCTCTGGTAACCAGCATTGAAAATGAGAATGCGGGTAGTGAGCTTTTAGCTTATGTAGTTCGAGTACCCCCAGTACCAATTGAAAATAATCAAGAGGTAGCATTAATCACTTCGCGCGGTTCGAAAACGTTGAGAACCGAATTATCCAAAATGCTAATGGATAATTTACCCAGTTTTATGCAACCCTCATACATAATGGTAATGGATGAATTTCCGTTAACCTTGAATGGTAAAGTGGATAGGCACAACTTGCCCATTCCAAATTTCAAAGATGGTAAAAAGACAAGTAACACGAGTCAGAGTAAGACTAATCAGACGTCCAGCTTTGATAAAAATACAGAGCTAGATAAATGCAGTAAACTAAATAAAAGCAATGAGCTAAATAAAAGCAATGAGCTAAATAAAAGCAATGAGCTAAATAAAAGCAATGAGCTAAATAGAAGCAATGAGCTAAATAGAAGCAAAGAAGCTTTAGTTTGCCAGTTACATGAGGTCTTAACCCCCATTCTTGGTTACCAAATCGATCAAGAACAGCACTTTTTCGAAGCAGGAATGAACTCAATACTCATGATGAAGTTTCATCATGCGTTAACTAATGCTCAAATTGCTTCTTTTGATCTAAGTCTCATGAGCTTATTGGATACACCAAATTTAAATCAGTTAGCCGAAAAACTAAATAAAAATGACATTGAGCAAAGTCCTTTAAGTAACTATGCAGGTTTAGTTACTGAAGAGATATTAGAAGAACAAACAGCCGTAAGTGCAAAAGCAAATAATGGCATTCAAGAAATCGCTGTCATAGGAATGGCGGTGAATTTGCCACAAGCCAATAATTTACAAACTTTCTGGCAACTGATTAAAAACGCTACCTGCGCAATAAAAACGCAAGATGAAAAAGAAGATCGCTCAGATAGACACTGGGTGAATAGCGTATCTAGCATCCAAGATGTGTTTGATTTTGATCCTCACTATTTTGGCATATCAATTAATGATGCCAAGCTAATGGACCCACAGCATAGACATGCACTTATGACTTCGGCTCAAGCATTAGCGGATGCGGGTATTGTAAGTGACGGATTGAATAAGGTTGGTGTTGCGTTCAGTCAAGGTGATAGTGATTACCAAACTAAGCTTCTATCTAAGCTTGAAAATAAACATCTAGATAAATTTCACATATCCCTGCTAAATGAAAAAGACTTTATTGCGACACGCCTTGCTTATCATCTTAATCTTAAAGGCCCAGCTATCTCTGTTCAAACCGCCTGCTCAAGTTCGCTCGTTGCGATTCATCAAGCCTGTCAGCAACTCTTAAATGGTGATAGTCAGGTTTGCCTTGCTGGCGGTGTAAACATAGACCTAAATTTATTATCAGGTTATCCATATCGCGAGGGCATGATTTTATCCAAAACAGGATTATGCCGGCCCTTTAGTGATGATGCTGACGGTACTGTCCCTGCAAATGGTGTGGCCGCCGTTGTGCTTAAGCCATTAGAGCGGGCTATACAGGATCAAGACAGGATTTATGCCACCATAAAAGCGAGTGCGATTAATAATGATGGCAGTGATAAAGTGAGTTACTTTGCGCCTTCACTTTCAGGGCAAATTGAGGTGATTAAAACGGCACTTAAAAGAGCTGAGATCGAACCTTTTGAAGTCGGTTATATAGAGGCACACGGTACAGGCACTTTGCTTGGTGATCCGATAGAAGTCAGTGCGCTTTCACAGGCTCTTAAATCAGTAAAACAAGAACAGATTGAAACTGTCGATCACCAAAATAAACGCTACTTAGGCTCTTTAAAAAGCCAAATGGGGCATTTGGGCGCAGCAGCAGGTGTTGCAGGTTTTATTCGAACAGCCTTATCTCTTTACCATAAAAAAATACCCGCCAGTCTTCATGCAAATACACTAAATACTAAAATCGACTTCATCAAAGCTGGATTTGAAATAAGCCCTCATATGCTTGACCAAGATATGTCAAAGCCATATGCCGGTATTAGCAGTTTTGGTATTGGTGGCACAAATGCTCATCTTATTATGGGGCAATCACCAAACTCGGATTCGAGAAATGAGCTTAAGCCGCCAAAAATCGAATTCAATAAGCGCTCTTACGCGAGTGATTTATTCAACCATGAAAAGAGTGAAGACACCTCTTCATTAAATGCTTCTTCGTTAAATACTTTTTTGTTAAATAATGAGCCATTAGAGAGGGCAAAAAGTAAGGCGGTTACAAGGTTTAAACAGTTACCTGAAACTGATTGGTTTCTACAGGAAAGCTGGTTGAGAGGAGAAAGCCTTGAAGGGAACAAAGCACCCTTTAATAAGCACTATGTCCTTATTGATAACCCAAACCAACAGGGGAAACAGCTAGCAGAGAAACTCTCTTTGTTCACTCAGGTTAGATATTTTTCTAATCTAGATAACCTTGTTAAAACCCTTGAAACACATGAGCTAGAGCCTTTAGAAGATGTCACTGTGCTAAATTTTAATCAGCTAGCGTCTTACTCATCAACATTGTCTCAAGGGCTTTCTAATGACTCAGATTTAGCACCATTTGGTTTTAAACAAATTTTTAATGATTGGAATGATCTGATTAATCTTATTCAGAGCAAATTGATTAATCATTCTAAGCAGTCAATCAAGATCATTAATCTTGTTCAAGGCAGTGCTCAAATATTAGGAGATGAAAGCTTAAATCCAACAAGTGCATTATTGCTTGGCTTATTACAAACCTGCCCAATTGAGTTTGAAAATTTGAAATACACGGTGTTGGACCTACCACCTACTTCAGAAAAGCTCATTCTTAATGCATTACTTAAATTAGAAAGCCTATCATCCGGCCATTATGCAATCAGAGGGCATTTTTTATGGCAAAAGCATTATCAAAGATCTATAAATCCACCCAATTCAGTATTCGAGTCTGATAAAACGACTTACCTTGAGGCTCTCGATAAAAAGGGGAGAAAAGAAAAAGTTTATGTACTCACAGGGATTGGAGGCATAGGCGAAGCCTTGATAAAACATCTAAGCAAAGATTCAAATAATAAGCTTATTTGTTTGAGCCGCTCTTCAATGTGTAATACGTTAGATACAAAGTTAGCGGTAAACAGACTCAAGTGTGATATCACTGATCTTATGTCGATGAAATGGGTTAAGCAGCAAATTCAAGCAAGTTTTGGTGATGTTTACGCACTGGTTCACCTAGCGGGTAAAAGTGGTAGCGGCATGATGCGTCTTTTAGATTCAGAAAAGACGATAGATAAAATGTCAGCCAAAGTACTTGGCGCAATTAACGTTGAAAAAACCTTATTGTCTCTTAAGCCTAAAAAGGTAATGTACTTTTCATCAATGTCTTGTGTGAATGCGATAGCAGGTCAAACGGATTATTGTGCTTCAAACCATTTTTTAGATCTATTAGCAAAACATCAGAACCAGGTTTTCCCAGATACAGAATTTATCAGTGTGAACTGGCCTACTTGGCAAGGAACAGGCATGGCTAGCGAGGTTGAAAGAAACGATTTTGCTATAACGCCTGAACAGGGGGCTAGCTTGTTTTCATCGACTCTTGAGCAGGGCTCAAGTCAGTATCTAATTTCTCCTTTAAGCGATCATGATAAAACGGCATTTTTTAAAGAGATAAATAGCAATAAACTCATTCCGCAAAGAGCAGTAGAAAATAAAGAAGCTCAAACTTTGGAGAGCCTAATAACAAACCTTTTTAAAGACTGTTTGGGGTTAGACGACATATCAAAGGAGGTTTGTTTTTATGATCTAGGTGGTGACTCACTTACCGTTTTAGATTTATTTGATGCTTTAGAAGCGAGTTTTCCTGGAAAAATCTCACTTAAAGAGCTTAACCAAAATGTCACTATCGACCGTTTAACAAAACTCATAAGTAATGATGAAGTATCTGAATCAGAGAACCAAAAACTGGATTATAGTCAAATGCTCAAAGCTGGAAATGGCGCTAAAAACATGCTGATTCACCCAATTGGTGGTGAGTTAGGGGGTTATAGAGCCTTGATAAAAGCATTGCCTGAAACTGATGAGACGTTAGGTATCAAGGATCCTTTATTTCATGATAACTCACAAACTCTTACCAGTGTTGAAGCCTTAGCAGCGGCTTATCTTGGTAGCATTAAAACGAATGCGCCAAAACGCATTATTGCTTGGTCTTTTGGGGCACTGATTGCTTGGGAAATAATACGTCTACTAGAGCTGGAAGAAAGTGCGTTATTGGAAAATTTAGACTTGATATTCATAGACCCGCCTAGCCTTAAACAGAATTTGAGTCATAAAGAAGAAGCAACTGGGCAAAATGTATTTATTGAAGAACTGAAACAGCAATATCCACATTTAAAAGATAGCCTTAACCCTATATCGATCAAAAGTGGTTCTGATGAATTAGGTGTATCAAATGTGATTGAAGCTATATTGGGTAAAGGTTCTAGCCAGATTAATGCGACTTTAAATCAGGAGGTTCATTCATTTTTCCAAAATGTTATTTTGAGTTGTAATAAGAATCAAAAGGCCATGTTGAGCTTTGAACCTGTTACTAAAATCAATTTAAAAACACAGATATTTATTGCGAATAGAAATGACATACTTGAGATTGAAAACGTTAAAAGTACATGGGCAAGTATTTTAAGCGATGTTCGTTTTTATGAAGTAAATGCCGATCATTATTCGATCATGGAACAGGGCAATGTAGAAGTGATGGTAGAGCAAGTATTAGCTAAACATTAGCTTTAAAGTAATCCAAAAAAAGAGGCCCGTAGGCCTCTTAAATGGAGTAAGAGCAATACTATTAGTTCAAGTCATTTGCATAAGCGTTATCGACTTGTTTTTCTGCATCAGCTGCAGATTTAGCAAGGAGGTTAAACCACTTCTCGCCATCTTTTATATTACCCTTGAACCAGTCATAAACAGGCTCAGCTGATTTCTTGAACTCAGCTTTTTCAGCAGGTGTTGGAACATAAAGCTCGCCACCGGCTTTAGCAAAGTCCTGATAAGCTTGGATTGATTTACGTTTTGGTGAAGCAAACGTTGCTTGCTGAAGCGCACTGAAACCGTCAACAACAACTTTACGTAGATCTTCAGGCATATCCATGAAAGATTCATTACTCATATACCAAAGCGCAGACATATAAGCGTGTCCGTCGAGAGTGACGTGCTTAAGACCTGCTTCTGTGAACTTCATACCCATGATGTCTGTGATGCCATTCTTAGAGCCTTCAACAACACCTGTTTGGAATGAAGTGAAAAGCTCTGGCCATGGAATTGGAGTAGGACTAGCACCTAATGATCTTACTAACTCTTGAGGTAAATCTGATACCACGGTACGAATTTTCAAGCCTTCCAAATCATCTGGTGATTTGACCGTACGCTTGGTATTCGCAAAGTTACGCCAGCCACCAGTATTACCGATTGTCATCAGACGGACAGTATCACCTGAATCTTCAAGGATCTGCTTACGCAACTCACGGGTAAAGTCACCTTCAAAAACTGTTTCAGCAATTCTGTCGTCCCTTAATAGATAAGGTAGGTCTAGCACCTGAACGTAAGGGTACATGGCAGATGCTCCGCCAGAGGTTGAAATGTAAACATCAACAGAACCGTATTCAAGCGCTTCAAGACACTCAACACCATTACCGCAAAGCTGTGTACCTATATATAGATCTACATTGATACGGCCATTTGAATGTGATTCTACAAAGTCTTTGAAAACAACTAGACCATCATAATCTTCATCATTTTCGTTCGAGTTTGCGACAGCACGAAGGTTAAAATCAGCAGCTTGAGCTTGAGCGCCTAATAGCACACTGGTAGCAAGTACTGCAGTACCTATCATTCTGCTTATTTTTGTTTTTAGAAACATGAATTCGTCCTCGTTTTTTTATTATTTAATGATTTAGCTAATTACTTATCCTGACACCAGCCCCAATAATCTGGGAACCGTCATAGATAAAGATGGGAAAAAGGTAATAAGAAATATCACGACAATCTCAACCGCTAAGAAGGGTAGAATTGCCTTTGAAATTGATTCAATTCGCTCACCAGAGACACTAGAGGCCACAAACAAAACAAGCCCCATGGGTGGTGTAGCAAGACCGACCGTTAAGTTGACTGACATGATGATGGCGAAATGAACAGGATCTATACCAAGATTAATAAAAATAGGACCTAAAATAGGACCAAGAATAATGATGGCAGGGCCTGCATCTAAAAACATACCGACAACGAACAAGAGTATGTTTATCAAGAAAAGCAGCATAAGTGGGTTATCGCTGATCGCTAATACCCATTCAGCTAGAATCTCAGCACTGTGAGAAAGGCTAACGACGGTTTTAAAGGCGATAGCAGAACCGACGAGAAGTAGTACAACCGCTGAAGCTTGAGCACCTTTGATAAAGATATCAGGTAGGTCAGAAAGCTTAACGGTTTTCATCACCCAAACACTGATAATTAGAGCGTAGAAGGTGGCAACTGCAGACGCTTCCGTTGGCGTAAAAATACCGCCAATGATGCCACCAAGGATAATGACAGGCGCAAATAATGGCAGTATTGCACCTTTAGTGGCTTTGCCTCTTTCTTTCCATGTGGATTTAGGACCGGCTATGGGGAAGTCATACTTTTTAGCCATTAAAGCGACCATAAGCATTAATGACACACCAACTAAAATACCAGGCACAATACCAGCCGCAAATAAGGCAGCGACTGATACTTCCATTGTATATGCATAGATAATCATTATGCCTGATGGTGGTATGATTGGGCCGATTACAGAAGAGGCCGCCGTAATTGCCGCTGCAAACTTACGTTTGTAACCATTCTTCTCCATTGCCGGAATCATCATGGAACCAATGGCGGAAGTGTCTGCTACTGCCGAGCCTGAAAGACCTGCAAAAAGCATACTTGAAAGAATATTTACATGTGCAAGACCACCACGAACATGACCTATAAAAGATTGCGAGAATTGAACTAGGTTAAGCGTGATGCCGCCACGATTCATTATCTCGCCAGCTAGCATAAAGAAAGGGATTGCCATTAAAGGAAATGAATCAATACCGTTGTAGATGTTACGAAAAAGCAAGGATACATCTCTTTCCATGCCAGTTGCGTATAGCATGATGCCAGGCGCCGTTAACATGGCAAAGAAGACAGGCATGCCGATTAACAAGAAGACTAAAAACAGGGGTAAAAATAGAGCTAACATTAATTTTCTCTCGTTTTTATTATTTTTAGAAAGTAAGGGTATTAATTACTTTTCTTTAAAATTCAAAGCGTATTCATCTGCCTTACCTAATAGGCAGCCAATTTCGCGTAACACTAATTCAATGTTGGATAACAGCATGGTAAAAAAGCACACTGGCATAGCTAAATAAATCCAGGCACGAGAAATATGAATAGAAGCCGCTCTGGATCTGAATCCTCGCTCAAAAAAATCTATTCCTAAGGTGAAAAGTTTGAAAAGAACCAATCCTGCCAATAGATAGAGAGCAAGCTTTAAGAAGCTTGCAATCTTATCTGGGAGGGCAAGAATCAGCATATCTATAGCAACAAAACTTCCTTTTCTATAAGCCTCACCAGCGACGACAGCCATCATCCAAATCATGAGGGCTCTAGCGGCTTCTTCTGGCCAAGGAAGTGCGTTGTTAAGAACATAGCGAAAGAATACTTGTAGCAGTATTACGCTTATCATTAGGGCAACCAGTACCCATGCGATATTTCGTCCAACCTTATGTAGCATAAGGTTGAAACTGCTGAGATATTTTACCAAAGACATTAGTACGATCATTTTGCCTCCCATTAAAGAATGTGAATTCTTAGTTTTATGGCACTTCTTGGCCTTCAGCGGCAGTCCATAACTCGAACCAAGTTTCACGATCGATATCTAGGTTTAAAGCATCTGATAAATGCTTAATACGCTCAGGATTGTTAGTACCAACAACAGGTAAAATATTAGCTGGATGAGCTAACAGCCATGCTAAGGCAACATGATCAATGCTAGTGTTTTGAGCATCACAGATACGTTTAAAGATAGGCGCTAAGCGCTGGGTTGCAGCAGAATCTTTAAATAACTGTCCGCCAGCAAGCGGTGACCATGCCATTGGTGTGATCTCATCTGTTTGCATCGCAGCAAGAGTGCCATCTACAAAGCTTTCACGGTTAAGCAAACTCATTTCAACTTGGTTGGTTAAAAGTGGATGCTTCATATGTTTTTGAATCAGCTTCCAATCCCATGGACCAAAGTTAGAAACACCAACACCACGTACTTTACCGCTATCAACTAATGCATCTAAAGCGGATGCTGTTTCAGCTGCATCCATAAATGGATCAGGGCGATGAATCAATAAAAGATCCAAATAATCTGTTGATAGGTTGCTAAGGCTCTGTTCTACACTTGTAGTTATATATTGTGCGCTGGTGTCGTAAAACTTAACTCGGCGGTCAGGAAATTTATCCGATAAAAGAGCAATATCACACTTAGAAATAAGCTGTATATCTTTACGAAGAGAGTTATCGTTTTTTATAGCATTGCCGAAAATAGCTTCACAACGGTAGTCGCCATAGATGTCAGCATGATCAAAACTAGTGATACCTTGAGATAAACACAGGTCAATTTTCTCTCTAACATGTGCGCTTGATGTATCTTCAGCATCATCTAGTCGCCATGCGCCATACACTAAACGGCTTAATTCAATATCGGATTGACCCATTTTTATTTTTTTCATTTTTTAACTCACCCTATAATCGCTTTAAATGAAGTGATTATTTTTGCTCTAGAAAATGAGCATCAATTCAGTTCAAGAATCTAAATCGACACAACTTGTATATTTACACTATCAGTGTATTCTAATGATGTAAATCAATAGTAAATGAATTTTGTTTAATTTTGGCTTTTTAAGCACTTTCTAAAATATACAGCTTACTTATTACGATTTATCAATTGTTACGATTGCATTAAGTGCATACTTTCTAATGTCGTTTGAGTCTGTAAAATAGGCTGATAAATAAGTATATGGAGTGAGTGTGTGAAAGATAAAAAAACAAAAAAGAAATTGCCGCTATACATTCAAATCGGAGAGTTATTACACCGTGAAATTGCAGCAGGTCATTGGCAGGCTGGAGAGAGGCTTCCAGTTGAAGCTGAATTAGCTGTCAAGCTTGGCGTTGCTGTAGGCACGCTAAGAAAAGCACTTGCTAAATTAGAAACTGATGGTTTATTAGAAAGACGCCAAGGTTCGGGGACTTATGTTAAAAGAGCCCCGGGTGGAAGGGCAATTTATCAGTTTTTTCATTTAGAGCTTTTAGCCGGTGGTGGTGCACCTAGTGCCGATACTTTAAGTGTTGAAAAAGATCAAAACACGGACGTAAACCAACAGTTAAGGTTAGAACAAATTGATGCAAGTACCTGGTGCATTAAGCGTCTGCGATATTTAAATACTGATTTAGTGGCAGCCGAACAAATCTGGTTTAGCCATAAACACGCAGAGAAACTAACGTTAGAAGATTTACACGAATCTTTATATTTACATTATCGAGAAAACTTTTCTTTCTGGATAAGTCGAGTTGAAGACGAAATTGATTGTGCGCCTATTCCTGATTGGGTTGCAGCAGGGCTTCAATTAGATAAAGACCAAATACTTCCAAGGGTGCAAAGAAGAGGCTGGTCAAACGAGGATAAAATTGAGGAATACTCTTTAACCTGGTTTGACCCAAGTAAGTGTCGATACTTTGCTCGTTGGCGTTAATACAACAAAAAAATGAGGTAAAGAAAATGAGCAATAGCGTACGTTATGGCATGCTTGGTTGCGGCATGATGGGTCAAGAACATCTTAACAATATAGCCCTTATTGAAGGTGCTAAAGTGGTTGCAATTGTAGAGCCAGACCTTGATATGCGAATTAAATGTACGCAAATAGTACCTGATGTTGCTTTTTACGATTCACTAGAACTTATGCTTCAAGGTGAACCAGAATTAGGTGCCATAGTTGTTGCGACACCTAATTTTCAGCATGCAGAACAACTTCTTTACCTTTTTGAACACACTAAACTTCCAATCTTGATTGAAAAACCAGTCATCACTCAATTAGATCAAGTGAAAGCAATACAAGAGGCTGCTCATAAACATCCTTCACCTGTTTGGGTTGCTATGGAATATCGCTATATGCCCCCTGTTGCTCAGCTAAGAAAGCAACTTAATGAAATTGGCGATATGAAAATGCTAAGTATCAGAGAGCATAGGTTCCCTTTTCTTGAAAAGGTACAAGATTGGAATCGATTTAATCATAAAACCGGGGGTACCTTGGTTGAGAAATGCTGTCATTTTTTCGATTTGATGCGTTTGTTGGCAGAGTCCGAAGTTAAGCGTGTTTATGCCTCAACAGGGCAAGATGTAAATCATCTAGACGAAAGTTACGATGGTGAACAACCAGATATTATTGATAATGCATTTGTTGTCGTTGATTTTGAAAATGGAAAACGTGCTAGTTTAGATCTGAATATGTTTGCTGAAGGATCAAGATATCAGGAAGAAATCTGCGCAGTTGGCGAAAAGGCTAAAATTGAATGCTTTGTGCCAGGCCCAGGTCGTTTCTGGCCTGTTGAAACGCTCGGTGAAGCACCAATCCCTAAAGTCGTTTTAAGTCCAAGGGATCCAAAAGGGCCAACTGAGTCTGATATTCCAGTAGATGACACTTTACTTGCAGCAGGCGACCATAACGGCTCTACTTTTTATCAACATTTAGGCTTTTTTGAGGCTATTACTCAAGAAAAAAGTGTTGAAGTTAGTATCGAAGATGGGCTTAAAGCCGTTGTTGTTGGTCTAGCAGCTCAACACTCAGCAATGACAGGCCAAGCTGTAAATATCACAGAAAATGGCTATTCCTTCATAAAATAACCTCTAAAAAAATTCTAAATTAAATCAATAGTTTGAATGTATATTGTATAAATTTAACAACAATTCATTCACTATTGATTTACTTCTATAAATATAAAGATTAGAGTTTTAAGTATTGATACATGATTGATTCGCATAGTTTCAGATAACTAAGCTAACAATAATAATTTAGATTTAGGAGATAAAATGAGTGTAGTCATAGGTAAACTAGCAGAACAAAAACAAGTAAATGGTTTAGATTTTCCTTTAATGGTTACACCTAGTGAGACGCAAAAGAATGCGACCAAAGCTGAATTTTTAAACTGGATTAGTGAAAATAAAGCAGAGTTACATGAATACCTGATCAAGCATGGAGCAGTGTTGCTACGTGGCTTTCCACTAGATAGTGCCGCTGAATTTGAAAAGATGTTAGATCAAACTGACTATAAAAATATGCCTTATGTTGGTGGCGCAGCGCCACGTGAACAAGTTACAGCATCACGTATTGTCACAGCGAATGAATCACCTGCAACTGAAAAAATTCCTTTCCACCATGAAATGGCGCAGGTACCGACACCACCTGGTTATATTTTCTTTTATTGTGAAACAGCATCACCTAAAGGTGGAGCGACATCGATTCTTCACTCAGGTGAAATTTGCAAATCCTTATTCGAGTTGAATGCGGATTTCGCATCTAAAATTGAAAAGGATGGTGTTCGTTATGTCAGAGTGATGCCTGAAGTGACAGACAATACCTCCGCTATTGGTCGCTCTTGGAAAGATACATTCCAAGTTACTACCAAAGATGATGCAGAAGAAAAAATGAAAGAAGCTGGCATGAGTTGGGAGTGGCTAGATAATGGCGACCTTCGTACTCAAACTAATACCTTATCTGCAATTCGATTTGATGAAGAAACTCAGCAAAAAGTCTTTTTCAATTCTGTTGTTGCTGTATATACAGGTTGGAATGATAGTCGTAACACAGGTAAAACAGCAGTAGAAACAGGCAAGGGAGAGCTTATGGATGAAGCTACCATCGATGCATTAGTTGAGCAGATGGATGATAAGTGCGTAAACTTTAAGTGGCAAAATGGTGATGTACTTTGGGTTAATAACCACACCGTATTACATGCTAGACAGCCATTTGAAGGTGATCGCCGTATTTTAGCGTCCATTTCATTTAAGTAGGCTGAAATTTAAGTCCATTCATACAACAACTTCATCGATCAAAGTTCGAATTCATCTTAGCTCATTATCAAGCAGATAATGAGCAGGGTGATCATACTGAAATCTTTAGTTTAATTTATTCCATTCATTCTTATCAGAATACACTTTTAGAAAGCCTATATATTACAATTGTTCAGTAAAGGGAGTATTTTTGCTGTAATCTAGTAAGGCTAAAATGTAAGGGGTTACTCTATACATATAACTCTAAAAGTAGAAAGTTGTCGCAATGAATACGCAGAAAATTAATTTTTGGCTCTTTGTTTTTTTAATGTTTCCAGCAATCAGCCAGTCATCAGAACCCATTCAGCTAACCTTGTCATATCAAATCAATCCATCTCCGCCATACCAAATGGGTACGGGAGTAGATGTAATGGAACCACCCGGTATTGCTTTGGATATTATTAATGCTGCCAGTCAAGAACTTAACATCAAGGTTGTGTATAAACGATACCCTAATGTGCGAGTAATGCATCTACTTAAACATGGCCAGATTGATGGTGCTTTCATGTTTTCCTATAAACCCGAGAGAGCCCAAATAGCTCGCTATCCTCTGACACAAGAAGGCAAGCTTGATAGTTCAAAAAGGCTCGCTACCCTTAGTTATTGGCTCTATTCACTAACAGAAGCTAAATTAGACTGGGATGGCACGAATTTAACTGGGGCAAAGGGCTTTATTGTTGCTGAGCATGGCGATTCCATCATTGGCGACCTTGAAAAGATAGGGCAAAAAGTTCAACAGCCTGATTCTGCGTATAAGGCGTTATTAATGCTTACTAAGCGTCCTCAAGTCGTAGGTGCTGCCTTACAAGATGTAAAAGTGACCCCATTACTTGATAGTGCAGAATTTTCAGGAATAAAGCGTTCATCTGTGCCACTTAAAACAAAGGATTATTTTTTAGTGCTCAGCAATAGGTTTGTCGATAGGTATCCAGATTTAGCTGATGCATTATGGGAGAAAATTAAGTTGCGTAGAGATGACGTTGCTAAAGAAAGTATGTACCGTTATTCCACATTACAGTAACTTTAAATGTGTGACATCTTTGCAGATAAATAAGACAAGATAAGAGAAAACATACTTTAAACACTTCAATTCACACTAGCTTTTTTATAATAAAAATAATGAGCAGGGTGATCATGTAGAAAATCCTCAATCAACTTTTCTTACATATCTTGGGGGCTAACATGCCCAATATAACTTCTATGTAATTTTAACTATCTAGTCGCTTATATAACTCAAGTGTAAGCTGTGATAATTTGAATTCCAAATTAGGTAACGGCGTTAGCTGTATCGTTAAGTGTGCATTCTTAGAATGAACTAAAGACAGGTTTTTTGGCATGTTATCTAGAATTCATGAGTGAGATCTGGGTATTACTGATTTATCTATAAGATAGAACGCCTTGTCATAAATTTGCGTCTTAACCAAAAGCGCTTTAGTTAAGGAATAAAATTCTGGAACAGTCTAACTCATACCGTGGCTGTAAAAAGTTTGATATCAGCAAGCACTATCAAATTTATTTAGTGAGCGTTTGTGTCTAGCAACAAACTCAGAGCCCATAGTTATTTCCCGAAATAAAATATTCCCAGCATCAAACAAGAAATGAAATCAGATCACAAAGAGTTAGATAGAAAGCGCTTTATTAATTACTCAAAGCCATACAACTAAAGGGTTTGAGTGAAAGTCAGCTTAGAACTTATTAGTAGGATTAAGGGCATATGAATATCTACTATTTCCGATAAATGTTATTATCGGAAATAGTAAATATTCATAAATTCACTCCTATATAGGCTTATTTCTTAACTTCTGCCTGCGTTCTGCGTTCTGTGTTCTGCGTTCTGTGTTCTGTGTTCTGT